>JAADDK010000087.1 GCA_013154005.1 Methanobacteriota archaeon
AACGGAAAAATTTAAATTTTTCTGACTATTCACAAAAATATGAATTATGTGAATGACCCCATGAGCAGAGTACGTCACGCACTATCCGGAATATTTCTGAGAGTGGGGATACGGGAGATAGACGCGCTTGTTCTATCAGAACTCATAATTTCAAGTGAGCCAGTAAGTGCAACGCGGGTTGCTGAAAATCTGAACAAGAGCTTATCTGGAGTGACCATGGCGCTGCACCGTTTGATGAATCTACATATGGTTAAAAGGGTAAAAACCGGAAAAACCTACCTTTACGCATCAGATGTGGACCTGCTAAGAATATTTAACGAGATTTTGCGAGATCTCCAGTCACACTGGCTTCCCGCACTGCGCCGGGAGATAGACCTAACGTTAGAAGAACTCAGCGGGAAGAAACTCGAAATGCTCAGAAGCATTGAAGCGAAGGCAATAGAAGCCGAAAATAAAATTGAGCGAATACTTCAAATACTTTCTGAGACAGGAGGTGATAAGCATGGCAAGGATTGTTCTGACCGCAGATGAAACGCTGACCAGCACATACAGGCACATTCCACTTCTGGATTTTCTGGGATGTGCACCCGTGGAGAGAGTGCCCAGGCCAATATACAATCTTCTGGATTCTCAGGTTCCCGATGACCAGGGCCGTTTAACATTTGCTCCATATGGACTCAGAAAAGTAGAAAGTGCATTGCTGCGTGATGAGTTTAAAGATGTTGTGGTGGCACATCCCCGACACGTTGAGCAGTTTATAGACTCCAAAACCACCATTGTGGGAATAAACACCATGGACCCATATGGACTTGGTCCCGTTACAATGATGTTCACCGATGGCGGAAAACTCACATCTTACACAAAGTATAAATTCACATCTATGCTCCGGAGAATCCGCGATTATCGTGCTAAAAAAGGGTACAAATTCAAAATAGAAGTGGGGGGACCTGGTGCATGGCAGCTGGAAGCTAGACCGAATATCACAGACGAATTAAAAGTTGACCATGTGGTAATCGGCGAAACAGACCACGTAATAGGTAATATATTCAGGGACATAGAAAGCGGAAGTGCTGAAAAGTTCATTCACGTGAAAACATGGCCCAAACTTGAGGAGATTCCGAATATAATTAACCCCACATTCAAAGGTATGGTCGAAGTGATGCGCGGATGCGGACGGGGATGCAGATTCTGCGCACCCAATCTGCGCACAGCCAGATTTTACCCGATAGAAAAAATTCTCGCAGAAATTGAGGTTAACGTTCGTGCGGGTCAAAAAAGCGCCTGGTTGCACAGCGAGGACATTTTCAATTATATGGTAGAAGATCACAAAAATTTCTATCCCAATGAAGAGGCGGTAATCAATCTGTTTGAAGAAGTCCTTAAAAGAGTAGAATACGCAAATCCAACCCATGGCACTGCTGCAGGCGCTCTGGCCGCGCCCAGAATACTAAAACGGGTTGCGGAACTTAACCATGCAAATATGCATAAGTGGGTGGGAATACAGGTAGGATTCGAAACCGCCTCATCGGAACTGATAAAAAAGATTGCAAACAACAAAATGAAGCCCTACACCGCAGAAGAATGGCCATGGGTGCTCCTCAACGGTACCTACGCGTTTAACAAATTCTACTGGTTTCCCGCATACACAAGTATAGTAGGGCTGCCGTGGGAAACGGAGGAAGACGAAATAGATACTGCCCGGTTGATTCTCACCATGGAGAAAAAACTGCACGATAAACTTGGAGAAAAAGCACATTTTACTGTAACTCCTCTGGCGTTTGTTCCCATGGCGGCACTTAAAGATAACAAAGGATTTGATATGACCGAGCATCTAACTAAGGGCAGAATACTGCACATTTACCATGCGTGGCGGCATCTCGCATGGGAAGTGGACCATGGCCTGCATCTGGTTACCCGAGGAAATCCGGCCTTTTTGATGTTTGCACCGCTGGCGAAGCTGGGTGCACACCTGCTGGTGCACAGTATAAGAAAATGGGCAATACATCAGGGAATCGATGTTGATAAACCTCTGGAACTCATGGATCTGAAGATAGAAAATATTGAAGTGTGAAGGTTTTTATCAAATTATTTCTTTTCCCCTCCGATGTTCATAGTTCTGGAAGGCATAGACGGCACTGGGAAGACTACCATTGCAAATAAACTTGCAGATGAGCTGAAATCGCAAGGTTACAGTGTATTTCTAACACAGGAGCCAACAAACACCTGGATTGGAAAGGATGTTCGCCGTGCAATAGAAGAAGAAAAAAACGGATTCACACAGGCGCTACTGTTCTTTGCAGACAGGGCAGAGCACATTGAAGAGTTAAAGAAAAATGGAGACAAAATAATAATATGTGACCGCTACGTGTATTCTACGTTCGCGTATCAAAGTGTTCAACTAAAGGAAAAACTCGGAATTTCAGGGGCTTTAGACTGGTTCAGAAAGATATATGCACCCATGAGATTTGACCCTGATTTGGTGTTCCTGATTACAGTTGATCCTGAAGAAGGAATACGCAGAATATACGGCCGTGAAAAAAAAGAAAAATTTGAAAAGGTTGAATTTCTCCGTGAGGTGCAGGACGTATTTATTAAAATTGCCGATGAATACGGTTTTATTCATATAAACGGTAACCAGGAGCTGAGCAAGGTTTACAGTGCGGTGCATAAGAAAGTCATGGAAAAAATTAAATCCCTATGATCAATGAGCAAGCGTGGATTTCTTCAGAGAAATTGAGGAACTGTTTCGAAACGGAAAAATTAAAAATAAAAGTGATTTAGAGCGCTGGAAAAACAAACTCGCGAAAAAATACGGGATATCCATGCCCCGAAACTCGGATATACTTCGAGCACTGCCCCGAGAGCTGAAAGAAAGGTACAACACCATTCTTGTAAAGAAACCTTCTCGAACACTAAGCGGAGTGGCCATTGTGGCGATTATGACCTCTCCGTTTCCATGCCCGCACGGAAAATGCATATACTGCCCCGGAGGTCCGGATAACGGCACCGCTCAAAGCTACACCGGACATGAGCCTGCGGCACTCCGCGCGGCGCAGCATAATTTCGACCCGTATCTGCAAACACGGGCTCGAATCGAACAGTTAAATGCAATTGGTCATAACACCGACAAAATAGACCTGATTATTATGGGTGGCACATTCACCGCACGCCCGCGCAAGTATCAGGAATGGTTCGTTAAACGCGCATTCGATGCAATGAACGAAATCGACGCAGAGACGCTGGAAGAAGCACAGTTATTAAACGAAAACGCAAAGAACCGGTGCATCGGGCTGACCGTGGAGACGCGCCCCGACTGGTTCATGGAAAAAGAAATAGATTTTGCGCTTCGGCTCGGTGCCACGCGCGTGGAGCTGGGCATACAGACGGTTTACGATGATATATTAAAGTTTGTAAAACGAGGACACACAATAAAAGAGAGCATCCAATCCACACGCCTGGCGAAGGATGCAGGGTTTAAAATCAATTACCACATGATGCCCAGCCTGCCCGGCAGCAACCCTCGGCGAGATTTTGAAGCGTTTAAAAAAATATTCACCGACAGCGATTTCAAGCCGGACATGCTCAAAATTTATCCTACCCTTGTGGTTAAGGGCACGGAACTCTACGAAATGTGGAAACGCGGCGAGTACGAGCCGTACACCCTCGAGGAGATGGTCGAACTCCTGGTCAGGGTAATAAGCATCGTGCCGCCATGGATAAGAATTCAGCGGATTCAGCGAGACATCCCGGCAAAGTTTATTGATGCGGGCGTGAAGCGCGGGGACCTGCGAGCCATAGTTATGAAAGAGCTGGAAAAACGAGGAATACGGTGCCCGGAAATAAGATGCAGAGAGGTGGGGCGCAAAGGCGGTGAGCATTTCGAGCTCATGCGCAGAGATTACAACGCATCGGCGGGCAAAGAGGTATTTCTCTCGTACGAGGATGAGAGTTACGATTCAATCGCCGCATTTCTCAGGCTCAGAGAGCCCAGCGAATATGCACATCGGCCGGAGATGTTAAATGCAGCAATAGTGCGCGAAGTAAAAGTGTTCGGCAGGGAAGTGCCTGTGGGCGAAAGAAACAAAGAAGGATGGCAGCACAGAGGATATGGCCGGGAGCTGATGCAAGAAGCGGAAAGAATTGCCCGCGAGGAATGGGGAATGAGCAGAGTTGTTGTGATAAGCGGGGTGGGCGTGCGCAACTACTATCGCAAACTGGGATACGAGAGGCTGGGACCGTATATGGCCAAAGCAATATAAACAAGAAAGCACGTCTCAATTGTGCCAAATAACTGTGGCGTATAACCTCATATACCCCGGAAAATGAAGAGACTCCGATAATAATAAGTACACATTTTCCATATATCCAATTATGCTTCCCCCGCTTACTGATATCGCAATCCGAAGAAAAAAACTCGGGTTAAGCGTAGAGGAACTTGCAAGCATTGCCGGAGTGTCTGAAGAGCTAATTAAAAATATAGAATCAGGTGCACTATCTCCAGACTATGAATTGGCCAGAAAAATATTTAATGCTCTGGAAGATGCAGAAATTATTGCAAAAGACCAGATTGTTGACCATATTATGTCAACAAATGTGGTAATTCTGGAGGAGTGCGAGCCGGTTCGTAAAGCTGCAGATTTGATGAAATACTATGCGATAAGCCAGATTCCAGTAACCAGAAACGGCAAAATAACAGGCATCCTTACTGAGTCAGATATAGTTTCCGGCTACGCCAAATACGGAAAGGATATTCAAAACTTTGAAATAGCAAGATTAATGAGTAATCCCCCGCCTGTGGTTAGAAGAGATACTTCGATTTACTGTATATTACCACTACTTAGAGATTATCCTGCATTATTAGTGGAAGAGCAGGATAAAATTGTGGGTATAATCACCAAGGCAGATATCGTCTACACGGCACTCAACCTTTAGTCAGCAGATACATACGTTTCATTTCAAATATAATTTTTTATATTGTCCCATTGTGGATCTACAATCTCCAAAATCTTCACGGAAAATATCAGTAGCATCACGGCTACCAAACACAGCCACCTTATATTCTCCAAGAAAATTCACAGCATTTAAATTCTTATGAAAAATGCAAAAAAATTAGGATTTGTGAGTGAACTTTTCCAGTGCCTTTCTCAGCTCAGTATGCTCCTTTGCATACTCTTCCAGCCCAATGCCCTGCATGGTGGCTTCCAGTGCCTGGCGCATCGCCTTCGCACCGGCCCGCGTACCGTCCGGATGCCCGTGCACGCCGCCACCTGCCTGAATAACAATATCTCGGCCGAGTATATCCACCACCGCGGGTACATGTCCGGGATGCAGTCCACCAGATGCAACAGCGAGCACGGGTTTCATACCGTACCATTTCTGCTCAAATCTTCCCTCTTTTTCCGGCACGTCTTCGAGCTGAATTTCCTCACGGATACCACTAATTTCCTCAGCGCTGCCTTCCATCTTGCCCACCGCAGTACCGATATGCAAATTATCCACACCCATAAGTCTGTACACCTTTGCAAGTGATAGCATAGTCATACCATGTCTTGGATTTCTGGTTATAGCTGCGTGCATAGCCCGATGCGCATGGATGGCCATCGGAAAACCTTCCTGCCTGTAGCTCTGCACCGCGGAGAAACCCGCTATAACGACATCAACCATTACAAATTCATTACCTATATCCTCAACCAGCTCAGCACGCCGAATCATTTCAGCATAGGGCGCGGTTATATTCACCAGATAAATCTTCTTCTCTCCCGTTTCCTCTTCTGCAAGGTCCTTCTTCTCGAGCGTTAGTGACAGACGATCTTCAAACCTATTAAAATCCTGTGATGCTAAATTTTCATCATCTTTCACAATATCCAGTCCTCCAACCCATGCCTCGTAGGCCACGTCCGCATGCATCTTTGCAGGCAACCCTATTTTAGGCTTGATTATTGTGCCGAGAAAAGGTCTGTCTGACACGCCAGTCATCTTTCTGACACCATCAACACCATACTGAGGCCCTTCGTATCTTTCAATAAGCTCTTTCGGAAATCTGAAATCTAAAACTCTCAGATTCTCCACACTTTTCATACCGAATACATTTCCCGCCACACTTGCAAGAATCGCAGGCATGTTCTCCACTTCAAACAGATGTAGGGGATACGCAATTTTCACATACCGATTTTTCTCATCTATTTCGTAAACCCGCGCCCTCAGCTTTTCCCAGATCTCCGGCAGCAGCGTTTTCAAGTCAGTCCATGTACCAATCGAAGACTCTTCGGCAATACGGTCAGCCACATACCTCATATCTTTCCCCGCCGGAGGTTCCGCGTAGAACCACACCAGAAAATCGCTCTCTTTAGGTTCGTAATTTAACTCAATGTAGGTCATACCATTCCAATATACATACAGGATTAAAAACATTCTCATGAACTCTCGCATATACTATTTTTAGGATTTTTAATTCTATATTTCCCCAGAAAATGGATACATACCCCGATAATTTTTTATTTGATGAGTGATGAGACGATATACTAGATGAATCGGGACGAGGAAGCAAAGAGATACATAGCCGAAATGAAGAAAAAGGGCCTGCGATTACTTAGAATAGCGGATATGAGTCCCGAAGAACTTGCTCAGGAACTTTTTGTATCTCAGGAGCTGGCAAGGTCCATCATCGCACTTGCAAGAAAAGAAGTGCTTAAAAAAATGAAGAAAAAAAGCGGCGGCGATGAACTGAGAATGCTCCCACATATTGGACAAAAAAGGGCACAGCTCCTTCACGAAAAAAACATGACTTTCAAAAAAATTGCAGAGATGAGTCCAGAAGAACTTATGCAATTAATTCCGCACCTGAGAAGAGCTGATGCCGAAGATATAATAATTGCCGCCGAGATAAAAATAGAAGAATCTCATCAAAAATCCGATATTTCTCATGACCCGCTTTTTAAACTTCCATATATGAGTGCAAGTCGCAGAAGAACTCTCATAAAAAAGGAGATTGGCATAAGTGACATTGCACGTATGAAGCCAGAAGATTTAATGAAAATACTTCCAGGTCTGGGACGAAAACAGGCGGAGCAGATGATCATATCCGCAGAGCTTATGGTGGAAAATAAACGCAGGAGAAGCTCAAAAAAAGCCCCAAGACCTGCCATTACGCTTAAAAGACGTGAAGTTAAACACACGCCACCAGGAAGACTAAGACGTGGACTGGTGAATGGAAACAGTCTGGTCAACGGTAGGGGTGTGGTTAATGGCCTGGGTATATCACCAGCACCTCCACATCGCTCAAAAATTCCTGTGCTTCTAATAGCCCTGGTGATATTCATCTCCGGACTCGTTCCCATCTTTCTGTTTGCTCCAGCACACGAAATAGTGATAGATGGTCATTTTTCCGACTGGTCAGGAGTGGCAGGAGCATACGATCCGTTTGGAACCTCCGACGGTGCATTACAGGAGGTTAAAGGCTACTATATTGCGGGCAATCTCTACATATACGCCAGATTTGCGGACACGCTTTTCAAGAATCCCGAAGGGTTATTCATATTCATAGATTCGGACGATAACTCCTCAACGGGGTACTCTGTAGGATCTCTCGGGGCAGATTATATGATTCGTATCGTCGGATGGAATGGCACAGTGCACCAAAAGGGGATTTACAGATACACCGGCACCAGCAACGATAACTGGACCGCTTTCATATCATATGCCACCCCACTTGTGGGTGTATCAGGCTCCCAGATTGAAACCTCGATAAATATAGATAGCAGCAAAGTACCTGAATTTATGGTAGTGGAAAAAGAGGGGGCGCGTGAGGATTTAAGTTACATTCCGGTTACTCCTGGAAAAAGTGGTGCGTTTGTGTATGTAAACACTGTGAAAAATTCTACATCCACATACTTCAGCACCATGGAGAAAATACACATATACCCCTACGGAAAGCCCGAACTCCACCTGCATCTAATCCCGTTCGGTGAGTTAAAGAACTTAAACTACACCGTTAGAGTGCTTTACCATAATACTCCTGTAAACAAAGGTTTCTGGGTTAATATATCCGCCACAAAAAACATAACCCTGGATACTCAGGTGAAAACCCAAGGTACCGGAAGCATAGGTTTTCGTGTTTCCTCAGAGGACTCATCAGTCAACATAATTAACAATGTTACCGGCATTGCAGTTGGTGGTTTCAAGCGCATATGCATCGATGGTAATTTCAGTGACTGGAGAAACGTAAGCGGCGTATCTGATCCACGCGGGGATGTGCAACCAGCCATTCACTATATCCATGAAAACATAGACCTCAAAGAAATAAAAAGATACGATACGTATTTCTATATCCAGACATATGCCCCCATACTGGCAGGGGACGTCATCCCCGAGATAATAAAAAGAACTCTCGTGGATTCTGATCGAGACACGGTACCTGACAAATTTGACCCGTATCCCCACGATTTCAATAATGACGGTATTCCAGACAATGAAAGTTATGTGATAGTGGATGGTAAAAAGTTGCCGGATGTGGACGGCGATGGCATCCCCGATTACCCTTATGGCCCGGATATGTGGCTCAATACCACCATCCCATCATGGTTTCCCAAACCATATGCGGGCAGACACGTGAGCGTCTATATTGGGCCAGTTCCGAAAATCAAAGTTACAGGTAATGATACTTTTATGGTGTTCATACAGGATCGTAATGGTAGTTACCATGCTCCATTTTTGCCGTTTAAATCATCATATATGGTTCTCATCTCGGGTAAAGGCTTTGATGCA
>JAADDK010000094.1 GCA_013154005.1 Methanobacteriota archaeon
CCCAGTAAAACACATATTTGATTTGGCTCCCCGCGTATGTGGACGCGGATGTTTTAAATGTGATTTTTGCCTTGCCCGAGCTATCTGTGTAAAAAGTAGTGCTTCCTGCATATGGCGCTTTCGGTCCAGTTCTGAATGCATCTACCACATGGATAACTGTACCACGGCTCCATGGCCCCCACCCTCCGTTCCAAGAGTCTGCATATGGGTGCCACAGCCCATCATAAATTTTCGATTTTGCACAAACTCGCACAGTGTAGTATCCTAAATGTTTGTAAATATGCGAAGCTGTTATTTCTTTCCCGTTATTTGGGGTATTACTATTTACTGTCGATGTTGTTCCATCCCCCCAGTCGATTTTATATTCAATTGTGGCAGGTAGCATGCCACTTTTATTTGCATCCCATCCATAGGCAACATCTGCTGTTTTAATGGTGAATTTTTTATTGATTACGGCATTGAATGTGGTAGGCACCGAATTGTATACGGGTAGAGTTTCATACTTTGATCCCGTCCATATCTTTGAGTATGAGATGCCTGCACCATTATATCCCGAAGGAACGGGTGGTGTTGGAATGCCAACACCTATTCTTTTTGGTATGGCATATATATAAATTGGATTGGTCTGAAATGATTTATATTCCATATCTCCATATCTATCAGTGGGCTCATAGTACCAGAACTTTGCATATATTTTCAAAAATATGGGCTCTGATTCGATATTCTGCGATGGAGGGATATGCCATTTAAAATCATTCATTGTTGTACTTTCAACCACATAATGTTCTCTATCGGGTAATTTTGCTGCCCATCTTAAATAGCCTGGAGTCAAATACTTAAAGGGTGATGGCTGCCAAGGATTTTCCCCAACATTTCCAGTCTGCATAGCGGTTTCAATAACGTCTAAAGACATCCATCCAATCTCCGCCAAATCATCAGAGGCTGCATCTGTCCCCTCTCTAATAGCATATAGTATTAGTTTTTCGGCTATTTTTTTATCCACATTCCCCTGTTCTGTATATTTTATTTTAGTTCCGGGATGTGCGTTTACTCCCCCTTCATCAACTCCTTCACCCCCTGGGCCACTAAAACTAATGGATGTGTCGCCGGCACCGCCGCTTTTTTCTATTACAATCTCGCTTTTATAATAAAAATTTCTTGTATATGGATTAGAATAATAACTCGGAACTAAACCCTTATTTTTTTCTATATAACTTGTGGAAAGGGGACTGCCACTCGGATTTTCAACATAATTGTCCTTAAATAATGAGACTACACTAAAATATAATGTAGGTACATCTGGATGATTTAGAGCATCACCTAATCCATATGAAGTTATTTTCACACCCACTACGCCAGTAACTCCATCTTTCTCATTTTTTGTTTGTCCATTTGTATTTTCTATTTTTACCGGGTGGTCTACTTTTGCAGATAAAAAATAATAGTAGGCACGGCCCTCAGGAGTGTCACTTTTGCCATTGTATACACTGGAATCAGCATATCCAGCATTAAGATAATAGCTTGTCTCACTTTTTGTATTATCTGCTACAAATGTATACCATACATTGTTTGTAGTTCTTACCCCTATAAACCTATTAAGATAGTTTTGATGAGTCAAGTCTCTTGTTCCATACGGCATCGGAAGCGCAGATGGAGAACTTCCATGTACCGTACCAACCATTGCTCCAAACGTTGCTCCAAACAGCACTATCACTATTGCCATTATTAATATATTTTTAAAGCTCATGTTTGGAGTAAATAACTAATTTGTATTTATATCTTTTTTTTCCAATTAATAGATTTATCTAAAAATTAATTTAAATTATTATTGAAATTCTCTTAATTAAAAACCTTGATTATTATCCAGTTAACCAATTAACCAAATTATGAATGATGCACAGTTGATATCCAAAAATCCTCCAGTTTTCTGATGTTTTAGGATTTATATCGATAATTCGTCATGAATATGCGGAATTTAAACACAAAACTACGAAATCTTTATAAATTTGGATAACCTATCCTGCATCGTGGATAAATGAAAATCATTTGACTCATACAGGCATCAAAAAATTGAGGTGATAAAAAATGAAAATAAAGATGATGGACGGCGCTGGCGGCGAAGCCATGGAAGAGCTGATTCGCGAGATACTGAGCATTCTGAGCCTCAAAACCGCGGGTGCGGTGGGTCTGGATGCGCTGGACGACGGTGCGACGGTGGATATGGAAGGACAGCCGGTATTCACCATTGATGCGCATACCGTCAAGCCTTTATTCTTCCCCGGCGGCGACATCGGGCGTCTGGCCGTGAGTGGCACGGTAAACGACCTTGCAATGATGGGTGCCGAGCCGAAGGCGCTGGCGCTCTCGCTGATTATTCAGGACGGCTTTGAGCGTGAATCGCTGAACGAGATAATTCGCTCGATTGACTCCACGAGCCGGGAAGTGCCTGTGCCTGTGGTGACCGGAGACACTAAAGTCGTGGAGGATAAAATCGGCATGTTTGCAATCACCGCAGGCGTGGGCTCAGCCACGCACATTGTTCGCGATTCGGGTGCGAAAGTTGGCGATGCGATTCTGCTTAACGGAGGCATAGGCGAGCACGGTTTTGCAATCCTGAGCCGCAGGGAGGGCATAGAATTTGAAACCACGCTGAAAAGCGACGTTGCACCCGTCTGGGACGTGGTAAAAAGCGTGGCTGATGAGATTGGCTGGGAGAATATTCACGCCATGAAAGACCCGACCCGCGGCGGACTCAGTGAGGTGCTCAACGAGATGGCATCAAAGGCAAATGTGGGCATGGAGCTGGTGGAGGAGAATGTGCCCATGCGCCCGGAGGTGCGCGCCGCCAGTGAGATGCTGGGCATATCGCCGTTCATGGTGGCCAACGAGGGCAAGGTTGTGATGATAGTTCCCGAAGAATATGCGGAGAATGCGGTAGAAGCGATGAAACGCACCGCGCATGGTGCAAATGCGGCCATAATCGGTAAGGTGATTGATTCTTATCCGGGCCGGGTTCTTCTGCGCACGGAGATTGGCGGTCGCAGGTTCCTTGAGCGTCCGCTGGGAGACCCGGTGCCGCGAGTATGCTAAGGAGGTGAAAAACTATGCATGAATGGGCTCTGGCAGAGGGCATACTTGCCTCTGCGATAGAATATGCGGAAAAGAACGATGCGAATGAAATATTAGAGGTAAAAATAGTGCTTGGAGAGTTGCAGGATGTGGAGCAGGAAATAGTGGAGTTCGCGCTTGAGCAGATGAAAAAAGACACGCTGGCAGAGAGTGCAAAATTCGTTTTTGAAGAAGAGCCTGCACGGTTCAAATGCAGAAACTGCGGTGCAGAGTGGGGCCTGCAGGAATCAAAAAACGAGTTGAGCTCGGAGATTCGAGAAGACATACATTTTGTGCCGGAAGTGGTGCATTCTTTTATGACGTGCCCCGCGTGCGGCAGCAGAGATTTTGAGGTGGTGAGCGGACGTGGCGTGTACATTAAAGAAATGAAGGTGAGATAAAATGGACCCGCGAGTTAAAGGAATAGAGCTGAAATTGAGAGACGTGAAGCGAATAATCCCCGTTGTCAGCGGCAAAGGCGGAGTGGGTAAATCGCTAATTTCCACAACCATGGCGTTAGTTCTTGCAAAATCCGGGTACAGGGTTGGACTTCTTGATTTGGATTTTTACGGTGCCAGTGATCATGTGATTCTTGGGCTGACTCCAGAGGCTTTGCCAGAGGAGGAAAAGGGCGTGCTTCCTCCCGAAGTTCATGGCCTGCGATTTATGAGCATTGTGTATTACACGCAGAACCGCCCGCTGCCCATGCGCGGCTCGGAGGTGAGCAACGCACTGGTGGAACTCATGGCCATCACGCGCTGGGACTCGCTGGATTATTTGATCATCGACATGCCACCGGGGCTTGGCGAGCAGCTTCTTGATTTGCTGCGCTACATACCCCGCGGCGAGTTTCTCGTGGTGAGCACGCCTTCGCCTCTTTCGGTCCACGTGGCCGATTCGCTATTGGCCGTGCTAACCGAGGGTAAGCACAGAGTGCTGGGACTGGTGGAGAACATGGGCGATGGCACCGCCACTGCAAAGCTCGCGGAGAAATACGGGATAAGAGTGCTTGGCTCACTTCCATATGAGCAGGAGTTAGATGCGTGTATAGGCAATGTAGATGCTCTGCTTGCCACAAAATTTGCAGAAGCAATGAAAAAAATTGTAAAAACAATTTAATTATTTTTCTATCAGTTCCTCAGCCAGCTTATTTTCGTTTGCCAGCAAAAACTCATCGCTCATGTGCAGGCAGTCCTTGGGGCAGATATCCACACACTGAGAACAGAAACAGCACCGCGAGATGTATATTTTCACTTTCTTCTTCGGCGGCTTGGGCTTCTCGCCCTCTGCCGGTTTCTCCGAAGGCAGCACTCTGAACTCTATCGCTTTGGTGGGACACACTCTTATGCACAATCCGCATCCGATACACTTATCCACCTCGTAAGTTATGCGCCCTCTGAAATCCGGCGGTGGTGGAATGGGTGGCACCAACTTGGCCTTGCCCGCCTGCACTCTTCTGATAAATCCGTGCACGTTCTTTGGTGCGTACTTTGCCGGAAAGCGATTGGTAAACGGTCTTTTGAGCATCAGTTTCCAGACCTCCGTGAGCATTGACATTTAGAGCACCCCCATGGTATCAAGTGCGATGAGTATCATGGCCGCCACGCCCGCGATAAAGAGATGGAACCAGTATATTCTGACAATCTGATCAACCTTCAATCTTGCCAGGGCCGTGCGAAGGAACGTCACCGCAATTATTGATAGTACAACCACTTTGAGCATGAAGAACAGCACGTCCACAACGTACCACAGCCAGTGCGGCAGGGTTATGTATGCAGATAGCCATGGCGAGAGATTGTACGGGAAGAATATGGCTATGATTATGGCAGATAGCACCACGATTTTAACCGCATCGGCGAGATAGAACAGTGCAAAGTTGCGTCCCGAATATTCCACAAACACACCCTCTGCAATTTCCGTTTCCGCTTCAGGGATATCAAACGGTATCTTTGCCATCTCCGCGGTGGTGACCAGCAGAGCGATGATGAGAAATATGCCCACTCCAAACATGCCAATGGGTGAGAACTGGTTCCAAATCGGATACTTTTCAAACGTGGAGAAAGATAATGCAGGTATTCCAGGGTACAAAACAGAGTAAGCCCATGCAAACGTGAATATAATCATAGAAAGCGGCAGCTCGTAAGAGATTAGCAGCACCATCTCTCTCTGCGCGCCCACCGAGGCGAACGGAGAACCCGATGAAAAGCCACCCACAATGATTGCGATGGACGGCACTATCAGGAGGTACAGCACCACTATGATATCTCCCGATGAGCCGAGCACTGCAGGTATTGAGCCGATGGGTATGAACAGCAGAATGGTTATGAGCGAGGCAAGACATATTATCGGCGCAGCATTGTAAATCCACGGCACGGCGTTATCCGGAAGCACATTGTCTTTAAGCAGTAATTTGCGCACATCTCTGAACGGCTGGCGCAGAGGCGGCCCAATTCGCCACTGCATTCTTGCGGATATTTTTCTATCTATGCCCTTAACTGATAATCCGAACAGTATGGCAAAAACGCCAAGAACAAACGTGCCCGCAATGCCGTATATGAGATTAATCATTGCGCATCAACCTCCTTGTCTTGCGAATGCTCATCTCATGCATCATCTCCTTTGTCAATGCAAACTCCCTATTGCGTGATTCGTCCACCACCGTGACGCGATTAAGGCACGACATGCACGGGTCCGTGGACGCGGCGACTATTGGCACATCTGCAATCTCGCCACCCAGCAGCATGGGTATCCATGGCAGCACGTTGTTGTATGTGGGCGCTCTGATCTTCCACGACATAAACGGCTCTTTGCCCTTCTCAAGACGCACATAATGGATATCTTCGCCGCGGGGCGCTTCCACCCTTCCAATACCCTCGCCGTCTGCTCTTTTGAGCATGGCCAGAAGCTTAACCAGGTTCTTCTCAGCCACAATCTCGCCAGAGGGCATGTTATCCAGCGCGGCATTGATTAGCTCAACACTCTGCTTCACTTCCAGCAGACGCACAATTATACGGTCGTACACGTCGCCCACTATCTCACCGTTATACATATCTGGAGTGATTGCTTTCATATCCAGCTCAGCATACGCGCCGTACGGTGCGTCCTGACGCACATCCTTGGGTACCCCGGAGGCGCGCGCCACAGGTCCAACCGCACAAAGTTTTAGCGCATCTTCTTTTGTTAGAATGCCCACATTGCGAGTACGCATCTTGATGCTCTTATCGTGCAGAAATATATCCGCAATTTTCTGGAAATTTTCCAGATAATACGCAGTTGCTTTCTTAATTCGCTCCGCTCGCTCAGTCGTGATGTCTCTACGTACTCCACCAATCATCATTATTGCCTTGGTAACGCGATTCCCGGTCACGTACTCGATGGTATCCATTATCTCCTCTCTCAGTGCCCATGTATAGTGAAACACCGTGTCAAACCCTATTTCGTGAGCGGCCACGCCAGCCCAGAGCAGATGCGAGTGTATGCGTTCAAGCTCGGCCACTATAGTGCGTATGTAATCCGCGCGCTCCGGTACTTCTATGCCAGCGGCTTCTTCCACGGCCATAACCATGCAGTATGGATGGCAAACGTTGCATATGCCGCACACTCTTTCAGAAAGGTAAATGCTCTGAATGGGATTGTTGCGGTTCATTCCGAGCCATTCTATTCCACGATGCACCTGTGAGCATTTCACGTCCACGCCCACGATGCGCTCACCATCTACGGTGAGCACAAGTTGAATGGGCTCTTTCAGTGCCGGATGCACCGGACCCACTGGTATAATGAAGGTAGGGTCATCATTCATTTTCATCGCCTCCCTTCCAGGTCTCGTACAGTTTGTTGAGCATGTCCTCCGGGAACGTCTCATCACGGCGCCACGGATACTTTCCTTCGGGCCAGTCCTCCGGCAGGAAGAAATGCCTCGTGTCTTTCAGTCCTATAAACTCCACACCCACCATCTCGTGTATTTCCCGCTCAGAAATCAGCGCACCGGGAATCAGGTCAGTGATGCTCTCTATTTTCAGGTCATCTTTGGGCAGGGAAACACATAGAGTCACCACCTTTTCCTCGTTTCGCTTTCCGTAATCCACGGTGAAATGATAGAGCAGCTCCATATCATTACCCAAATCAGTGGCAGAAATTACGGAGAAGTGCAGATATTCCTGAATCTCAAACAGATATTCCACCGCTTTCCTGAAATCCTCGCGGCGAAGTCTTGCGTATATGTCACGCTTCTCTATTTTCTTCGTTCCGCATGCGCGGGATTGAACCTTCACATCGCATTCAAATCTACTTTTAAGGCCATTCACGATATCTTCAACTTTCATTATTGCTCACCTCCTTCACCGCGGAGGCGCTCCAGCTTGAGCCATGCTTTGACCACGGCATCAATGATTGCCTCAGGCCTTGGCGGGCAGCCGGGCACATATATATCCACGGGAATAACACGGTCTATTGGACCCACTAAATTGTACGACTCGTGAAACACGCCCCCGCTCACGCCGCAGGTACCCACAGCTATGACCACCTTCGGATCAGGAGTCATCTCGTATATCCGTTTCAGTTTTTCTTCCATATCTCTCGTGACCGGGCCCGTTACAAGGAGCACATCTGCATGTCGGGGCGTGCCCACAAGATGCACTCCAAAACGCTCTGCATCGTAGCGGGGCGTGAGCGCGGCTAAGATTTCAATATCGCAGCCATTGCACGAGCCGGAGTTCACGTGAAACACCCACAGTGATTTATCCAGAGCCTTGGTGAGCTTTGCGCACATCAGGCACCACCCCAGAACAGGAATATGATGAGCATAACTGCCAGTATGCCCAGGAACCAGCCAACGTAGTCATTGATTATGCCGGTGTGCATCTTTCGCATCGCTCTGTAGTACGGGCGCAGTGCTTCCATGAAGCCCCAGCCAATATTGTGGGCGGCGATGTGCGCGTCCATACCCTCCGGAGGCCTGTCGCCGGAGAAGAACACTCCTGCCTGCATTCCCTTTTTCCGTGTCTTTTCTCCGCGCATGTAGATGATTAGTGCGATAATCAGGGAGAGCAGAAACACCATAAGCCATACCAGCGGGTTCCACACTCCGGAAGGAGTGGTTATCGTAGGTACGAGCGGATTCATTATGCACCACCTCCCAGCACTTTGGTGATGTATCCAAGCGGGTTCGCCAGTGCATGTGCGGCCGGTGCCACCAGATAGTGTATGGCAATGTTGGGAAATATGCCGAATAGTATTATGAAGAACGCCAGAATGCTCATGGCAAACAGCATACTCTTTGGTACTTCTTTGACATCATATATCTTTGGCCCTAAGAATGCCGAATGGAACACTTTAAGGAATGAGGCGAGGGTAAGCATGCTCACTATTGCGGCAACTATTGCCAGGAACGGATTGAGCTGATACACCGACTCGTAAATCATCAGTTTGGAAGCAAAGCCGTTGAACGGAGGTATGCCTGCGATTGCAAACGCGCCAATCAGGAAAAACACCGCGGTGAATTTCATGCTGTGTGCCAGGCCACCCATCTTGTTCAGGTCAGAGGTGCCCACCCGGTATATGATGGCACCAGCAGTCAGGAACAGCAGCCCTTTGTACAGTGCATGGTTTATGATATGAAATATGCCGCCTTCCATTGCGTACAGCCCATACTGGTTGAACGCCGCGGTGCCCAGTGTGGCGAGACCCACACCCACACCAAGAAGCATGTAGCCGGTCTGAGATACGGCGTGATAAGCCATAAGGCGCTTTATATCATGCTGCAAAAACGCCATGGTCACACCTATGAACATGCTGAGCAGGCCAAGTATAATCATAAACCAGCCAAGTGAGGATGTGTTGGCGGAGAGCCCGAACACTGTAAAGCTCATTCTGAACAGTCCGTACAGCGAGGCCTGCGAGGCCACCACCAAAATCGCGCTGGTGCCGCCTGGCGCTTCACCGTATCCGTCAGGCACCCAGTAATGCATCGGCACAGCACCGCATTTCATTGCAAGGGTGACCAGAATCAGGGTCATGGCAATCATATCATACGTTGAGAATCCCGTCTGGTACATGCGCTGGGCAATCATTGCCATATTCAGCGCATCGTACTCGCCGTACAGTATGGCTATGGCAAACAGAATCATGAGCGCACCTATTGAGCTCACCACGGCGTATTTGAACGCGGCCTCCACCGCTTTGCCTTTATTGAGATGATAAGACACCAGCGCGGCAGCGGCCAGTGAGTTAATCTCCAGAAACACGAAGAAGTTGAATATATCTCCCGTGAGCGCCATACCCATCATACCCACCACAAGGAGGAGTAGGAGAGCGAAGAACTTCTCCTGGGCAGTCTGGAACTTCTCACTACCCACAGAGTATATGCCCACCACCAAACCAAGCGTGGCGGATATCAAAGCGGTAAACGCGCTCATTCCGTCAATTGTAAATATGATGCGTACAGGTATGCCACCTGAATCTGGGGGAACCGTGAGCGTGTGGGGATTCGCACCAAACACATAAACCTGAATACCGTACGTGTTCACCTGATACACCAGCAGCAGTGCAATAAATTCTGTAAACGCAAGCACAGCGATAACCCATACGAGCATGGCTTTTCTCCCGGCTCTGTTGATCAGTGGCGTGACAAAAGCGCCCAGCAAAGGTATCGCTATGGCCAGCGCAGGAGCATTATTCATAATAAGATCCCACGGGTTCATTCTTCCAGCCTCCTTACTTTTCGAGTGTCAAGAGTGCCATAATGCTTGTAAATCACCATACAGAACGAGAGCAGCATTGCGGTTGTTGCAACACCTATGACAATCGATGTGAGCGTCAGTGCCTGCGGGGTGGGCAGCACCATATGCGTTGAGGGTGCGCTTGTATATATTGGAGCAACACCACCCTTCACATACCCCAGAGACACGAGAAAGAGATTCACCGCACTCTCCACCAGATCAAGACCTATGACCACCTTGATGAGGTTCCTCCGAAACACCATGGCATAAAAGCCGAAGAACATGACTATTATCACCGTTATGAACGGCAGATTGAAAATCACTGTTTCACCTCCCTGCCGTAGGCCATCATGTACATGATAATCACGCTCAATCCGCCAAGAACCTCTATGCCCACAGCGAGGTTCATTATGGGTAGTGTGCCCGCAGTGTTGAGGTAGCCTGGATTAATGCCATAGGGCACCCTGTTGCCGAATATCAGGCCTGAGTTTGCCAGAAAATTGTAGAAGAACGATGTGCTCAGCCCGATGAACGCGGTGATTATGAAGCACAGCAGCCCTATGCCCTCCGCCGCGGTGAGGTGTGTTTTCTTAATCCACTTCTTAATCGTATCGTATCCGTAAGCGACGGCAACCAGTGCAACGCCGGTGGCTATGACCGCACCGCCCTGGAACCCGCCTCCAGGAGTGATGTGTCCGTGCGCCACCACGTAGAATCCGAAGATTAGAATGAACGGATACAGGAAATTCGCCTGTGTGCGCACGATTTTACTCATCATTTCTACCACCTCCAAGGAGTCGCAGCACCACGCCCACACCCAGCACGGCGGTGAAAAGCACAGATGCTTCGCCGAGGGTATCAAAGCCTCTGTAATCGAACACGATGCTCGTAACTATGTTGTTCGCTGCAGTTTGATTCTGTCCGTTATGAATGAAGTAATTGTCCATGTCGGTGAACTTTGGTGCACCAAATACGAAATGCTCTCCGGTGCTTGACCCAAAGTCCCCGGGATTTATTGCAACATACAGCATAAACGCCAGCAAAATCAGAAATACAATACTCATCAGTACATTTCTCATTCTTCCACCTCCCATCTGGTGGTTTTTCTCACGGCCATCACAAATATTGCGGTGGTGAGACCCGCGCCAATGCCCGCTTCCGCAATTGCCACGTCCGGGGCCTGAAGTATGAAGAACTCCAACGATAGGAGAAATGAAAATACACCAAGAAGAATTGCGCATTCCATAAGGTCTCTGGATTTCACAGAGAGATACGCGGTGATCATCATTCCTATCAACACAAGAATCTGGATTATATCCTCAATCATCCTGATTCACCTCCTCTAATCGGTCCACCACTGCCATCTTCGGTTTCACACCGCTTCTGTATGCAGCGCGGGCTATGGCGTGCGCGCCCACAGGGTTGGTGAGAAGCAGACAGGCTATCGCAATCAGAGTATGTATGGAAAGCACCAGATTCGCAGTGTTACCCGTCTCGTAAAGTTTCCAGAATGCCAGCGTTACCACCCCAAGTGAGGTGAATATTGAGCCGAATGTGGTGGCTTTTGTGGCTGCGTGCAGACGGGTGTACACATCAGGGAACCGAAGCAGCCCTATGACGCCAAGCCCGTTAAATATCAAACCGATAATTATGAAAATCCATATCAGATAATCTGCGAGCATTTTAGAATCCCCCCTCTATGTATTTTGCCATATACAGCGTCGCCACGAAGGAAAGCAATGCGTACACGATTGCAATATCCACATAGATAACCTCAGAGTAAACCACGCTCAGAATTATCATTATGGCAACAATCAGTGTGTTTATCGTATCCAGAGCCACAACTCTATCCGCCAAGGTGGGGCCTGCAACAGCTCTTGCAATCGCCAGAAATATGCATATCATCAGTATCAGTGCTGCCACAAGCCAGATACTAATCATTCGGCAACCCTCCTTGCCCAGTCGGCGAAAGAGCCGCATACCTTCTTAATTGTTGCGAATTCCTTCTTTTCCTCGCCTTCTGGCACATTAATCCAGTGCACATAAAGCACACCGTCTTTTTCATCCACACTCAGCGTACCCGGTGTGAGCGTGATGGAATTCGCCAGAAACGTAATTCCGTAATCAGTCTTTAATTTAGGATCTATTTTCACTATGCCGGGCCTGATTTTTCCGGTTATCACACGATACGCCACATCAATATTGGCCTTTGCCATGGCTGCAAAGAACGGCCCGAATCCATACACTATGAACAGGATCCACCGCACCGGGTTGAGCATTCGGTAGTTGCCAGACCTGCACAGGTACTTGTGAGATATTGCCGCCACAATAATGCTCAGAAACAGTCCCATTAGCAGCTCTGACTCTGACCAGTACCCAAGCACATGCCCGCTTCCGGCGGTTAGTGCGAGATACGCAATATATGCGTAAATTATCGTCACTATAAACGCAAGCATTTCATCACCAATTTAGATAATGTGGAAAACTAATATATAGTTTTCGTTTTTTCATGTTAAATAATCGTTATATCAAAACGAAAATCGTCTAAAAAATTATGCCACGCAATAGAAAATAAACATCCAAATTACGAGAAATGTAAATATCAGCGCAAAATATTATCGTATGCACTCCCCACAACCAATAAATCTTAAAGTTTGCAGAATGTTTTAAAAAACACATAAATTAAATTTAATAAAAAATAAAGATTAATCTATTTCTTTCAGCACATTGTTCAGATTTTTCTTAGCTTTCTCGTCTACGTCATCGTAGATGCTGTTGCCGTGCGAGTCCATGGCCACCACCAGCGGGCCGAACTCTTCCACGTTGAACACCCAGACCGCCTCGGGTATGCCCAGCTCGTCGAGGAAATGCACCTCTTTAACGCCCTTGATGCGCTCTGCTGCAAGCGCGCCACAGCCACCGGTGTATGCTGCATATACCGCACCATGCTCTTTCAACGCTTTGAGCGTGCGCTCGCCCATGCCGCCTTTGCCCACGATAATGGCAGGGTGGAATCTCGCAATGAATTCATCTTCAAAAATCTCCATGCGTATGCTCGTGGTGGGTCCCGCGGCGATAACTTTCCACTCCCCGTTCTTTTTCGTCACCACCGGACCGCAGTGATAGATGACCGATCCCTTCAGCTCCAGAGGTGCGCCCTCTTCCAGCAATTTTTTATGCGCTTCGTCTCTCGCCAGAATGACGTTGCCGGTGATGTAAATCACATCACCCACCTTGTATTTTCTTGCGTCCACTATGGGAGTTTTCTCGTGGTACTCCATTTAGAACACCTCCACCTTGCCGCTGGAGTCGATATGCACTTTCCTGCGGCGATTCGCCCAGCACTGCGTTACGATTCCGAGGGGTAATGTTGCGGGGTGTCTGTGCGCGTAGTCCACATGCACATCGAGCACGGTGGTATCACCGCCCATGCCCATTGGCCCAATGCCCAGTTTGTTTGCCATCTCGTAAAGTTCATCTTCCAGCTCGGCAACGAAGCTCTCTTCATGACGCGAGCCAATCGGGCGAAGTATTGCGGCTTTCTTTGCCAGCGTGAGCGCGAGATCAGCGCCGCCGCCTATGCCCACTCCGATTATTGTCGGAGGACACGGTTTTCCACCGGACCTGAATATATGCTCAATCACAGTTTTTTTGATTCCTTTTATACCCACGCCGGGAGGAAGCATGTACAAACCGCTCATATTCTCGCTGCCACCGCCCTTTGGTATCACATGTATGGTCGCGTCATCACCCTCTTTCAACTCCCAGTGCAGATATGGCACATATCTTCCCGTATTATCTCCAGAATTCTTGTGCAGAAACGGATGCACCGCGTTCGGTCTCAATGGCACTTCTTTCGTGGCCCTCCGAACTGCTTCCACAATAGCTCCCCTCAGATCTTTCATCATAGGAAAATCGTAGCCCACTTCTATGAAGAATGTCTGCAATCCCGTATCCTGACACATGGGCAACGATTCTGTATGCGCCACTGTAAAATTCTCGATTATTGCCTTGAGCTGTGTTTTTGCCATATCATTGGTCTCACGCTCGTATGCATCTTTGAGCGCTTTCACTGTATCTTCGGAGAGTTGAGTCTCCGCGCGCCGTATGGCTTCTACAATCTCATCAATCATGCAATCACCCATGGGGAAAATGCGTCATTGGATTAAAAACATACCTTCGAAAAAAGAAAAATAAATCAGTGTTTTTTCACTTTTCTGACAACGTCGATTACGGTGCCATCGCGCCACATTATCGCGGCTATTATTTCGTCTTCCACGTCCGGCTCCTGTGGCTTGCCACAGATGCGCTCCGCTTTCTTTTGCAGATCCTGGATGTCGTATATGGGCACCTTGGAACCGCGCATCGCTTCCAGAATATCGTCTCTCTTCGGGTTTATTGCTATTCCTCTCTCAGTCACCACGACATCTATTACCTCACCCGGCGTGGTCACGGTGGTCACGCTTTCCCGAATCACAGGCACACGATACCGGTACAGTGGAACGGTCACTATGGTGAGCGCAGAGCCCGCGGCCACCTCCTGATGCCCGCCAATGCCGTGCAGCAAAAGGCCATCGCTGTGCGTGTTAACGTTCACATTGAAATCCACATCCACCTCGGTTGCACCCAGAACGCCAACATCCAGCATATTAACTATGCCTCCTGAGGAATGGGGGTTGCCGTACATGGCCAGCGGTGTTTCTATATGATTCATGTCCTCTTTTAATGAACGAACCGCATCAAGGTCAAATGCCTGACCGTCAAATACCACGTCCACAAGGCCCTCGTGGAGCATATCCACCACGTACTTGGTCACACCGCCGTTGATGAACGACGCTTTGATACCGCGCTTCTTCATAAGGTCTCCCAGGAATTTTGTCACTGCGAGTGATATGCCGCCGGCACCCGCCTGGAACGAAAAACCATCACGCAAAGCCACACGGTCTATTATCTCCAGCGCGTACCTTGCAATTTTCAGACGCGAGGGAGAGGTTGTTATACGCAGCGTGCCAGACATGATTCCCGCCGGATCGCCTATCTTCTCCACAGGTACCACGTAATCAATCATGTGCTGGTAAATGCTTATCGGGTGTGCAGGATAGGATACAAGGTGGTCAGTTATTGCCACCGTATGGTCAGCGTGATACGCGTCCACCATGCCATACGCCAGCGGTCCGCACGCGGAGGGGCCGTCCACACCGTTGAGGTTTCCGTACGGGTCTGCGGTTGGAGCCGCAATGAACGCCACGTCTATTTTCACCTCTCCCGTCTCCACAGCGCGCACTCTTCCGCTATGAGAGCGAAGCACCGCGGTCTCGCGCATTGCTCCGTAGCTCGTCGCCTCACCCAGCGGGCCGTTCATGCTGCCTTCTATTCTTCTTATTGTGCCGTCAGTGAGCATGGGCACCAGAGGCTTGTGCACGGGAAACAGCGCGGTGGGAAATACGCGAATATTCTTTATTCCCATTTTTCTTATGGTCTCCATCACCATGTTCACAACGTAATCGCCATTGCGCAGATGATGATGAAAGCTCACAGTCATGCCATCTTCCAGCCCGACTTTTCTTATCGCCTCTTCGAGAGAGTTGAGAACCTTGCTTCTGCCCCGCGGGGCCATGCGCACCAGCGAGCCCGCGCGCCTTCCTTCCGGCAAAGTCTTGCCCACACCCGCAAAGGGCTTGAATCTCTGTCCGTTAATTTCGCTGGGCACCTCACGTCCTACTGCATTCTTCACCATCATTCCACCTCCGCAAATGCCAAAATTTTCTTTGCTCTTTCAACCACCGGCTTATCCACCATTCTGCCGTTCACAGTTATCACACCCTTGCCCTCACGCATTGCCTGCTCGGCCGCTTCTACAATCTTTCGAGCGTCCTCTATTTCCTTCTCTTCAGGCATGAAGGCACGATGCACAACCTCAACCTGATTGGGATGCAAAACGCCGACCCCGTCGAAGCCCATGTATCGAGCGTGCTGAGCATATTTGTAGAGACCTTCTAAATCATGAATCGCTCCATACACGGTGTCAAAAGCCATCTTACCCGCGGCTTTTGCGGCAATTACTATCTCGGCGCGCACATGCTCCAGTATCAGCGCCTTCTTCTTGGGTATGCCCAGCTCTGCCGTTAAGTCTTCACCGCCCCATGCCATACCCAGTACGCGGGGATGTTCGGCTATTTTTCTAGCATTTACCAGCCCGCGAAGCGTCTCTATTATCGGGACAATTTTCCTTTCATCAATGCCGTTCTCTTTTTCAATTTCTTCCATTACGCCGCTCACCCTCTCCAGATCCTCGTAACTTTCCACCTTGGGCAGGTTTATCACGTCCGCATACGGCAGCACCTCGCGCAGGTCCTTCTCCCAGAACGGTGTATCGAGAGAGTTTATGCGCACCCATTTCTCGCTGCGTCCAAAATCCACATTCTGCAATGAGTATTTCACAAGGATGCGAGCATCGAATTTCTGAGGCAGAGGCACCGAATCCTCCAAGTCAAGAATGAGACAATCTGCCCCGTAGATGCCCACATTTTCTACCAGATGTGGATTATTGCCAGGCACATACAGACGTGTGCGGCGCAGTTTCATTGCTCCTCACCCCTGAACTTTCTAAGCGCGGATTCCATCCTTGCTCGCAGCACCCAGTCCAGCGCACCCATGTCTTCCACAACAATCTTTGCAGTTATTCCGCTGGTCAGCTCTTCCACGGTGTTGCGTATTGCATTCCCGTATATGCGTTCCAGTTTGCTCTTTATAACTATTTCCCGCTCATTTGCCGGCTCTATTGTGACCTTCACGTCACCCTTTTCTGAGGTACCTGCTTCCACCATACGGGTAAATCGTAACACAATATAATAACGTTTTCAGAAGAAGAACGTGTTACCGCAGATTTTGCATTTGCTCAGCCGCTCGGCACAGGTGCGATGGTATGTTGCACCGCATTCTGAGCATATCACCAGCTCAGTGCCCTTAAATATCTTCCCTCTACAAAGCACACATCTCTCTGCACCTGTAGCCTTTGTGACGGCATATCCCTTTATGTTTGCCTCAAACACGAAACTTTTTGTAATTATCTTTCCATCTACATTCTCGTAGAATACATCCACGTTCAACGGTTCATCAGGGTCAATAACCTTCGCTTCAAGAGTCAATTCTTTTTTCTCGCCGTTCTTCATACTTCCTATCTTTTCGCTTATTTTCACCGCGCCGTAGATTTCCATGGATACATCTTTAGCCATGAAGTTTCCAGTGTTCTCCACTATTATCTTCAAACTGGCGTTACGCTCTTCATCTATGGCCACCTCGGGGATATCCACCGAAATCTCTGGATTTAAAGCACCAAAAACTCTTCCCAAAAACTCCACTATTTTCTCGCCATCTTCGATATTTTTTGGGTACCATTCTTCTATCGGCAAATTATATTTCTTGAGCATAGAATAGTAGTTCCTAAGTGTTTTTCGTATCTCTGCGAGTTTTGCTTCCTTCACACCCATCTCTCTGTTCAGCTTTGTTACAAACGTGGTATACCTCATTATGGCATTTAATGGATTGAGAGAAAGCTCCACAAGAATGCGCTCAATATCACGTTCATGCTCTTTTGTATACTCAGGATATCTGTTTTTTAAATCATCCAAATTTTTGCTTATGAACATGGCCAGATGATTGTTAATACGCTCCACCATACTGAACATTTCATCAAAATCCTTTCCTCTTTCTATGGCTCTTTTAGATATGGGAAGCTGATATCCATTTTCAGTAAGGAACTTCATTATTTTTAGGGATATGCCCTTCAGATTCTCCATCACAGTGTCTTTTTTGGCATTGAATTTTTCCATGAATTTCTCTCTCTCTTTGGCATACTTGCACAATTCCAGATTACGTATCTGTGAATCCATGGTGGGAAACTCTATTCCTGAGACTATTGAATACTTCTTAAGCCTTGCGTATTCTTCATCCACACGCTCGCGAAGCAACCGCAAAACATCTTTAAACAAGTGAGTGAACTCCTGCAGATTTTCTATGCCCCCCTCGTATTTTTCAAGTTTGGTCTGGAAGTACTCTGGAAGCAGGTCTTTAACACAGGATATTTCCTCCCGAAGTTCTTCTGCCCGCTGCATAGCACTTTCCATCATCTGCTCGGCTTTTGAGGCACAGAGCGCAATTTTATCTATGGCGCGGTCTATATCTCCTGAATCATACGCATTTTTAGCGGTCTGGATACAGTATTCTACCTCCTCGACATCCACGTAAATTTTTGCCGTTTGAATTGCATTAACTATCTCCTCATATTCTTTTTCGAACTTTTCGGATTTGGCTTCGATGCTCTCCACCAGTTTTTCTATGTGCTCGCGGAGCGGCGTGGTTTTTCTTAAAAATTCCGGCCCGAACTGTGACGGGGCATTTAGCACCTCTTCAACTTCATCTTTTATAGATGTGAGATACTTTGAATATTTAGCATATTTCTGCCTTATTATTTCCATATTGTACGCACATTCTTTTTCTATCTGTCTGTCGATTCTGCGACTTAGAAGCTCCATCTTTTTCTCAACAACTTCTATGACTCTGGGATCAGTGTCTGCAATGTGAAATGCGTCTATATCCATAAGGGGCAAAAGAAACTCCTTCTCACGAGAAATCAGGTCGTTCATCACCACATACACCCTGTGCGGAGATTGAAGTGTGGCATCTCTTATCTTTTTAAGCCAAACATATATTTTCTCAAGTCCATTTTCATCGATGAGCAGGTCGAGGCAATCTATAATTACGTCACCTTTTTTTATGTGCTCGTGTATCAGATCAGCAATTTCAAAATCGATGCGCTGGGGATGTATGTACTTCTCGCCACCAAAATCCGCAATCATCACAGTTTTGCCCTCAAAATCCTCCACAAGCTCTTTTGAAAGTAACAGAGAACCCGAATTTAACCTGCTTCGGACACCTATCATTTTTGAGGTGCAGGGATTGAACAGTGTGGAAATCGTAATTGCACTGTCAAACAGACCCCTCAGACGAGTAATCTCTCGCTCATTCAGCAACTTAAAACTGCCGGTTACTATTATCCGCGCTTTAGCCTGATTTTTCAGATACTGCAGAAAAGTGTACACTTCGCTGAACTTATTGTGAAGGATCAAATAATTTATATCTTCCACTATTATTATTCCACTTTCCTGAACCGCTTTTTCAGAGAGCTCACTGGTTCTCAAAGTTGGGTTTATAGAATTTGGAGTGGTTAGCGCAGTGATCCAGAAATCACCATTGTTCTTGGTTCCAAAAAAGGTGAATTCATGTCCTAACCTGCGCAGATAAAGCGAGAGCAAACATCCGATATTTCCTGCAGGGTCATTTATAAAAACCATCTTCTTATCAGTTAGCTTTATGCGATTCACGCCCAGGAGTTCGGCAATGCTCCACACTAGATCACTTATATCTGAATTTACCTCGCGAAGTACTTCCAGACGAGTTAGTATATCATTAATTCGCAGGGTAATTTCATCAATTTTTTCGTTTCGTTTCTCTCTTTCTCTTACCTCTTTTAAAGTAAGATAAGCATTTTTAAATTCTCCACGCTCAACAAATTCTTCGATTTTGTCCGCTTCTCGACCATACCCCGAAGCGCGCATCTCGGCAGTAATATTAAGAAAATCATCTCTTAACCGTGCTCTTAGTTTTTGCTCAACCTGAGCCACAGGCAGATCCTTTACACGTATCCCGCTTTTTATCCCTGAGTAAATTGGCCCTGCCGTGGAGTTGAAAAAGTTAAGATCGTTTACGTAGGTGAATATCTTCTTGTATGCGTTCAGTCTCCTTATAACTCTATGGCTATCGTCTTTGTATTTAGTTTCGAGTATTGAGAGCATAGGTGCCCCGTATACAGATATGATGAGTGAAGGTAATGACTGTCTTCGCATCACTTATCCATAAACTTTCATTTCTTATAAAGTTTGGCTGAAAAATCGCAAACACAAATGAGGTCATTCAAACAGAAATACATGCCCGCATACATTGCATTTTCCGGATCTTTTTGCACATTGATAATGGTACATTGCACCACAGTTACTGCATATCACCATATCCGTATCTCTGAAAATCTTTCCCCGACAAAGTGCGCATTTCTCCGAGCCGGAAGATTTTTTAAGAGTATATCCCGCCACATTAATCTCAAACTTCACGGATTTTATGGAAATCTTACCAATAATACTCTCATAAATCATATCTACGTTCACCGCATTATTTACGTCCCTAATCTCGCCTTCTATTTGCAGAATTTTCATTTCTCCACCGCCCAGCGTGCCAGCATCCACACGCTTGGAAAACACACCATGAAACTCAAAGGTTATATTTTTAGCTGGATATTTTGAGATGTTTTTTACGGTAATAGTCATAGAAATTGTGCGGCTTTCATCCACATTCCATTTTACCAGGTTAATCGTTAATATGGGAACTACAGACTCAGCAATAATTTCCAGATTTTTCAGAATTTCGCGTCCTTCCCTTATGTTCCTCGGATATTTCTCCTCAAAGTTCACACCATGTTCTATAAATGCTGCATAGTAACCCTTAATTTCATCAGTAATCTTCATCAGCTCTTTCTCCTCTCTCAGCATCTTCTCATCCAAGTCCTGGATAACACTTTTAAGAGAATCCAGCATTTCAAGAGGCGCCTGTGAGAACTTCTCCAGATCAAAATCCACATTCTCAACGCAAAGAGGACACAGCTCCCGCATCTTTTCAAAATAATTATTTGCATATCTCACAAGATGATGCGCCACCCTATTTTTAACATCCAGTATTTCTTCAATACGCGAAATCTTTTGAACATCGCCTGGATTGATTTTGAGTGCATATCCCCTTCCAAGCAAAAATTCCACTGCGGGGATTATATTTGACTTTATGCGTTCCATTACCTGCGGCTTAATTTTTTCAAAATCCTCCATGAATTTATCCCTAAGTCTTCGATATTCACAGTAATTGCCCGATTCTATGTCCGGAAGCTCGAACAGCTCCACACCAGATATGGCAGAATATTCCTGCAAAAGATGATACTCCATCTCTATTTTCCGCCGGACCAGTGTCTTCAGACTGATTAGCAAAAGAGTAAAGTCCTTCAGTTTTTCCCTATCGCCCTCAAATTCCTCCACCTTCTCCCTGTGATAGGGCGGAAGAAGATAGCCCACACACAGCAACTCTTTTCTAAGTGCCCATGCCCTGGAGAGTGCCGCACGATAATATTTATTCAAACTTGCATTACACTCTTTGATACTCTCAAGGGCACCAGTATGGTTTCCCGATGCAAGCAAAGCCTCGGAGTCAGCCACACATTTTTCTAGGGCTTTTGTATCTGTATAAACTCTGAAAATGGGTATCAGTGATTTTAGCTCTCTGGCAATATCATTAAATTCTGCTATTATTCTTTCTATTTCTTCTATTCTTTCCTCGATCCTTTTCCGTATAGGTGCAGTGGTAATCAGGCAGTGGTAATCAAAGTTCTTAATAGACTGGATTTTTTCAATATCTTCCTCAAAATCTGAAAGATAGTTCTTGAAATCTTCGTATCTGTGCTTGATTATTTCAATGTTGTAAAGACATTCTTTTTCAATCATTTTTTCGAGGTTTCTTTTTATTGCAGAAATCTCCGCCTGAATCTTCCCCAACCTCTTCTGATCTATTTCCCCAATAAGCATGAGGTCAAAATCCACCAGAGGTCGGATGTACTCTCTTTCCGATTCTATCAAATCCCGGGTAACCACATAAACCCTATGCCCTTTAAGTCGCGCCAGATCCTTCAGAAACTTCAACCACAGATATATCTTTTCAATCGAGTTCTCATCTATGAGCATATCCAGGGCATCTATTACCACATCCCCTTTCTCTATATGCTCAGAAATTTTATCAAGAATCTCAAAATCAATACGCTGAGGATGAAGATACTTCTCTCCTCCAAAATCAGCAATCATGTAAACATTTCCTTCAAAATCCTCAGCAAGCTCTTTGGCCAGTAAAAGGGCACCGCGGGTGGGGCGCTCATTAATTGCCACTATGTTGGTAGAGCAAACATTAAGCAGAAATTTGGAATCCATCACTTTATTGGCTATGCCCTTTAATCTTGCACGCTCTTTATCGCTGAGAAGCTTCATGTTTAATGTGGCCACGATGCGACTCTTCGCGTTACTTTTTATGTAGTAAAGAAACCTGTACACCTCGCTGAATTTATTGTTAAGAATCAGGTAATTCAAATCCTCAAGGATAACCACATCTTTCGATTCAAGAATCCTCTCTCCCAGGTCAGAAGCCTGTAAATTTGGATTTATACGGTTTTTTACCTCGGCATTTGTAATCCAGAAATCTCCAGAACCAGAGGAGGAAAAATATGTGTGTTTCACGCCTATTCTTTTCATAAACAGCGAAAGAAAACATCCAAAATTGCCGTACGGGTCATTTACCAGCACAAGTTTCTCCTCCGGCACTCCGGTGAGGGTGGGGCCCAGCAACTCAGCAAGTTTCCAGCGTATTTCGGAGACATCCACCCCCGCGATTTCGAGGGTGCTGAGCAGGGATGAAGTTTCGAGATATCGTGCCATAAAATTCTGTGCGTCTACCTTTTCCGCTTCTATTTTCTTAACGTTAGTTATGCCTTTGAGAGTAAGATACGCATTTTCCAGATCTCCAGCTGCCAGATACTCTTCAATTTTATCTGCCTCACGCCCCAGAGCAGAGGTGCGCAACTCTTTAAGTCTTCTTTCTATCCTTTTTGTACATTCTGCTCTGAGTATGCGTTCCACCCTTGAAAAAAGCGTTGCAGGTACGTATCTCGGCGCGCGGACGCTTCCATAAACCTGCCTTGAAACTGTTGTGAAGACAGTCTCCGCTTTAAAAAACTCCAGTATAAGCTTATACAGTTCAAGACGTGACACCATATCCCGGTTTCTCTCTATCAATACCTCATAGGCGGAATACAGATCGTCTTCGTTAATATATTTTTCAAGAATCTTTGCAAATTGATCCTCCCCAGAGCTTTTCATCTCGAATATAATCTCCGTTATCTTCTTTTTTGCCTCCCATTCCAGAGCATCGATGGTTTGCTGGTACTTCCGCTCTTTTACAGTTCGCCCGTCTAAGAGCGTGAAATAAACTTCACCCGCAATATCGTGAAAGGACTCAGAATCGCCCAAAAACTCCAAAAATGCGCGATAAAAATCAAGGCGCTTTATATAGGGCTCAAACGCTCTCGCTCGGGGATTAACTGCCGGAATTGATGTAGAAACAATCGATTTGAGCCCTCTTGCATGGCGCCCACCCATTATGCAGACATTGAAATCATGTAAATAAACGTTTCTGATTTTAATCCTCAAAGAGAGTTAGAATGCTGGGGTATTCCTCAATACGTGGACTGCGAAGCACATATACTTTTTTACCAGAATGTAATGTTACATCCATAATATCCTTAAGGAATTGCATTACCTTTTTCGGGTCGGTGGAGGAAAGAACGAAATCAAAGCTCTCGAAAAACACATCCTTATCTCCAATTTTTATAATTTTGTCCATGCCCTCAAATACCAGCCGATCAGGGCTGAAAGATTTGGTTATCTCTATGACAGAGTTACCGGGTCCGTATATCCTTTCAATCTGCTCTTTGGTCTTTGCAGTGATAATAATCATATCTTTTTTGTTTACCATCTCATCACGGGATACACGCAGGACTCTCGGGTCCGGGATGGGCAATCTTCTTTCTACAATGTTATCTGCCACACCCTCCAGAATCTCCCTGTCTCCATTAAGCGCAATTATGATAGTTATATTATCGCTCAGGCGATTTACCTCATGAAGGAAATCGAGGAAATATTCCCGACCATACGCTTCCATCAAAAACTCCGCGCCATGCAGAAGTATGAGCTTGCCTCCACTGTTTACAAAGTTTATGACATTGTACATTACCTCGAAAGATAACTTATCCGGCGAGACGCCCTCTTCTGAGCCACCCGGAAAGTAGGTGAGCCACATAATCGGTGTTTTTTCGAGCCTGTAACGCTCTCTTATGACATTTGGTGGCTTAATGGTAATAATCAAACCCGGCATCTTCGCAGAGAGCCGTCGGAACGCTAAAAACGCCGCATGCTCGTTTATCACAGCGTTGATAAGTCCCTCTTCCACCTCGATTTTCTCCTCCTGCACGAATTTCTCTCTGGCAACTTCGTATGAGAACATCTTGTATTTTACTATAGCAATGGTAATGAATATGCCCGCAATAGGCAGTGATGAAACCGCGGGGAAAAACGGCATGCCAGGTATGAACGTGGGTAAGAACTGTCCAAGTCCGGCCCACAGAATCGTGACCCACACGCCCACCACCATATAGGTTGCCTGAATCTTCTGAACCTTGGTGGGCACTGTGAACATGGAAATGTGAATGATTGCAGTGCCGAGCAGAAGCATCATCGCCTCCCAAATCAGGTATACGGGCCACATAAAGCCGTGAATGCCGCCCATCGGGCTGCACGCCACAATGGCGGGAGTCATCAAGTTCGTTATGGCCATAAAATAGGTAATCAAATACGCAGCGGGAAGCGAATATACGAGCCTGTTCTTTTTTGGAAATATTGTGGCCAGATGGTAGAGGGAGAGAATACCCATAAGAATACCAAACACAGTGACTTTGAAACCCACGCAATCCGCCCATGGCCTGTCTATGAGATAAAAAGTATCATAGGGCAGTGCCATTAATATTACCCCGATGGAAAGTTCGAGAAATACTTTAGCTATTTTCCTTTTAAAGCCTATTTTTGATATTATATATATCGGAAGCGCTATGAAAATTGCAATGGTGACCGCGGCGGACACTGTGTTCACTATTGTATTCATTCAAATATGAAATGTTAAACTTATAAATAAATATTACTAATCGCTTCATTTTCGCAAATTTGAAATATCATATTTTCATTTGCACCCTTCTATGACTGCGTATCGGGGTGTAATTTACAGTTTTCAAGCTCCACACGAATTCGTGGTGGTTGACGGGTACATGGTGGTGAGAGATGGCAAAATAATCAGCGTTCAGAAAGAAAGACCGAAAACAGAAGAGATTGTGGATTATGGAGATGCGCTCATTTTACCGGGGTTTGTGGACACGCATATTCATCTTCCGCAGATTAATGCGCGGGGTCGGTGGAGCGAGGACCTTCTCACATGGCTGGAAAGATACATATTTCCGGAAGAGCGCCGGTTTTTAGATAAAGATTACGCTCTTAAAAATACGGAGAAATTCTTTTATGAACTGAAGAAAAACGGCACCACCACCGCACTCGTGTACGGTCCGCCATCGCCCGGGGCCACTGAGGTGGCTATGAATGTGGCAAAAGAGTCCGGGCTCAGAGTGTTTATGGGCCAGACGCTAATGGACATGAACGTGCCCGATGAGCTGAAAACTCAGGTGAACGATGCTGTGGCGGCGGTGAAAGACATGGGGCAGAGATGGCGCGGTGGGCTGGTGCAGTACGCGCTCACTCTTAGATTTGCCATATCCTGCTCGATGGAGCTAATGCGAGAAACCTCTAAAATTGCCAGAGAGATGAATATGATAATCCAGACGCACATCTCCGAGCAGAAAAGAGAAATTGCAGAAGTGAAGAAAATACATGGGCGGGGCTATGCACAGGTGTACGATGATGCGGGGGTGCTTTATCCGCGCACGGTGCTTGCGCATGGCATTCATTTAACGGACGAGGAGAGAACTCTAATCGCCGCCAGAGGTGCGAAAATAGCGCACTGTCCCTCATCGAATTTTTTCCTGCACAGCGGAGTAATGAATATGGAAAGCATGGACGCACATGGCATTGCTGTGGCGCTGGGCTCTGACATCGCTGCCGGGCCGTTCATCAATATGCTTCCGGTGCTTCGAAATGTGTATTATGCGAATCTCATATCTCCCGAAAAAGCGTTTTATCTTCTCACGCTTGGCGGAGCAAAGGTTCTGGGTATTGACTCAATCACGGGCTCGCTGGAGCCTGGCAAGAGTGCGGATTTTGTGGTTGTGGAGCCGATAGAAAAAGAAGCGCCGCGGGATATGCTCTCAAAGCTTATGTTCCTGGGCGATGATAGAAATATTCTTGCCACATACGTGCAGGGAAAAAATGTGTATGATGCTCACCAGCCGTAGAGTTCGCGCAGTTCCTTGCTCATTCTGTCCGGGGTCCAGGGCGGGTCAAACGTGAGCTGCACGGTGACTTTATCAACGCCGTCAATTTCTTTTATTCGCTCCTCCACCTGCGCGGGAATAACGGTCATCAGCGGGCAGCCGGGTACGGTGAGCGTCATTTTTACGTACACGTCTTTGCCGTTATCCACTCTCACTTCATAAATCAAACCCAGGTCAACCAGATTCGCACCTATTTCCGGGTCCACCACTTCGCGCAGTGCGTTCCATACTTCTTCCTCTGATACCATGCTAATCACTCCTTGGCCGGGGAATTGTGGGAATCATATTAAAGCATTTCTGGACATTTTTGTTTAATTATACCATGGTGGCGAGGTTTGTGGCTATGATATACGCGGCCAGTAAAAACACGACTATCGAAAATGCGTATTTCAGGTTTTTAGTGGAAAGCGAGGTGCCCACCCGCGCGCCCAGCACTCCGCCCAGAAGCCCGCCTATCACAAACAGCAGGGTTATCGAGTAATCCACGGGCCGGCCCTGCAGCTCGTAGCTGAGCATTCCCGCCATGCCGTTTATGAATATTATGAGCAGAGAAGTGCCAACCGCATCATGCATCTTCAGGTTCGCGCCCCAGAGCAGCGCGGGCACGATAAGGAACCCGCCGCCTATGCCGAGAAATCCTGAGAGAATGCCCACTATTGCACCGAGCGTGAGAATTAACCACACTTCGGTACGGTGCTCCCCCTCGTGTTTGCTCTTTGCAGTGCGAAGCATGTTTATACCTATGAATATCATAAGCAGAGCAAAGAGAATGAGAAGAACTTCGCCGCTAACCATGCGATTCAGATAACTGCCCACATACACTCCGGGTATGCCAGTGATGCTCATCAGAATCGCAACGCGAAACAGCACGTGCCCGCGGCGCATATGATGCAGCGAGCTTACCAGCGCGGATATGCCCACCGCTATCAGCGAGGTGCCTATGGCGAGGTGCATCTCTAAGCCCACCATGTAAACAAGCAATGGCACGCCTAACACAGAGCCACCGCCGCCGGTGAGGCCAAGTGCGATGCCTGATATGAGCCCGGCAATGAGCGCGGCTATGAACGTCTGCATGGGCACACCCAATGGGTAATTTCATAAATATGTTTGTGAGGAATTCAAAACATTATTTCCTTACACAGAAAGAGGAAAAATAATGCTCCTTTCCGCCCATTTCATCCCAGCCGGTGATTTCCTTTATTTTGTGCCTGTGCAGCTCCACGCCGTCATCTCTGCCGTCATGGTCCACGTCGGTCCAGTGAAACACTCCGCTGGCGTTGTACCCGTACGGTATCAGCGGGTCCAGATATTGTGCCAACTTTTCAAAATTCATGCTTCCATCCCCTTACTTCAATTTTTGCATTGCTACTTGCAGACTTTACCCTTTTTATTATTTCTTCAATTATCTCTTTTCGTGTTCTTTTTTCTTTTTTATTCATAAAGATATCACGATATACGAATTTTGCCAAATATTTTTTTTCATTTTTGAGATAATATATCTCAGTAATCTTAGGCAATATTTTAATGTGGTATATTGTATCCCATTTTATTGGGCCCATGATATAGATATTTTTCTCTTTTACGACAATCCCAAAATCATCATCATTTATATAAAAAGTATGAACTGAATTCCACATGCTCACTTTAGAAAATATAAAATATGTCCCCACATCAATAATTACTACTAAAAAAATAATGAATAAAAATATTTGCAACGTTAAAAATCCAATAAAATATACAATCAATGTAATTAATAAAGACCCCCAAAAAATTAAGAATAAATGACCAAGCGCCATATACTTTTGGGAAATAACCCATTCCATTACTTATCCCTCCCAATTACTGGAGTAGTCACTCGCGGTATCTGTAATAGCCTTTAACACTCCAACTATTGCTATTACCCATTCAAGTAGACTTACCAAGGGCACACTATTTTCTATAACGAGTTCTTCTGTATCTCTGTTCTTATAGTATACCATTATCAGCACGCCGAATAAACTTATTACAAGGCCCGCCACATCCGCATACATCAAAGCAGTCCCGTGCACTCCTATTGTTTTAGTAGCTAAATCCAGCATGTATCCAGTTAAAGCCAGTGTAAATCCTGCCATAAACCTTAATCTACTTCCCTTTGTAAAAAATTCTAAAAACGTCTCTGCTATGTTTATAATAGTTATTACTCCTGCTATACTCAAATGGAGATACTGTAGTGTCTTATTAATCACAATACTGGCATTTGTATTATATTTTAGGATGTTGCCTATGTCCTTGAACATCTCTTTTGCAATAATGCCTAAAAATGTGGTTAATAAAACCTCTTCAGCGGTTTTTACAATTGCAATCTCTACCAGTTCTTCTATGCCCATACTCATTGCCTTTAGCGCAATCATTAACCCAACTATTACCATTATCTCCCCAAATAATGCATATTCTACGGCAAGCATTGTCTCTCCAAATTCCCTCTCTGCCATCTTTGAACTGCCTGTATCAGATTTACTATCCACAGAATACACTTTATATCCACACATCATATTAATTATACTTCCCAAATACAATGCATAGCTATTTATTATCCCTTCCAGCATCTGAGTTATCACTGTGACAAAATTATTGAATATCTCTTTAAACTTAGTGATTATCCACTTCACAATCACGTTCACCGCTTTCTCCACCGCCTTCGCCGGTAGATCCAACAGTGCCACATTTAGTTCTATGTTTTTCTCCGTCCAAGTATTATAATTAGCACTAAGGGGTATCATTATTTATCCCCCTTATTTTCAAGATATGCATTATACTTTTCAAACCAATCATTAAAAAATCCATTAAGATCGAGAGAATATGGAGACAGTATAACCTCAAAAACCTTATCAGATTTATTTTTAAATATTGTTATCACCGGATAAACATTTTTGTTGTTTCTCTTGATGGTGTCTTCTATAAACCTAACTCCTTGCTCAAAGAAATCCCGTAATGTGTCAAATGTTTTATCTCCAAATACATTTGTAAATCCAATATTAGCATAAGCTTTTTCGTTTAGAATATCATATGAAATCTTCTTTGTATGCCCATCAAAATAGGTAAATTCAATTGAATCAGTTAAAAAACTAATGTATTTAACAAGTTTTGCCTCTACCTTTGCCGGCTTGGTAAATGCAAATGTGATGCTCACCAAACCCCCAACAAGCATGATACTTAGAGAGAGAAGGATAAGTGAAAATACAAAAAAATAAGTATACGAGGTTTGAAAGGCCTTCTCCAATGATATAGGAAAATTAAAAATCAAGAGAAAGTAGACATAAATTATAAAAAATGAGAAAAACAAGCCTCCGCCAATTAAATAGTAGTTCCATGTGCCTTTTTTCTCGCTTAATAATAACTGTTTATCTCCAATTTGCCACTTCATCTTAATCCCCCTATATATATAAAGATGATATTGCTAATGAAATTCCTGTACCTGCTAAACCCAGTGTTAGGATACTCACTAGTTTTTCAGCAAATTTAGCTGGTCTATTCTCAAAGAAATTATATGCAGAAATTAGCAGTCCCGTGAACCCGATAGCAAGTGCAAGCACTGAGATAGCAACAATATGCGTGGCCAATCCTGTAATGGCAAGCAAAACACTCATAACACCGCATATGAATGCAATTCCCTTCGCAGTGAATCCGGTTATATCCTTAATTGATATTTCCAGCCACTCTCTTATAACTGCTGAGGACTTGAATATTATTGCATCTATTTCTAACGCTGTCTTTACTGGATTTTCTTCCTTTGCTTCCAGCTTAAACATCATATCTGCACTCGCTTTTTGTTTTCCAGATATCATATCGGATAGATAGACCCATATGGAATTTACAGATAATCCAACTCCACTCAAATTTAATGGAGACTTTCTCTCTTTTGCAACTGAGAACGCTGATAGTATTGCTATCGTCACTATTGGTGCAATCACCATGGATATTACTGATGCACTTCCAAATGTTAACGCGTTTAGCGTTAGTGACAGCGCTATTAATCCCACCGCTATTCCTGTGAGTATCCAGAACAAAGTACCTCCTATCAACTCATTAAACTTCTTGATTGTTGCATGGGATACTGTACCGGTTGAATTGTACTCATTCTCACCTTCTTTTATCGTCAATATCAATGCATTTTGCCAGCTCTCATACGCAGATATCAAAGGACCTAGTAATCTGTTAACTGTGCTATTTACCATTTGAATGAGCCACTGGAGAAATACATTCATTCCTTCTTCTACATCCTTAGCCACTTTCTCCAGCGTGCTCCATATCGCATTCCATATCTTCGCCAGCGCGTCCAAAATCTGCCCAAACGCACCCTTCAATTCTTTTTCAGCAGAGATGTAGTTACCCGCATGGTCCACCGCCGTCACCTCTATGTGCACACTGCCAACCCCAGCCTGCCATAGCGATGCACTGAACTTGTGCTTTAGCTCCACTCTCTGCCCCGCATTTTTTAGCTCTACACTCTTTCCGCTGTCCTCGTCCAGCACGTCCACATAGCTTATGCCTCCTACATCCTTCACTATTAAATGCACCTGCGCATATACCTGCACCGGAGTCCAGCTCAAACTGTACTTTACTACCCACTGCACCGTGAATTTGGTTATAACCGGCGGTGTCTTTTCTCTCACTAACGGATTGAACTGCGTTTTTAGCCATTTATTAGCTGCGCTTTCATTTTGTTTTGATTTTATCTGGTCATAA
>JAADDK010000010.1 GCA_013154005.1 Methanobacteriota archaeon
CGTTCGTGTTCTGAGGCACTTCCTTGGGACGCACTATCAGGTAGATAATCAGTCCGATTATTCCCAGGAAGAACACCACCAGGAACCACACGATTGGTGCGTCCATTCCTCGCCTCTTCGCGTCCTTGTACGCCCATATTGCCAGAACAAGCCAGATTATGAAGAATATTGCACCGCATACCAGTGCAAGACCCAGTCCAAGAAATGCAAACACCCCTGTATCATCGGGCACGGTGCTATTGCTGGTGTCACCATCGTTGTTATCTCCTCCATTTGCGCCAGATTGTGTGTAATATGTGGCCATATCTGTACCGGCGGTATTGTAATTCACCGTTATGAATTTCACACTGTCCACCGTGACATCGCTTAGAAGTGTGGCAGGTACGCGGACCGTTATCTTGTTTCCCGATATCACCACATCTCCTGATTCAAGAGGACTGCTTCCAGAGTTTTCCACTGAATACCTGTAAATGTGGGTTATACTCCCTCCGTTGTTCGTCCAGCTCAGAAGAATAAGCAAATACTGCTCCTCCTCAGCACCATTTACATTGGCATTTACATATATGGTAAACTGATACGTCGACCCATCGGGAGGTGTGGCCAGTCCACTGCTGCGTGTCTCCGCATAAAAATACTGGTATTCACCGCTTGTAAAGCCACCAATCTTCACTATGTCCAGTGCGGGATTTGACATGTTCCCCACAGTAGCACTCTGACTAAAACTCAAAGTTTCTGCACTGCTCATTGTGCCAACAAAAATAAGCAGCCCCACAAGCATTGCAAAAACCATCGGCGTAAATATCTTCCCCATTTGCACTCACCAGAGCACATAACGAAAATTAAGTATTTATGTCTTTTCATTTATTACTTAAAACCCATTCTTTAATAATTAAGCAATAGTGAGCAATAAATTCAGCAAAGTTAAAATCCGAGCTCGCATTATCGAATTGAACACATGTTCAAAGGTGATGCATATGAAAATAGGAATAATTGGCTGTGGCGCAATCGCGCATGAAATCGCGAAGCATCGTAAAGATGTAGTTGCACTGTATGATGTCAATAGTGAGAAATGCAATGACATTCAAGGCAAAACCTGCAAAAATATAGATGAGCTCATATCACTCTCAGATTTGGTCATCGAGGCCGCCTCACCCTCCGCCGTAAAAGAATATGCTGAAAAAATCATAAATGCGGGAAAGGACATGCTCATTATGAGCGTGGGCGGACTTGTGGATAAAGAGTTTCGCGAGCACCTGTTCACGCTTGCCAGAGAGAAAGGCACGAGGATATACATTCCGGCGGGTGCCATCGGAGGCATCGACATAATTCGCTCCGCGCGCATCGCGGGCCTGAAATCTGCCAGAATAAGAAGCACGAAAAACTCAAAGACTCTGGGCATCGATTGCAGGGAAAAAACCTTGATTTTCAGTGGCACGGCAAAAGAGGCAATTGCGCGTTTTCCGAAAAGCACCAACGTGACCGTGCTTCTGAGCATAGCCACGGGCATTGACGTGCAGGTTGAGGTTTACGCTGATCCGAACGCGAAGGAGAACACCCACGAAATTTACCTTGAAGGCGAATTTGGAACCGCGACCATCACGGTGAGAAACAGACCCAGCAAGAGCAACCCGCGCACAAGCTATCTGGCAGCACTGGCACCCCTGGAGGTACTCAATCTCATCGACTCTCCGGTCTGGGTGGGGGTGTGAAAATGAACCTTGCAGAAGAGATTAAAAAGCTCAAAAAAGAAATGAACGCTGTGATTCTGGCGCATAACTATCAACGTGGTGAGGTGCAGAGAATTGCGGATTTCACGGGAGATTCCCTGCAACTTGCCAGAAAAGCCACGGAGATTGATGCGGACTACATAGTTTTCGCAGGTGTGGATTTCATGGCCGAGACCGCCGCCGTTCTCAATCCCGATAAGACTGTGCTCATACCTTCACAGGTGGCCAGCTGCGAGATGGCTATATTCCTCACCCCCGAGATGATTGAAGAGGCGCGCAAAAAATATCCCGGCGCCGCGGTGGTGCTGTACGTGAACTCCACGGCGGCGTGCAAGGCAATGGCTGATATAACATGCACGTCTGCAAACGCGGTGAGAGTCGTCGAATCTCTAAACGAGGATACCGTGCTTTTCGGACCCGACTCAAATCTCGCACAGTATGTTGCAAAGAGAACCGCCAAGAAAATCATTCCTCTGCCACCGAACGGACACTGCTACGTGCACACGAACCTCATGCCCGAAAACGTGAGGCACGATGGCGTGCTGCTTGTGCACCCCGAATGTCCCATGGAGATGCAGAACGAGGCGGACGTCATAGCCAGCACCGGGGGAATGATAAGGTACGTAGCAAAAAGCGATGCAAAGCGATTCGTGGTGGCCACAGAGCGAGACATGGTGGAGCGGCTCAAAATGGAGTTCCCTGAGCGGGAGTTTGTACCCGCGTGGCCCGACGCGATATGTCTGGGCATGAAGCAGATTACACTGCGAAAAGTGTACGAGAGTATGAAAGAGAAAAAATACGTGGTAAAGGTGAATGATGAAATAGCAAGCAAGGCAAAGAAAGCAATAGAACGCATGCTGGAGGTCTCGTAATGTTCTGGAAACTTTACAACGAGGATATGCTATTTGGAGACCTGACCTCGGAGCTGGTGATACCGGAGGATATGTTCTCGGTGGCACGCATCATAGCCAGAGAGCCCTGCGTGGTGGCGGGCACCGAGTACGTGGCAGAAAAACTCAGAGCGCTGGAAATCGTGTCTGAATTTTTGGAGTCGGGAGCGAGAGCGGAGCGCGGCGCGGAAATAATGACGCTGCGGGGCAGCACGCGCAGAATTCTCGCAGCAGAGCGCACCACACTGAACATTTTGAGTCGTCTGTGCGGCATCGCCACCGAGACCCGGAGAATCGTAGATGAGGTGCGCAAAAGCAATCCGAATGTGAGAATAGCCGCAACCCGCAAAACGCTGTGGGGTGCGCTGGACAAGCAAGCGGTGATTGCCGGCGGCGGAGACCCGCATCGCTGGAATCTCGGAGACATGGTGATGATTAAAGATAACCACATCGCCATGGTGGGCATGGAAGAGGCAATAAAAAGAGCAAAGCGCGCGAGTTTCACCAAAAAAATAGAGGTGGAGGTGGAATCGGAAAATGCCGCGTTGCGGGCTGCGGAGCTGGGCGCGGACATAATAATGCTCGACAACATGGCCCCTGAGCAGGTATGCCAAATTGCCGGAAAACTGAGGAAATACAGGGTGCTCATCGAGGTATCGGGAGGCATAACTCCAGAAAACGTGAAAGATTATGCAAGATGCGATATCGACATAATCTCAATGGGTCATCTCACGCACTCATCTAAGCCGATAGATTTGAGCATGGAGTTATCAGCCCTTTAAGTAATAGTGCCACGCTCCGTGATGCAGCGGCTGAAACCCGTAGCTGATGGCAATATTGTCATCGGGAGCCGTGTTGAATATGGCCAGCACACCCATATCACGGAGCGTCTGAGATGCGAGCTCGAACACGTACCCGATGCTCATCTTGAACTCTGAGAAATCGACAACCCAAACATCGAATCTGCGCAGCGGCAGAAACGGCATGGCGGGATTGAGCGCCACGCAATCATCCACCTTTTCGCAATCTGTCGCAGTGCATTTTGCGTTTGCCAGCCCCAGAGAATCGCGAAGCGCACAACCGGTAATCAGAATGTCCGGCGTATCTTTGACCACAAAACTCATAAGCATTTCAAGCTCGTGCTCCATATTCGTGGATTCATTATCACATCTAAAAACTTTTCCACTAATTTTAAATCTAATGTGCATATAACACTGTTATGCGTGTGTTGGTATGGATTTCGCTATTCATGGTGATACTTTCAGTTATACTGCTGATTCTGGGAGGCATGTATAATCCCAACTCTGTGCATGAGCTTATGCTTCCGGGTCAGATTTCTGCATACGCATTTACCATGCACTCAGGAGAAAAGGTAACATTAACAATCAAAGGCACCGATTACTTTACATTCTACCTTATGAACGAAAGTGCATACAACCACCTATCAAATGGCAATTTCACCGACAGCTACTACGCAAACACCACGCAAAGTGATACTTTCACATTCACCGCTCCGAGTTCAGGAAAATACTATATAGTACTTGCTGCGGTAAACTCGCAAACGTCCGTGGAGGTCACCATAATTTACGGTGCATCAAACACACTTCCTCTTCTGCTTTCCGGGGTGGGAGTGGGTATAACAGGACTCGCACTCGCTGGTTACGAGGTATTTAAAAAACCAGCCGAGCCAGATTATGATACCTTCTGTCCCAACTGCGGTACGCCCATGAAAAGCACCTGGAACTACTGTCCGCAGTGCAGATACTCAAGGGAGGAGAGAGAATGAATAGCCACCATATAATTTATGCGATTGTTCTGATTTTTTTCATGTCCATTCTAAGCGTCCCAGGGCAGGTGCATGGCATCACAGAGAAAACTGAGCTTTTCCACTGGGAATTTGAAGATGAGCACTACTTTCTTAAACTTCATGTAGGAGATAATCCACGGAATACCACAGTTGAAAGAGAAAACGGAACCTGGGAAATTAATATGGAAATTCCAAAAAGCGATTACGAATATTACAAAGTGTTTCCTGGGGCGTATCGTTACGCGTTTAACGTGTCATATTTATCATATTTTATGACCATCAATGACCCAGATATCAAAAATCTATCTCTTGCATTAAACTACATCTCTGCAGAGCAGGATTTTGACAATCTAACACGATTGAATTTCATCCTTACTTTTGTGCAGGAGGCAATGGGATACTACACGGATATAAACACCACAGGCTTCGAAGATTACTATAAATTTCCGCTCGAAACGCTGGTGGAAGGAGGCGGTGATTGTGAAGATACCTCACTGCTCATGTACACCATATCCCATATTCTCGGATACAACGTAAAGCTTATTGTTATGAACGTATCCTCACCAGCCGGAATCATGGGTCATGTGGCCGTGGGCGTGCATTTCCAGAGCATTCCCCTAAGCCCGTACTCAAAATACCTTCGAGACGGGTTCTATAACGAGGGAAAACTGTACTACTATATGGAAACCACCACAAACGAAAGTGTGGGGCTGGGGTACCGTGTGCGTTACTACGTGGGCATCTCACCGGAAGAGGCAGGATATGTGCTTTCAGATATACGGTTTGTCAGTTACACAGGGTATGTGTATTCAGGTTACACTCCAAAAAAGGAATTTGTCTCTCCTGCAACCCCCGAATTTCAGTTCCCGTGGTTCCTAATATTCATAGGCGCACTGATTATCCTGTACATTCCGCTGATGCTCCTTGCCATAAAAAGGGAGAAACCCCTGTGTCCATCCTGTGGAAACGAAGTTGAAAAAGAGTATGAGTACTGTCCTCACTGCGGGTTCTGGCTGAAATATAACGAACCTCCACCTCTTCAACCCCCCGGCATGTAAAAAGTATTAAATCGTTGTTTCCTATTAATTGAGCGTGGAATGTAGAAGTGTGCATACTGTGAAAAGAAAGCGAATAGACGGTTTGAAAATCGACGAGTTCATAGACAATTGCGAATCTTCATCTCTGTATCTCATAGACATAGACCCGTACTTCGGAAGAGAAATGAACTTCAAAGTGTATCGTGAGCTATCGGGCATCTACGATTTGTGGATTGATGCCGCATCTCGAAAGATAGAAGATGTAATGGATGTTCTCGTATCCGATGCAGAAGTGGCTGTGCTCACTGGCATATATTTCTGGGATAAACTGGATGAGCTTCTGGAAATGACCGAAAATGTGGCTATGAAATCGATATACGAAAAACACATTAACGAATTTATCAAACTGGGTGGGAAAATAATTATAGTTCCCAGAAATATGGCCGCACGATACGGGGGGAAGGTATACACCATCACCGGCAGGGAGGTATGCCCATGGAAACACTGAAAACAGTCATAATGGTGGTCACAGGACACAGAGGAAGAAAAATTGATGAGGAGGATTTTGTAAGATTCCTTTCTTATACAAAAAACTGGATACCTCCAGATTACGCAAGACGACTATTTAAGGTATGTGTGCAGATGAAACTCCTCAAAAAAGATGGGGACAAATATGTACCTTCATTCGAGTATTCGGGAACCATACCCCTCGATTTTAGAGTAACAAAAAAGATGGTGGATAAATATTCGGAAGTGGAAGACGTTTTTACCAGATTACTTGATCACATCTCAAAATATCTAAACATACACCGAAAAGAGGCTCTGATGGAAATAAACAGGATAAAAAAAGAAACTATTTACATCTCAGTGGAAGTGGCGGCGCTGATATACTGTAAAATCCACAATGTACCATGTGAAGAATACTATCCCTATGTGGAGAGAAAACTGGTGGTATGATGGAAGAGTTCAAGAAATTGCTAAGGAGAATGGGACTTACGGAAAAGGCATTTGAACAAAATTTTCTGAAAACCAAGCAGATGAAGTACGATCCACTGATGGAAATAATGCTCAGATTCAACGGCAAGCCTTACGAGAGCTTTTATCAATTTTTAGATAAAGAAATGAAGGGAATGGAGCTAATACTCACCGCGCCAAAGAAATGGGGAAAGTGGATATTCAACGATCCCATAAAAGAACTGAGAATTCTACCGAACGGGCTCGGTTCGATAATGGTGCTGGAGGGGGAGATAAGTCCCGGACGCTGGATTTTAGAGAACTCAAAATTTCAAAAAGCAATGGTACGATTCATTATCGAGAGAGCGCACCCAAATGCTGCATTCGGCCTGGTTACTCCAGAAAAGTTCTTTGAGATTGTGCACAATGGCATTATCCCCTACTTGATTCGAATTGTTGCATATACCCGTGAAAACAGATACAAGATAGATATTAACATCCCAAGAAATGAAGTTATAGCAGACATTCGATGGGGAAAGATACCTCCAAAACTCTTCAAAAGAAGAACAAACGAGGAATACTTTATGTTCGACAAAGTGTATTCCACCATTCCGCTGCCCAGATTCTCTAAACTAATATTTGAAACTGTGTTCGAATCGAATGGAATGGACCTTGAAACCCTTGCCCTCATATTCAACGTTCCGGAAGAGATTCTCAGAAATAACCTTGGTGTACTGATAAAACATAACCTGGTGGAGGAAGATAAAAGTACCGAAATGTACCGTGTTAAATTTTTGAAAGCTGCTCCGTGAATTTCATGCCCTCATCTACTCTGCCCATTTCCATGGCTATATCTGCGGCCAGCTCGTAGCATCTTCGTTTCATCTCTCTTTCTTCCGTTCCTGAGAGAATTTCCATCTCTTTACTCACAAAGTAATACGCCTCCTCCAGTTCATCCTGAAACACATAATGTAACGCGAGAGAATGATACACATCCGCCTGACCCTTGATATGCCCGCTCTCTGTGAAGATATCGAGTGCTCTGTAAAGATAGTCAAGCTCCCGCAAATCATCGTAAAGCATGGCAAGATTGGTATATATGGCGCCAAGCGCTATGGAATCCTCGTGCTTTTTAAATATTTTTTCAGCCTCAAGAAAAGCCGCTTCGGCATCTTCATTGTTGCCCAAGAAATAATGCAAGATTCCCAGATTGCTCAACAGCACGCCCCGACGCACTTCATCTTCCTCGGTTTCCAGCCGGGAATTTATCTCTTCAATATCGCGTTTGACCCGCGCAACGTAGCGGTCCATCTCATCGATGTTCTTCTGCACCTTTTCCCTGTCCTCGCCACTGGTGTGCTCCAGTGCGCGATTAAAGTACTCTCTCGCCTCCTCGTGCCGGTGCAGAAAATAAAGACACAGCCCGGCAAGATTCGCGTTGTAGGCGATGCGCCCCTCGTCCGCGGAGGACTCGGCATCCTCCAGCATATCTAGATAAATGTCCAGCGCACGACGGTAATCTTTGCGATTGAAATAGCGCATGGCGTCCATCTCGTTCATGGGTGCCTATACTCTCTTAAAGATTTAAAACTTGGCCAAAAAATCACATATATATACCGCGCGGGCATTGGGATCCCCATGAAGGCAATCATCACCGGCGGCTCAAGCGGGCTTGGATTTCAGTTTGCACGCGAGCTGAAAAAAAGAGGCTGTGATATAGTACTCGTATCTCGAAACGAGGAAAAACTGAAAAATGCCGCTTCTGAATTGGGCGGTGCGGAGTATCACGCAATAGATTTAGCGAAAGAGTATCGGAAGATGGATAATATTATAAGAGACACCGCTCCGGAAATCGTGATTAACAACGCGGGATTTGGACTGTACGGAAAGTTCGCCACTCAGAACCCGGAGAGGATTGAAGAGATGCTTCGGCTCAATATTATAGCGCTCACGCGCATTACTCGATTGGCGCTGGAGCATATGGAAAATGGGTATATACTGAACGTATCTTCTGTGGCCGCGTGTCGGCCCTCGCCGGGGCTGGCGGCGTATGCGGGCACAAAAGCGTACGTGGAGCATTTTACAAAATCACTTAAAAAAGAGATGAATAATGTGCATGTCTCTTATCTGTTGCTGGGCCCGACGCGTACGAACTTTTTCAAAAATGCGAACATGGATTCGTCGAAGCTTGAGCGCATAATGCTGGAGCCGGAAAAAGTTGCCGCATATGCCGTGAAAAAAATGCTGAAG
>JAADDK010000046.1 GCA_013154005.1 Methanobacteriota archaeon
TGGGTGTGGGCGTTGATCGACTGACAATGGTACTCACCGGCGAGGGAAGCATAAAAGAAGTGATTCTGTTTCCCATGCTGGCGCCGAAAGAGTGAGCGTGCATGCTTGCCCTCATCTCACTGCGGTTAGTGATTTCCCTCTCCATATTTTCATGAGGATAGAGATGATAGCACTTTGCTTCTCTTTTCTTGATAAGAAAAAAGAGAATCTATGTACCAAGGTTGAGCGCCACCACCGACCGGCACCTTTTACAGATATTTAGAAAACTCATCAATATTAACTTTTGCTAATTTTAAAATTCCCTTTAAAGTACCGATTTTCAATTCTTTATGCATTGGAACCACAGTTCCAACTTTACCTTCTGGCGTGAGTTTTGATAATCTGACATGACTTCCCTTCCTCCCTGTTATTTGGAAGCCAAATTTATTACACAAGATTTTGACAACCTCTTCCCCTGAAACTTTTCTAAGCTTTGGCAAATTTCCTGCCCCCTATTTCTAGTGATACTTCAAAAGTCGTGAGTAAAGGATGCTCTTTTTCTTCAAGAGGAAACTCTTCAAGATATAACTCGGTTGCTTCCTTTAAGTTATTGATAGCCTCTTCAATAGTTTTACCTTGGCTTACAGTGCCCACCTCAGGGCACTCAGCAACATACATATCTTCTTCCTTATGAACTATTGCAGTTAATACCACCATTTCTCACTCACCCAATATATAGTATATGCCCGCCATATTTTAATCTTTTCCCAAGCGCGACACTAATCATCATCTTTTTATTCCTTGTTTCCATTGCGCAATTATGCTTGCCCTCATCTCACTGCTGCTGGTCATACTTTTTTCCATAATATTCACCAGAGTCGGAGCGGTGGCTCTGGAAATAACGGGTATCTCAAGAGATGTGGCGGCGTTTCAGGCGCAGTCCGCCTATACGGGAGTGGGGTTCACCACAAGCGAATCTGAGTATGTGGTGTCTCACCCACTACGTCGCAAAATAATCCGGGTTTTGATGTTTGTGGGCAGTGCGGGTATTGCATCAGCCATTGCGATGCTCTTTCTGACATTTTCAGGCAACACGCAGGAGGAAGCGATTCATAACATTATATATCTGGGTATCGGTGTGGCGCTTCTATTTATTTTCGGGCGCTCAAAGCTGGTGGACCGAGCTCTGCGCTACGTGATTCTGGGTGCTTTGAAAAGATTCACCAAACTGAGGGTTTACGATTACGAACTCCTTCTGGGTATAAGGCGCGGATACGCGATAGGAGAGATTCTGGTTAGAGAGAACAACTGGCTTGTTAATCGGCGACTTCGGGACCTGCGCCTCAACGAAGAAGGTGTGCTTGTCCTGGGCATAGAGCGAAAAAAAGGAGATAAAATTGTGTACATAGGCGCACCCAGAGGTGATACCGAGATACTTGAAGGTGATAGAATTATTTGCTACGGTCCGGAAGAGGTTATTGAAAATTTATCCCGAAGAATAAAAGGTAAGCTGGGCGATGAAGAGCATAGACGGGTGGCGGAAAAAGAGAAAAAACGAGAGATGATAGAAAAAATAGAGTCTGAATAACTCACTTTATTTTTCTGCGCACCATGCCCACCAGAGCGATGAGTGCTATGATTATCCACACGTTGGGCAGTTCTGGCACGGCGGGCTCCGGCATTCCACGGGTCGGCGTGCTGGGCTGGCTCTCGCCCACCGAGTTCACAGCGGTGATGTAATAGTAGTACATCACGCCGTTTACCACGTCAGTATCGTTGTACCATGTCTGATTCGCAGACACGTTGGCCAAGTACACGCCGTTGCGATATATACGATACTCAATTAGCGGTGCAGAGCCATTGGACGATGGCGGTCTCCATGTAATCAAAACGTATCCGTTGCCTGCTTTGCACTGGGGTGCGTTTGGCGCCAGAGGTGGAAGTGGTGGCATTGGATACGTGGCGTTCTTGAGAGGATAGTAATCTTTGTTTCCATTAAATGAATATGGCCAATCCACTATGCCATCGTGGTTCTGGTCATTTGTGTTGTTGTTATTTGCCCAATCATACCAGTAATTGCCATACCCGTGTGTTCCTCCCGGCGGTGCTGTGGTATTCCAGTAGTTATCGTATCCGTTATCGCTCGCCTGAGTGTAAGAGGAGGCATGGTCTCCCGAGCCTCCGTTCAGATAGAACGAATTATTGTAAATCAAATTGTATGAACCGTCCCTTATGGATATGCTGTAAGAGGGATTCTCTGCAAACAAGTTGTGAATTATTTTGTTATGCTGAGAGAACGGATTTGCCATAATCAAACCAATATTGTTGAACAGGAACGACGAGTTTCTAATCTCCACGTATGATGAGCCGTCAATGTATATGCCCCCAGCGCTGTTGTTGTAAAAACTGCAGTTTTCCACAGTTATGTTGGAGGAAAACGCGAGCTCTATGCCCACGCTGAATCGATTAAAACTCATATTTGTAATGCTCACGTTGCTGACATTGCTCATTATGATTTCACTGGCATTTGCGGGCACGAGTACGTTGCTCTGATTATTGAAGAAATACACGGGTTTTCCGTTGATGGTATTGTTCGCGCTCAGGGTCATTGTATAAAATGTAGATGCATCACCGTGTATGTATATGCCTTCGTTGGTCATATTATTGTTGTAGATTTTGGTGTGCAGGGCTTCAAATCCCCACCCATATCCAGTTCCTGCCTTGTTGTCCGGCCCGACATTTATTGCGGTGGGGCTATCGTACATTGTGTTGTCCATTATGGTCGTATTGCACCCACCTGTCACCTCTATTGCTTCAATGTTATTATTTGCAATCGTATTGCCCGCAATGTAATTGTCATTGCAACCGTCTAGGACCTGTATTCCATATCCGCCGTCGGTGATTGTGTTGTTCAAAATCATGTTTTGAGTGCTATCTAATTCCATATACACGCCGGTATTTCCCGTGCCGGTTATGGAGTTGTTCTTAATCGTGTTTCCTGTGGAGTCGGAGAGATATACGCCGTTAAATCCACTGTTAATCTGGTTGTTTTCTATGGTGGAATTCGTGGTGCCTATCAGGAGAATATCCGAAAGATGGTCCTCTTTGAAAGTGTTGTTTATCACGGTTATATTGTTAGAGTAGCCAAGTGTGAGACCCACACTGCAGTACTCCAGGTCCATGTCCTTCACCGTGTAGTTAGTAACGTTGCCCAGTATAATCTCTCCGCCGTCCGAGGGTGCAAGGCCTCCGTTCTGATTGACAATGTAATAAATTGGTTTGTTGTTTACGGTATTATTTGGCGTGATAACCTGCGACGTGAAATTCTCAAGGTCTCCCCACAATCCGAATCCAGAGAGAGTCATGGAGTTTGAATAAAAGACGTTGTGCGGACTTTCATCTACGTAGATGCTATCGTCGTAGTTGTTGATGAATGTGTTATCTTTGAATACGTTGTGCCCGGACAGAAATATATCCATGCCCACAGTATTTGCCGAGCATGAGTTATTCGCCACAAGGTTGAATTCACTGCCGCTCCATACTCCTATGCCAACGCCTCCTTTTTGAACGATGTTATCCATTATCGTGTTATTTTTTGATGCGTTTATCTCGATGCCTATTCCTCCGGTGTTGATGTTATGTATTACCTGAATATTCTGTGCGGAGAACAATCTCACATCGTCCTCGTTGTTGTACAGTGTGTTATTTCTCACAATGCCGTTGGTGACGTTGTACAGCGACACTCCATCTCCATCATAGTACGGATCGCTGAGGAATCCGGCATGATACAGATAATTGTTTTCCACCACAAAGTACACGGTTGTGTTGCCGATATATATCGAATCGTTTCCCGCAGAGCCGTTTATAGCCAGCCCGGAGATGATGTACGGGTTCTCGGGAGTGCCGTTGCCGGGAAATCCGAGCCTTGCAAAATCCGAGTTGTTGTTTATTCGTATGGGTGGATGGTCGATGTATCTCACTCCGTTAAACAGTACGGTAGGTGGTTTGATGCTTTTGTATTCGCCATGTCCGTGAGCAAAACCTGCGGTGCCCATGGAAAACAGTACCAGTATCACTAACCCCATAATTGCAAATTTCCCGGATTTTTTCATATCCTCACCTCTTTATAGGATGTATATTGTAATTTAGAGATATAAGTGTTTGGGATAAATTCGTATTTTTCCCGTGCTCCAAAATTTTTATTATAGCATAGCACCATGCATCTCTATGCTTGGCGAATTCAGAAAAAGGCTTGAGGAGTACGAGGGCTCGCTTATAATAGGCGTGGCGGGCGATTCTGGCAGTGGAAAGAGCACGTTCACGCGAAGTATCAGCAACCTCCTTGGCAGAGATATGGTTTCTTTTTTCACGCTTGACGACTACCACACTGAGGATAGAGAGACAAGAAAGCGCACCGGACACCTGCCACTTGACCCTAAAATCAACGACCTCGCACTGGCCGGACGCCATCTTCGGGAGCTGCGGCGGGGCAAGGCGGTAATCAAGCCTGTTTACAATCACTCAACGGGCAAATTCGACCCGCCGGAGGTTTTCGAGCCGAAAAAAATCGTAATTGTGGAAGGGCTGCACACGCTTTACGACGAACTGCGCGATTATCTGGACCTGAAAATATACGTTGAGCCGTCGCGCGAGGTGAAGCAAAGATGGAAACTCAAACGTGACGTGGAAGAGCGCGGATATCGCGAAGAAGATGTGATTCGAGAGATGCGAATGCGCGAGCCGTACTTTAAGCGCTACATAGATTTTCAGAAGATATACGCCGATATCGTGATAAAAATTGACAGCTCATCTTTCAACGAAGATAACTCGTACTTTGTAGAGACCATATACAAGACTCTTGATTTTCCACTTAGCGGAATAGATATGCATCTTTCGCTGTCATCGTTGATGAATCTCTCAGAGATGCCGTTTTTGATGAAATATCGCAAGGATTTTTACTATATGAAAAATGTATCACGCATTGCATTTGACGGGTTAATTGCCAGAGATTCTGTGCGCAGCATCGAGCGCAGAATAATGGAATATACGGGATTCACTGAGAATTATCTGATTGGAGAGAGCGATTACGTGAACGCCATACAGCTCACGCAGATTCTGGTGGTATGGTACTTTGTGGAGCTGATGACCAATATATTTCGCGAAATTGATAGAGTCAGTGCAGATAACTGAGCACTTCTTTGCGAGCGTTGTTTAGCTCGTCTTCGCTCAGCTCCGGCAACGAGCCGTTCTCCCCCGTTTCCCGGCATCTGTCCGAGAGAAACATGCCGTCGCTTACCACGCCTCTGAACTCGGCGGGCGGGAGCAGCGCCACCGGGAGCTTGCAACCTTCTTTTACGGAGCTTATATTTGTCACGACGGTAATCATTCGCCCAATATCCACATTGCATATTTTCAGCCGGTCCGCATTTGGGTGCTTGCCCACGCTCATTATCTCGCCCAGACGAATATCCACCGCATACGCAGGGTCTTCGGGTAGATGCAGCCGTGAATCGAGATTGTAGAGTATATTCAGTGCAAATCTGACGGTGGCTATGCGCATCTCATCAAAATACCTTTTTTTGAGTGTCTCCACTATGTTCTTGCCCCCAAGATACGTGTAAATCTCCATGGTGTATTTTTTTATCTCTTCCAGAAACGGTTTGAGATCTTCGGGCTCGCCATAACTGTATTTCAGCTCAAGAATTTTCGCGCTTAAGTTTTTCAGCACGCCGGATTTCTTCACCTCTTTAAAATTACCAATGTATTTTTCAAGCTCTTTAACGCTTTTCTCCGCCATGAGTATTTTTGTGCTTCTGGAAGTGTCCATACTGGTAAATGGCGATTTACTAAAAAATTATTCTCTATTTTGCAGATTGAGGAAAAGATTAATATAGTTCTCTGGATTTTTCCACCGCAGATGCCACCGTAGCTTAGCTCGGAAGAGCGGCTGACTTGTAATCAGCAGGTCGGGGGTTCGAATCCCCCCGGTGGCTCTCACGCACCAAAATTTTATTTTAGCTCAGAGATGGTGTATAAACGAAAGTTTAAAGTGCAACTCTGGATTGTGGTGTGTATTCCGCAGCTTGGTGATGAATATGAATATTGATGCAACAATTCGTGTGGGCAAAAACGGCCTGACTGAGGGTGTTATTGAAGAGATTAGAGCGCAGTTGAAAAACAGAAAAATTGTGAAAATCAAGTTTCTGAAAAATTCGGAGCGCGAGGATATGAAGGCACTGGCTGAGCGCATAGCTGGAGAGGTCGGCGGAACTGTTGTGGACGTGCGAGGCTTCACGATAACCATCGAGAAAAAACGTTAAAAATTGTATATTTTGCCATTCACCATGGTCATTGTGATTTTATCGTCTTTTACGGCCACCAAATCCGCAAGATAGCCCGCTTTTATCTCTCCCAGATTTGAAGCCATGTACCGGGAGCCAAGCGTGTACGCGCGCACCGCCTCATCTACACTGAGCCTCTGGTGCGGGTATTCGGACTGTGTGGCAAGGCGTATGCCGTAAAGCGGGTCCATGGGCATGCAGTCGGAGCCGAATAGCACGTTCATTCCCGAATCCAGCATCTTCCGGTACGGGTTATTGATGAGCAGTGATTCCGCTCCTAATTTTTTGTGATATAGCCCGCCTTCCTTTGCCCATTTTAGAAAGTTTGGCTGTGCGCACACGCTGAGCCAATCTTTTAAAAATTCATCACGCACAATCTCGAAATGCTCTATGCGGTTTCCCGTGGTGCCTTCGTACGCTTCAATCACGCTCTCAATCGCAAGGTCCCCGATGGCATGCGTGAACACGCGTATCCCGTGTGCATTTGCATCGTTTACAATCTCTTTTAGATGCGCCCTGTCGAGCATCGGAGCGATTGTGGAGCCATTCGCGTATCGGGTCGCAGCAGTGCCTGCGCCGATGGAGCCGTCGGCGAAGAGTTTCAGAGCGCCAATTTTCAAAAATGAATCGCCAAACCCAGAATACAGCCCCGCATCTCTAAACAGCTTGTATGCGTCGTCATAAAAACTCGCATACACTCTTATTTTCAACTCGCCCCGGCGATGCATTTTAAAGTACTGTTTGAACGTGTTCAAAGTGGCAAAATCGTGCACGCACGTAATGCCTTTAGATAAGGCGTAGTTCTGTGCATAGTGCAGGTCAACGGTGGAGAACAGATTCAGCTTTTTTATGCATACAGAAAGCGCATCTTCCCGTATTATCCCGTTTTCGGATTTAACGTTGCATATTTCCGCTGCTCGTGAATTAATCACCGCCAGATGTCCATCTTCGCGGATTAAGATAACCACCTTTTGCGGGCATATGGCATCGAGTTCCTCGCCGGTGAGCATATGGGCATCTTTCCACATGCTCTCGTCCCAGCCCCGCCCCACCACACGAGCCGAAGTTTCACAAGCGCGCTCCACCATGCCAAGAACTTCATCGCGCTGTTTTCCGGTAAGGTCCAGCGTGCCATGCATCAGCCCCACATTTTCAAGGTGAGTGTGGGCATCACAGAATCCGGGATAGATGAGCGCGTTATTCATGTTGAGTTTTTTACCCGCATCCGGAAGATTTCCAGTGCCCGTTTTCTCTATTTTTCCGTTTCTTATCAGAATGTATTCCCATTCTTCGCCAAACACATTCAGGTTATAAAGTAAAATGCTCATACTCATTTATTGCAATCGAGATAAAAAATTTTCTGTGAAAAAAGAAAAAAATGGTTATTGGGCGCCGGTCTGCTGCATCTTATCTATCTGGAAGTAGTCCTTCACTTTGAACAGATAGATTATGGCAATTATGCTTATTATTGTGCCCCAGGGTGCGTTGAACAGGCCAAATATGGCAAATATCAGCGCCCACATCCATGCTCCGGGCATGCCCTTAATCAATCCACCTGCTATGCCAAAGTACAGTCCTGCCAGAATCAGAGAGCCAATCCAGCAACAAATCAGTTGCGAAGCCCACTGGTAAAACGGTAAGTCGTGTGGTATGAATATCAGGTTGAAGGTCACCAGTATTGGGTAGATAAACCACATTATTCCACCGATTGTAAATAGAAACGCCAGTATTTTGACCCCGCCAGGAGCGGTCTGCATGGCGTCCTGCATCTCTTTAGCACTTTGCTCAGCAGCTTTCTGGGCTTCTGTTTTTTCGTCTACACTATTTTCCTTTTTGGGTTCTTCTGTCATTTTAACACCCAGTTCATATAGCATAGGCAGTATTTATATTTTTCTAACCACTTTTGGGCATGATTCGAACATAATGGGGCGAATTTCGAATTTCACCGAGACAAAACATTTATTATGGTGTTTTCTATCTCACTGACGGGATGTGGCAAGCTGAGGGGCCGTAGGGTAGCTTGGCATCCTACCACCCTGGGGCGGTGGCGACCCGAGTTCAAATCTCGGCGGCCCCATTACCAATTCTGAATGCTGTTTTTGGAAACAAGATTATTTTTTGTGTCAGTATCCCATCAATCCAACGTGATGCAAATCAAATATTTACGTTAGCCCGACCACAAGCAAAGTGTGCAGCCGTGGCGAGAGTAGAAAAATTCCGCAGAAATATTACAGAGAACTAATAAAGTGACCGGGCGGGAGGAGGAAAATTCTGAAAGAATTTTACGACTAAGCCCGGGCCATTTTGAGCGAAGCGAAAAATGGACC
>JAADDK010000113.1 GCA_013154005.1 Methanobacteriota archaeon
GCGAAGGAAAAGGGCATCTGGATGCCCATGCTGGATTAATTTTTCCACAACTCCTTTATTTTTGCCGTTTTCTTTTTAAGTGGTAGTTTTACACGAAACCTTTAAATACTTCTTTGTCATATTAGTGTCTGACAATAAGATGACAGGAGGTGTAATATATGGCTGATAAGTTTCCGAACATACCGAGGATGCCCAAAAGGGTGAAGGAGTGGATGAAGACACATAGTGTTGCTGACCTTGAGGCTGCAATGTGGGAGCTGGACGATAAGCGTGCAGAGCTTGCTGCTGAGATACTCAGCATAATGTACGAACTCACAGATGATATAGTTGGGGTAGAAGTACCTAAAGTGGAAGTTTTCGCTTAACCACCCATCCTCTTTTTATCCATTTTTTGTGAAAGCGCAAAGCATATATACTGCATTCTTTTAGGCACACCGAAAGGTGATTGCAATGAAGGTTGCGTTTGGCATGGACGATGATTTGCACCTTTGCGCAGGGCATTATGGCGATTCTCGATTTTTTCTGATATATGAGGTTTCCGGTGGCGAGGCACGGTTTCTTGAAAAGAGAGTGAATAATGCGGCGGATATGGAGGAAATGGAGCACGGAGACCCGCGCAAATTCAGGGCTGTGCTATCTCAGCTGGACGACGTGGATGCGCTGGCCGCGTATCGAATGGGTCCTAATTTCGTGCGTATTCGCGATACCACCGAGAAAAAAGTGTTTTTCACCCGCACCCGGGATTTGGAAGAAGCGCTTAAAAGGGTTATTGAGGAGATTGGTAATTAACTGTGCTTATGCGATAGTTTAATATAGGAGTTGGAGAATGCGGGAATAATGGAAGAAGAAGAGACATTAAGGGTTCCGCTGCCTGACCGCAATAAGGGAGAGATGTTCGGCATAGTGGACAAGATACTGGGTGGCGGGCGAATGATGGTGATGTGCGCAGACGGAAAGTCGCGAATGGCGCGCATACCGGGCAAAATAAAAAGGCGCATGTGGATTAAAGAGGGGGACCTCGTGGTTATCAGGCCCTGGGAGTTTCAGGACGAGAAGGCCGATGTGGTTTACAGATACACGAGAACTCAGGCATCGTATCTGAGCAAGAACAGAAAGCTCCCGGAGCTTCTGGATGTGTTCGGGCAATGATTGATGAGGAAGTTTTTGATAGAATTTACCCGTATCGCGAGAAGAAGGAAAAAAGCGAAGAGGACCGGAAGACGTACGGCGATGTTTTTGACAGACGCACGCTTCTCGCATTTTACAAGCTTCTCAAGCGCACCATCGATTACGTGGAATTTCCCATCTCCACGGGCAAGGAAGCAACGGTGTTTCGGGCGGTCAATAAGGACGGGGAGCTCATAGCGGTGAAAGTTTATCTCATAACCCGGCTGAATTATAAGGGTTTATCTCGATTCATCGACGGCGATGACCGATTTGCGCATGTGCACAAGACTAAGGACAATATTATATTCATCTGGGCGAAGAAGGAGTTCAGGAATTTGCAGGCGTATCACGATGCGGGGGTGCGGGTGCCCGCGCCCGTCGATATGTGGAAAAACATAATCGTTATGGAGTACGTGGGAGATGAATCACAACCTGCACCTCTGCTTAAAGATTGCATGGAAAAGGTTAAAAAAGAAATCATATATGCGATAGTGGAGGAAATGAGAAAGATGCACAAAGCGAAACTGGTGCACGGAGACCTGAGCGAGTACAATATACTGGTATGGAACGATGAGCCGTGGGTAATCGATGTTGGACAGGCGGTGCCCACCACGCATCCCATGGCAGCAGCGCTTCTCAGCAGAGATGTTCGCAACATAGCAGCGCTTGCCCGAAAGATGGGTGTTGCGATGGACGAGAAATGCATAATGGCGGAGCTGGGGGTGGATTAGGTGTATTATGTGAAGATACCCAAATCTCGAGTGGGTGCCTTGATAGGCAAAGATGGAGCGATTAAGAAAAAAGTGGAGTCTCTGACCCACGTGAAAATGAACGTGGATTCCAGATACGGTGATGTGATGATTGATGATCGCGATGCGGACGCGTATCTGGCTATGAAGGCAAGGGATTTCGTTGAAGCGGTGGGTGAGGGATTCTCACCGGACAGGGCGTGGCGCATATTCAAGGAAGATGTGTATTTTGAAATAATCGATATCAAAGAGTTTGTGGGAAAAAGAGAGAACAGAATGCGGGTTCTGAAAGGGCGCATTATTGGCAAGGATGGTAAGACGCGGAGAATCATAGAGGATATGAGCGGAGCGGATATATCGGTGTACGGGAATGAGGTGGCCATAATCGGCACATACTATCAGCTGGAAACAGCGAAGCGGGCGATAGAGATGATTTTGCAGGGAAGCAAGCACGCGACAATTTACAGTTATCTTGAGCGCCGGCACAGAGAGATGAAATATGCAGCGCTGGATTATTACTATATTCAGTGATTGAATGACTCTTGAGAGCTTTTTTCTCTCAGTTCTTCTTCTAATTCTGCTTGCTCGCGTTCTGGGCATTCTGTTCGCAAAGTTCAATTTTCAGAGCCTTGTGGGCGAGGTTCTTGGCGGTGTGATTCTGAGCCCTCTGCTTCTGGGCTGGATTGTGCCAAACGAGACGCTCAAAATATTCAGCGAGTTTGGTATAATTATGCTCATGCTTCTCTCCGGATTGCTCACCGATTACCGTAAGTTTCAGGAGCACAAGTTCAAAAGCATACTGGTGGGCGTGCTGGGCGTGCTGTTCTCCATGATTTTGATTTTTTCCGTGATGTACGCCCTCGGATTTGGGTTGATTGTATCGCTGTTGATTTCCGTGATTCTGTCAAACACCGCGGTTGAAGTCTGCGCCCGGTTGCTGATGAACAAAACTGCGGGTAAGAACACACACGCCATAATTATGGGCGCGAGTTTCGTAGATGATATAGTGGCCGTGTTTCTCATAGGCGTGGTTGGCTCCATCGCGCTGGGTACGGAGGTCACTCCGCAGTATTTGACGTTCATATCTGCGCGTGTCATTCTGTTCATCGTGCTCTCTCTCATTATCATTCCTTACTTTATGGAGCGGTACCGGGTGATTGACCACCTCATCGGCTCCGGACCGCAGAGGGAGAAGGTGCTTTTGACGTTCACGATACTTTTCGCGATTCTGTTCGCAATAATTGCGCATTATTCTGGATTGCAGGGTATAATAGGTGCTTACATTGCAGGGCTTATCATCGGGCAGTGGGGCTCAAAGGTGGGGCCGCTCTTGCGCCGGCGCGTGGCTTACGATGACCTGGTGGACGATATTGAGCCCATGTCACACGCGCTTTTCACGCCGCTTTTCTTTGGATATGTGGGATTGCAGCTGGGAAGCATTCTATCATCTTTCGTTGTGACCACCCTCGTGGTGGTGCTTGTTATATCCATATCCATAATGGCGCTGCTGGGCAAGCTCATAGGATGTGGGTTAGGCGCCCGGCTATCCGGGCTCTCGCGCACAGAATCGGGATTTATCGGACTGGCCATGGGCGGGCGCGGTGCTCTTGAGCTTGTTCTTCTCACCATATCTTACGACAAGGGCATAATCTCCGGAGAGCTGTTTGCCGCGGTGGTTATTGTCACGCTCATCACAGTGATTGCCACCCCTCTTCTTCTCACGTTTTACGAACGGAAATTTATGGCTTCCCCTTAGATTCTCCAAAATATATGGCGGAGGCCATTAGATGAGCGAGTCTCACGGGTTCCGGAACCGCACCGCGAACTGTGGTGGCATGTATTATTTGCAGCGCCTCATCGCTCTCAATTCCCACTCGCTGAATCCAGAGTGCGTGCTCTCCGTTGCTTATTTTTTCTATGGGTACGGCCGTGAGCAGTGCGTATCTCTCTTTCCAGTCGGGAAAATGCTTTTTCAGCGCTTCCCGCATGCTCTCCAAATTCGGTTTTTTCCTTGATACAACAATTACAGCCGCACCTGCGTGCTGGGCGAGTGCGCGAATATCAAGAACGTTGAACCCGCCGAAGGTTATGCCCTGCGTCATGATTACGCGTATGTCGCGGTGGTACTTGCCTCTGGCCATCTGTGCGATTTTTTCGGTGGCGTCGGTGCCGTCGATGGTTATGCTTGTCGTGAGAAACCCGTCTATATATCCTGATACGCGCATCACCACTCCTGCCACCATGACTGTGCCGTGCGTGTGCGGTGTGAAATGCGAATCATCTACCCCGAGTATTCTTATGTTTTTCATAGCAACGGCAGGCTCCCTGTTACTTTGTTCACAATCTCCTCCGGCCCCGGGCCTATGCCCAGACACGTGACGGTGCCCGGCGCCACTTCTGTGAGTCCCGCATCGCGTATAACCGCGGTGGTCAATCCGAGGCTTTTTGCTTTGAATTCCAGCTCGTACAGTTCGCGCAGCGATTTCACGCGCACCACCACTTTTTTCTGCCCCTCTCGATGCCATTCCTTGAGATATGGACTCTTTGCCTTCTCGGCTTTTAGTGTGCACTCCACCGCCGCATGCGCCACCTGCACCGCAAGCTTTCCGCAGGAAAGATTTAAGTCGTCTCGAACTACAATCATCATCTTATACTTCATCTAACACACCTTTGAGTTTGTCGATTTTCTCATCAATCTCGGCAATCTTTTTAAGCGCCTCTTTTCGCTTTCCCTCGTATCTCTCGCTGTGTTTCGGGTCCAGTCGAATGAGCTGTTCCGCCTCTTTCAATTTTTTCAGCTCTTCTTTTCGCTCTTCCAGCAAATCTTTCAGAAGAATTAATTTATCGTGCCTGTCTTCTTTTTCCAGCCCCAGAAATCTTCTGAGTGTTGGATAGCCGCCTCTGTAAAATCCAATCAGAAAGAAAATCACACTGAGATTTAAAAGCACGAGCCAGATGTACTCGGCGTAGAACAGCGCGAGATAGCCAAGCACGTACCCGGACAGAATGGAAATTACAATGCTCATACCCATTCCAATGCCTATTCGATAAAGCTGGTCGTATTCTAAATCAAGCTCGCCAGGCTTGGGAAACAGCATGTTTATGAATGTGTATCCCGGAAGAAAAAACAGCACGAATATTGCAGCTATTACCTGAAGAGGATTGGCCATCTGCACCGAAGATTGCCATTTGTTATTTTAATCTTTACCCTCTATATGCACCACCACGCCCGCATCTTCCAGAATCTCGCGGCTATCCTCTCCTATTCGGCGAGTATGCACCTCGTCCACCCCGCGCTCTATGAGAAACAGTGCCGCTTTCACGCCTTTTTTCACTTTATTTCCGTATCCCGGATTTTTCACTTTCTCTCTTTTAATCAATTTTTCACCTTCGTAATGGCGCAACTCAAAGTACGGGGCTGAGCCAAACACGCTGGCCGGGCCATGCTCGTCAATGGGCACTGCAACGACACGATGCTTTTTGCTTGGAGGCTCCACGTGCACGGTGGCATGGTCTATTTCTTTCATGGCCGTGAGTTTTCTCTCAACTTCTGTGGCGACCATGTGCGCCTGACTCACGTTCAGATTTTCGGGCACGGATATTTCCACTTCGACCATCACAAACGGTCCTGAGCGACGGCCTAACACCGCTTTCACCTCTTTCACTCTCGGCACGCTGAGCGCGGTTTCGCGAATCTTTTTAATCTCTTCTTCCGGTATGCCCGCATCCATGAGCGATAGAATGGAATCGCGCATACTCTCATAGCCGGCATGTATAACCAGCAGTGCGAGAAGTATGCCAACCACGCCACCCACCCACGGGTAGCCCATGCTCGAACACGCAAAGCCCACCACCACGAGCATTGAGGAGAAAATATCCATCTTTGTCTCTCTGGCGTTTGCAAGGAGCGCCTGCGAGTTTGACTCTCTCGCGGCTTTTAGCTGATATCTGTAAAGAAGGAATGAGATGAGCACGAAAACAAGAGTGAGGGATATGCCCGTGAGTGTGTGCGACACCTCGGCACCTTCGTGAAACCGGGATATGCTTTCCATGATGATTTCATAGGCTAAAATGAAAATGAATATGCTGGCCAGAAACGCTGCAAGATTCTCAGCTTTATAATATCCGTACGGAAACTTTTCGTCTCTAGGCCTGCGCGCTATTCGCAGTCCGGTCCATGCGGCCACTATGGGTATCAAATCTGCAAAGCTGTGGTACGCGTCTGCTAATATTGAAACTGAGCCGGTGTATCTGGCAAGTACAAATTTGGTCAGCGCCAGAAAGAATGTTATTATCGTCACGTTTCGGGCAACATGCTCCCCGTATCGAAGCGCACCTCCATCTTTAGAGTAGCCGCACATTCAAATCTACAATTGCAGCATGTTATTTAACATGCTCTCAAAAAATGAAAAAATCAGAGAGAGCGATGGCACAGCCACCAGTCGTAGCATTCTATTTCGCCCTTCTTCTTCGATTCTTCTCTCTCCTTGATTTCTTCCGTTGTGGCTGCCGGCGGAACGATTACCCTCTCGCCTATCAGTTCGTTGTTGGGCCATTTGTGAGGCAACGCCACACCATTCTTGTCACTGACCTGCAGCGCTTTCAGAGCACGCAGTATCTCGTCCCAATCACGGCCCACCTCTGCGGGATAATACACTATCGCTCTTATGGTGCCCTTCGGGTCCACGATGAACACCGCTCTGGCGGTTATGGTTGCGCCGGTGGGTATCATGCCAAGTTTCTCCGCAAGCTCACCGCGGTCGTCCGCTATCACGGGAAACTGTATCTCCTCGCCCAGCGTGTCTTTAATCCACTCAATCCATTTCAGATGTGCAAACACCTGATCAACGCTCAGCCCTATCACTTCCGCGCCCAGCTCTTTGAATTTGTCCAGGCGCTTCTGCATGGCGTAGAACTCCGTTGTGCACACTGGCGTGAAGTCCGCCGGGTGCGAGAACAGAACGAACCATTTGCCCTCGAATTCTTTCGGCAGCTCCATTATGCCATGCGTCGTTTTCACTTTCACTTCTGGAAATTTCTCTCCTATCACTACCATTTTTTTCACCTCCTTATTTTTCAACTTTTTTCAGGTACCTTCCCATTAGAAGGAGCATCAAACCGTCCACGAACAGGTTGATGCCTATGTATATTCCCACGATCCAGGGGTTAGAACGGAATATGCCCCAGATGAGGAGAACGGCCAGAACCAGGGATATTGTGCCGCTCACCGCCATGAACCACCAGCTGGGATTCTCGCGCGACGAGTATGCCCAGTAGAACGAGATGAGCGATGCGCCCAGCAGCAGCAGGAACACTATTAGCGTCAGGCCAATCGCGCCCGCATACGGGTGCGCGAAGATCAGTATGCCGAATATGATGAGGAGTGCGGCTTTGAGCCATGCTCCAATCGTGCGCTCTTTGCTTCTGTATGTGAGCAGCGCGAACACTGCCCCGGCGAGAATGAGTATTATGGCTATGGCTCCCAGTATCAGGTTTGTGGTGAATTTCGGGAACGTCATGGCCACAATGCCCAGTATGATTAGCACTATCCCAAAGAGCTCGTGAGTGTGCACCACAGGGCGCTCTCCCAGTGTTCTGGCTTCTTCGCTCATGTGGCATCACGCAAACTTGCTCATTACCATCAGACTTATTCCCTGTAGCAGCAGGTCGATGCCAACAAACAGGCCGATAATCCACTTGGAGCTCTCGGGCCAGCCTACGAATATCAGCGCTGCAAGAATCAGTGATATTACACCGCTTATTATCGGAAGCCACCAGCCCCTGTACTCTCGCACTGCGAACGCGAATATTATTGAGCCGATACCTGCGATTATGAAGAATATGCCCATTATTGTGGTCATTGCCACTGCGCCAAAGTACGGATAGAACAGCATTGCAAACCCGAAGATTAGCAGTATCAAGCCCAAGATCCAGCCACCGAAATTTTTGCGGTCCACGTAAGCGGTGCCGAACACCAGCGCAAAGCCGCCGATAATCAATAGGAACGCTATGAGCCACACGACCATCCATGTTGCGAATACCGGGAATATTATGCCTATGATTCCCAGAATGAGTAGAATGAGCCCCAGGGTGCCGTAGCGCCCCGGGTCCACGCCCGTTCTCCCCTCTGCGGTCATTTCCATGCTCATCACTCCACCACGACTTCGTTCTGCCACAGTCCGTGTATGTTGCAGTAGCTCAGTGCCATCAATTTACCCTTTCCTGCTTTTATGTAGAATTTTGCTTTTGGCTCGGTCATCGGCTCGCCGTGCGCCATGAACGCCACGCGACCAACCATTATTGGAAACGCGCCGCCTTCCGGCTGGAAGTACAGTTCTATCCACGAGATGTGGTGCTCCACAGTGTTCGGGTGCGGGACTTCTTTGCCCACGCTCACTTCCACCTCAATCATCTCGCCCTCACGCCTGTACTCGATAACGGGTACATGCTTCTCTCCTTTCCAGTCTCCACTCTTTATGGTCTCACTCAACATTTTCAAACACCTCCTTTATTCTTTCTGGGTTACCAGAGGAGTGTAAGTCCTCTGCGCCAGCTCACGGTCCAGCATCATCAGGCCGTGCCCGGCATTGCCGATCATCTTCAGCATCTGGATTATCTCCTCGTCGTTCGCCTCTTCTTCAACCTGCTCGTCAACGTACCACTGCAACAGATTGAATGTTGCGCGGTCTTTCTTCTTCTCTGCCAGGTCCAC
>JAADDK010000058.1 GCA_013154005.1 Methanobacteriota archaeon
TTTATGTCTTTCAGGGCGGTATCTGTGGTATATGGTGGTATGCGTCTATCTTTAATCTCTTCGCTGAGAAGCTTTGATTCAACGGTTACCTCACCGTTCCATGGCACCCTCACGTTCGTATCCTCTATGAACCATGCGGTTTTTCGCGTTCTGCTCTCCTGATATCTTGATATGATCCATCCGAGCACGGGAGTCTGGGCTCTTCCGGCCGATAGATTTCGCTCTCTGAATCTTCTCATAAGAATCTGTGATAATTCGAAACCTATCCAGCGGTCCTCAATTCTCCTGACTATCTGCGCTTTTACAAGATTTTCATTGAGAATTCTGCTGTTCTCCAGCGCATTCATTATGGCTTTCACAGTTACTTCGTGAAATTCACCCCTTCTGATGCTACCGGCAAATGGAGTAAGAAGATTGTATAGGTCCCATGCTATTTTCTCACCCTCTGTATCCGGGTCAGTGCCTATCACAACGTTTCCTGTTTCAAACGCCAGTTGCTGCAGGGTTGTTATCTGATTCATGGAATTGTATATGTTTTCAGACCCGCACAAAGGGCATTTTGCAGAATCCGTAAACTGATACCCACACTCCCTGCATTTTTTAATGGCTGTGTAAAGAGGTACAAAGGAATTTTTGAGCACTTTCACCCCATGAAATCCTCTAATTGTGGTCAGGTCAACTACGTGTCCCAGAGAGGGTGCTATAAGCAGCACTCTGTTTCCTGTTGATACTTCGTAGATTATTGCATTATTCATTATCCTTCTGTTGGGCTTTCCGAAGAATGCGGCTATATGGCGGGCCTTGTTTGGGCTTTCTACAATTAAAAGTGTGGGTTCCACAACCTCTCTGAGTTCTCTGCTTCTTTTTATCTTTGCTCTGTCTTCGTCTATTTTCCTTTTTAGCGATTCAAGATTAACTTCGTCAATTTTCTTCAGTTCTATATCGAAGAATCTTGCTCTTTTTTGGAAAAGTTTTATTTTCTCCTCTCTGTCCAGTAGAAAACTTGCCCCCTTGGTTATACCTCCTGAGTACAGGCGTGAAGTGCGTCCCGAGGCCTGTATGTAGGTACGCACGTCCGGGATTATTATTTTTTCATTCTCTATAATAATGTCTTCCTCGAAGATATTCCTTTTTGCAAGAGTTTTGATTCGGAGTTTAATATTTTCTATATCTCCTCTGTCTGCCAGTTCCCGCAGCTCCGAATCCACGGTGCTCAGTGCGTGGGCCACAGAGACGAGCGCTTTCTCGCTCAGTTTATCTATGTCCCGGGCGGATATTGTAAACTGCGGAATCTCGTAAAAAATCGCGTATCTTATTCGCTCTGGCATGTCTATGCCTCGAACCAGCGAGCCGTAGGGAGATGCTATGCCTATCAAAAACTCGATTTTTCCTTCTGCGAAATGTTTGAAAGCCTCTTTATTCTCTGCGGTGACCACCCCAAAGCTTCCCTGAGGTAGAAGCCTAGTGACCTCATCTATAATCTCGCTCCTTGAAACAAATATAAGCGCACCGCCACCCATTTTCTCCGTAATTTTTCGGAACTCATCCTTGGGTGCGTATATGTCTTCAACGTTTCTTATTGTGTTTCTAACGTTTCCCACATCGAAGTTGAGTTTCTCTCTGAGAATTTTCGTGTTGTGACCCCGCGCACCGGTGGCGGTGGACACCATGAGCACGCCTGTTTTTTCATGTATTGTTGAAATAACTTTCTCCAGATTTCTGGATTTTTTGAGAAGCGAGTCCACGTCATCCACAAATACAAAATGAAACTTCTTTCCCCTTATCAGGGAAAAGTTCTTCGAGAGGAACGCTGTTGTGGTAAGTAAAATTCTGAACTCCCCGCGCTCAATTTTTTTCCTCATATCTTCTTTAATGCTCTTTTTCATCTTACCGTGGTACCAGACAAAATCCGCATTCATATTCTCAAGACGCTCTCGGACCTCATCGAGAAGGAGGAGTGTGGGTACTATGAGATAACTTTTCTTCCCTTTTTCAGCCAGAAACGCGGCCATCACCGCACCGAACATGGTCTTTCCTATTCCAGTGGGGGCTATAGCGGCAAATGAATATCCAGATAGAACTCTTCTGGCCCACATACTCTGAAGAGAGCGAATATTATACCCTGTCTTTTCCTCGAAAAAATTTTCAAACTCCTGACTGAGTTTCTTAATTTCGCTATGATTCAGCGGTATGCGTTTGGAAAAACACAAATTCCTTTCAATTTCCTCCGTGCTAAGCTCCCCTCTACACTGAGGGCACATTTCTAAATATATCGCGGAAATCATTAAACAGTAAATGGAAGGGTGGGATTTAAGCTTTGATGCTCTCTCTGAGCTTGTGGAGCAGTTCTGCGGGGTTTCTCACTGGAAACTCGATTCTCTCCAGTATATCTTCTATTGGGTTGCCCAGTATCCTGTATCCACCAAGTCTTTCGAGTAGTGCGTCCTTATCAACGGGAAAGTCCAGTCCCTTTATTCTTGATAACACATGCACTGCCCAGTCCACTCCCAGCGAACGTGCGCTCTCTTCCATTATCTCGAGCCTTTCCTCCAGATTGTCCAGAGAATCTTTGATTCTGTGGTACGCAAGCTTTGCCAGTCCTCCAGCAATGTGCTCGTCTGCTTTGTCCCGCTCTCCTTTAAGGTACTCTTCCACAGCCCGCTCATCTGCACTGAGGATGTTTTTAACAGTCTGTTCGGTAATGCCAAGATACTCGGCAATCTCTCTGTTTGTCTTTATTGCCTCGTTTTTGAGTGCAATTACGTACGAGGCCTCAGCAAGACTGGGGAGCCAGGTCAGATTTCTGTATTCAACCAGACCCTTCAATCCTCCTGCGATTCTTATACTCTCGTGAAATATTCTCTCCGCGATTCTCTCTATGTTTGCCTCTCCACCCACCGGCTTTCGCAATATTTCCATATCAATCACCTCCTGTTATTTTTGAAAGCGGCCCTTTTATGTCTATCAGACCCGTATCGGTTATTTCAAACACGTATGTCTCGCTCTCATGAGGGGCCATACGGCAACCGTCGATTCTGATTGTCCTTATGATTTCACCGATTTTTCTACCGTATAGACTCGCTGCCCATTTGGTGGTTATAATTTCCTTGTCCATAACTATTGTGCCGTCGACAATATGTGCCACTGCCAGGCCCCCGGCCGCTTCGGCGGTCTCACTGCTCTGAGACGAACGTTTTTGTGAAACCAGCAGACCGGTCTGATTCCATTTTTTGAGAAAATTAAAAAGCTGCCTGACGATTTGTCTTGCAAGCACTTCACGATGCTCGTAGAGTCCCGTAACGCTGTCTATCACCACGTTCTTCGTATTCTTCATCTTTATCGCGTAGGCCATGGTATCCTGCAGTGCTTTCATATTCTCTCTCAGATCCACCTCCTGCGAGGCGTCGATAATTATCATATTGTTTTCCACAGCATTCCAGTCCAGTCCCAGAACCTTTGCTTTCAATTTCAACGCGGTGTAGAGAAAATTTGCGGGAGATTCTACTGTTATGAAGAGAACGGGATAATTCCGCGATGCCTGGAACACGGCAAACTGTTCGGCCAGAAGTGATTTGCCGGTATCCGGGATGCCTGTGACATTTATCACCGCAAGATGCGGAATCCCGCCAAGGGGTTTCTTCACATAAGTATCCTTCCTCTCATCGTAAATCACGGTATAAAACATCTCGTCAAGCTTGGTGCCTGTGGGTATCCCGAACAGATTCGGCGCCCTGTCTTTGAGCTCCCCCAGTTCATATACATACTCAGCATATTTCATACTGTTATTCAGGCAACCCTGGCATATAAAATTTTCTATGGTGTTTAATCTATTCTGAAATTCTTATCATAACTTTTTCCGTTTTGCTTAAATCTATTCATGGCAAATGTTTATTTTGCCCGGGGAGATGTCCATACATGGTTTCTCCCGAAGATGTTGTTCACAGGCTTAATCAGGAGCTGGGAAAAATGGATAGCAATCTATTCGAAGTTGTGCAGATTTACGAGAACTTTTTCGGAGAGTACGTGGTGCATCTTCGCATCACGAGAATGATTAAGGCGACTTATTCCTCCCTCAAGAAAATTGCGGAGATATCCGGAGCACAGGACATACTAATAGAGAAATGCTACGATGATAATCTGCAGGAAATCAAGCTCACGCTGAAAAAGTAGTGTTTGCGTCACTGTGCAAACCTTAAAATAGTTTTTATTATTAATGCACACCGTGGAATTAAGGCTCAGCAGGGACCAGATACTCAATGGCGGAGTGGTAAAAACAATGTTTCTTTTAGGCTGGCCCATGATGCTGAGCAGTTTGCTGCAGACTCTTTACAATCTTGCAGATATGTTCTGGCTCGGCAGATTGCCGGAGGACCAGGCCAAAATAGCGGTGGCGGCCATAAACTTCACGTGGCCCATGATTTTCTTTTTCATCTCCTTCGCGGGAGGCCTCGGAAGGGGTGGCATACCCATCATCTCGCAGTACATCGGTGCGAATCAGAGAGATAAGGCAAATCACTACACCGGTCAGATTTTCTCCGTGGTCATCATAATCGCCACGGTGATGGCCATAATTGGCTCATTGCTTTCGTATCCCATATTTGCCCTTATCGGCGCCCGTGGGGAATTGCTGGACACCGCCGCATTGTACGGCTCGATAATATTTCTCGGGCTTCCCTTTATGTTCGTGGTGATGGGAGGTGGTTCGGTCATATCGGCCGAAGGCGACACAGTCACGCCGCTGATGATATCCGGCACATCAGTCGTCATCAATGCGGTTCTTGACCCGATACTCATTTTCGGGCTGCTGGGTTTGCCCGCAATGGGTGTAATCGGCGCCGCGGTGGCCACGGTGATTGCGAGAATAATTGCGGCAATATGGCTTCTGTATCTTCTTCTTCGTGGAAAACTGCGACTCAAACCCAAACTTCATGATTTCAAACCACAGTGGAAAAGCATGAAATTTATTTTACGCGTGGGATTGCCATCCAGCCTCAGCATGAGCGCCATGGCCTTTGGGTTTGTGGTCATTCAGAGCATTCTGGCGAATCTTCCTGACCAGGTTCTTGCAATTGCATCTTATGGTGTTGGAAATCGTATTGTGAATATGATGTTCGTGATAGTAAATGGCCTTGCGTCTTCGCTTACCATAATGTTGGGTCAGGCACTCGGCGCGGATAAAATTGAACGTGCTAATGAGATTGCTGTGAAAGGATTGTTACTAATGTTTTACTTGCTTCTGCTTTCCTCCGCAGTTATTTACTATTTCCGGGATCCCATAGTACGCTTCTTTATACCAAACAATCCTGAGGTAATTGAGGGTGCTAAAACGTTTCTCTCCATTGTTCTTATTGGAATTCCGTACTTCGGGCTTTTCCGCGTGGAAAGCTCGTTGCTCAGTGGCTCAGGGCACACGTTTCAGGGTATGGTTCTCAGCATTACCCGGCTCTGGGGACTGCGCATTCCCCTCGCTGCGTACATGGCACTGAGCACAATCGGAATCCCCGGAACTTCCATCGTGGTGCACGGACTGGGGTTTGGCGCTACAGGAGTGTGGTTTGCCATGGCTATATCCAATATGGTGTCCGCTGGAATAGGTGGCATTTTCTACCTGAAGGGAGATTGGAAAAAGAAAATTATTCACGGACCTAAAACAAAACCTCAGCTCCTGAGCTCTGAATAATCATGGTATGTTTCACCCGTATCACGCCTTCTTTCAGATATATTGATGGAACCACGGTAAGAAGCATGTTTTCCTCGAGTACTCCGGGTCCCGGGGCAAATGGCTGGTAGAACCCTCCTGCTGGTACCACGCTGTAGTGCGGAAAATTGCCTATTTTTCTTATGGTTGCGTCTATGTACTCCAGTTCTGTTCCCGGACGAAGAATATGTGTGAGCGAATCGTAAGTTCTGTTAATTTTTTCAAGGGCGTTAATCCATGTATTATTCTCTTCGGTGAACACTACTCGTGAAAAATTTAGAGGGTATCCGTGGTATACTGGAAACACATCCACGTATACTATTTTTCCCTCTTCGATTTTCTTCGTTCCGGTGCTGGGTGAGGGAAATCTGCTTTTTGAACCAACCGCCACTATTGTTGGATATGAAAAACCATCAATTCCGTGCAATCTCAGGAGTGCATCGATTTTTGCAGCGGTTTCAGATTCGGTGATTCCAATACTCATTTCGTTCCAGAACTGATCCATTGCAGCACCTATTTTTTCAGAGACTCCGTGTAACAGCTCTATTTCCTCTTCAAACGGCTTTCTCAGCGCTTTTCTTAAAATATCCTCCCCGGAAATCCAGTTAAAAGTTAGGTTTGCGGCTCTTGTGGTGGGCGATACGTGGTATTTGCCATTTAGTACTGGCTCACCGTAAACAATATCATAATTTTCTTTGAGCTCATCTTCTAATTGTTCTTCCATTATGCGTGGTGCGTAGATTGTAATATCCTCGTCAATTATCAGATGTGTAAAGGCGCGTGTACTCACTAACTTTGGAGTTTCTTCGTCGTAAGGGAAGAACACAAATCGCCCATATGAGCCAATAAGCTTAGCACGCATCTCTCTGAAATTCATTCATAACACTCCTGCATATATTTATGTGGCGCACGATATCTTTTTCCGAATTGTAAATTTTAATTCGCTCATAGAAATAATCCTCAGAGCTTTTACCGTGCCATTCTCCCAGAAGCAGATAATTTCCAATCTTAATCATTCCGAATATTAGTGTTAAATCGTAAATAAGAGAAGGTATGCTGGTTGAATCGATGTGAATTGTGCTGGGAATCGCATGAGGTAATTTGAAGTATATGCTGCTCATCTGCTCTGCCTGAGCATGGAAGACCATATCTTTATCCGCAGTCAGTAGAATCACTTCTGCGTTAATCTCTGAAGAAAATGAACTGTATTGTCTGGCAATCTCCCTATCTCTAACCTCTTTGTCCTTTGTGTCACTCACTTTTCCAATCCGGAAAGCGTCCAGATTGTTAACTATATATTGAACCTCATTCATTGCGTTCTTTGCCATCCGTGCGTCTTTACAGCTACCGTTGGCAAATTCCCTGAATATATGGGAATAGGGAATATGCTCAAATTCGTGCATCATACGAGGGGTGTATTTTGTGTGTATTCGTGAATCTATCTCGTCAACAACTATATTGCTTATTACGTATTTGAAATGGTTTTTCAGGCGCCTTGAAATTATACGATAATATGCTATGTTTGTATCTATTCCTATGAATACTGGCTTAATATAAATGGTTCTATCGCTTACCGATTTTCTCAAAAGCTCGAAGTTTTCTTCTATTTCGGCAGAGTTTTCGAATTCAAGAACCCCTGAAGAGATCAGAACATCTGCGAGGTCATGATATCCGGGAAGGTCGTGTCTTAAAAATTCGGTTCTGGCAAGTTTTCTTTTTTTAGAATCGAGAGTCTTTTTATCGATTAGATTTTCTATTTCGAATTTTGCAAGATTAAGGGTAAATAGTGTTGTCTCATACGGAGGGTAACTCACGTCTACCTCGACCTGCCCACGGAGTAGCAGTTGATTGAGTAAAATATGTGTCTCAGGTGCAGAAATTATCAAATTTTCACCTCCATGTGCTCCTGTACTGTGAGGGGGCGCATCATAAATGGCACACCCGAATAACGCATATCTCTTAAAAGCAGGTAAACCACTTTTATTTCGCTGAGGGACATGAGTGAGAGTATCATCATCTTTCTTGCTCCGGTTATGTCCACGATATCACCGCTTTCCACAACGTCTTCAAGGATTTTTCTCACATCTTCGATGGAGTTGGTGGAGAGCTTTATTTTGTCAATAGGTATATTTTTCCCAAGTTCTGCAGTGAGAGACATGAGCATAGATTCCAGAGTATACATATTTTCTTTTTTTGTATACAGTGCCACAAATCTATCTGGAAACTCTCTTTTGAGAGTTACATATGCGTAAATTGAGTTAAACGCCGGCCAGATTTCACGGGAAACGAAGAATATATATTTCACGGATTCTTAATATGAATCTGTGTATTTAACGATTTCTCGAGAAAACGGGGACACGAAGAAGAGAGTTGCGGTTGCCGGAGCACTATTTACCCAGAGGCTTCAAAGATATGAAAATTTAAATATCCAGAGCATAGTGCGGATGCCAGCAGATGGAAATATCCATACATTAACAGAGTGAAATGAGGAAACAATGAGGTGAGATACAATGGGTATATATAAAATCTCAAATGAATTTTTTTATGGTTATGCAAGTAAAAAAAGATATGCGGACGTAAGACCATATGAGATTGTGGTAAGTAGCAAGATATGGGATAGGGTGGATATGTTGAGAGGCAAAGGATTTAAATGTGAGGGATATCGAGAATATGATCCGGAAGGAGATGAGATAATAGATTGCTGGAAGATTATACCCTATGATGAGTATGAGGAGATTGATATTCCAAGAAATTATCCCGGATACTATTACTGGGTATGGTACAACGGAGCGTTTTTCAAGGTGCTGGGCGAGACAGAGAAGTATGTGCTGGTGGATGTTGATGGCTGGAACTTTGAACAGGCAGATGCACTAGGAATAG
>JAADDK010000099.1 GCA_013154005.1 Methanobacteriota archaeon
GCAAAAGTTGGAGACATAGTGCTGCTGTATAAATAAAAAAATTATGGAGATTCTTCGTCCAGAATTTCGTCGCTTGGAGGCTGCTCCTGCATCTGCTCTGGCTGGGCCGCGCTTGGCGGCGGGCTGTTTACTCTTTTTCTTCTCACGACCAGAACCACGACTATTACTGCCACAGCCACGATGATGCTGAGTATTATAAGGAGCATGTATTCACTCATTCCCTCTTCGTATGATCCGTACTCTGCTGGTGCGTTGGTTTCCACCGTTTTCACATCACTCTCGGTTGCAGGTTGTGATTCTCCGTACACTGTAGTATATATCGCGCCCATTCCCAGCGCATGGTTGGAATACTGCACATTGGCACTATGATAAAATCCATCTTCGGAACTGTAATCGCTCTCCACCAACCAGGAAGTGCTAAATAGCCCTGCAACATCCCACTTGTTCGAGCCTGTGGTGGGTACAACAACATTCATGAGCTTACCGGGCAGCCCACCAACCATAAACGAATGCGTAACGGTACTTCCTTTTTTGGTTAGATCCGCCCCGTCAATATTCGTTGTGCCACTGTAGTCGGTATCCACGTTTTTATCCAGCGAGACCGTGGTCGCGCCACCCGTGCCACCGCCAAATAGGTCCTGCGAGCCCCATGTTTTGAGATATCCCTGCGTGTTCAGTTTCCAGTGCCCGGAATAAACAGCGGATGTCAAAAACACCTGCGCAGAAGTGAAATTATCTCCTGCCGGAAGATACGGAACAGGAGTCTTGTAAACCACAGAACCCGTAATATCCATTGTTCCCGTTAACTTCAATTCCAGACCCATGTTAATTGTTTTGTTTGCCGCTTTCATATCGGATGAGGCGTTTCCATATATGTCCAGAGGCTGTTTTGTATAGATGTGATACGAAAAGTCCTTTATGCCGTAATATGCGTCCCCGGTAGTAAACGACGAGTTCACCCGAACCAGATGAAACGTGCCCTCAAAATCTATCCAGACCATCTTCGCTTCGATTTTCAGGTTCGTAGTTATGTTGCCGAACATGCTGTGCTCGGACAGCTGCGAATCCACATATCCGTAAGAGTAGAACCCGCCTTCGTAATGGAATTTGTACCCCGTGCTATCTTTTCCTTCGTAACTAATCAAATACGCTTCCACACTTTTGCCGTTTATCGTGCCACTCAAACTCGAGTTCTGCGTAGTTTTTGACAGCGTTTTGTTCCAGTCATTCACCCATTTATATGCCCATGTCTGTCCGTCCTGCCATCCCGAACTCAGGGGAACCAGAGAAACTCCTATCACTGCGAAAACACTAATCAATACCGCGATTTTTACGCCCCGCGACTTCATACGCAACTAACTAATTCACAATATAAAAACGTTTGGGGGATTTATACCCTTTGAAACTCTCTGAGATATATCTTCCACGAGTACCTGCCATAATACACATTGCCGCTCTCCGTTTCAACCTCGCCAACCTGGTTATCCACCGGGTCCGAGCGCCAGTGCAGCTTGGGCGGGTCAAACCTCGTCAGCAGGTCATCGTTTGCAATCATCCTGAACGCGTCCATGCTGCCAAAATAAAACTCGTTTTCCAGCTTGCCGTGCCTGTTCAGATTCCCGAACGAAGCATCAACCGGATACCATTTTCCATCCAGAAATACCTGTGCCCAGTCATGCGGGCCCGCGTAGTGCGGAGTGACAAACCAGCCGCTCTGCCATTTGGCAGGTATGCCCACCGCCCGGCAAAGCGTGATGAAAAGAATTGCGTGAAATCCGCAATCTCCGCGGAGGTTTGTGGCCGCGTACTCTCCTATATTCTCATATGTGCCGTAATTGCGCACATAGAAATAGCGCATGTGAGTGGTTATCCAATCGTAAATTTTTCGCGCCATTTTTGCGGGCTCTTGCTCTTCGCCAACAATCTCCATGGCCAGGCGCTTTATGAACGGTGTTATGAGAATATGCGGTTCTCTTTCTTTTAGATGCTCTCTGGCGTACGCGCCCTCTATCCCGCCGTGTACCTCGTTGATTATGTATTCAAATTCCACCTCAAATTCCCGGTGCGGCGATTCAAAGTAAATGGTGCGCTGTTTCTCGTTCGATATATAATAATTTTGCGGACTTGCATTAATTAAACGTACCTTTTCAACCTGCATGCTCTCGCGGGGAAATGGGAGCCACGCCCGAAACTTATCACCGGGCACACGCTTTTTAATTTGCACCTTTATTCCCGCGCGTATTCTGTATTTTCTCACATCTCCGGTGCTTATGCGTACGATGGCATTTGCCAGAAGCGATTTTAACTTTGCATTCTCTTTTTTTCTTACTCTGCTCTTCAGTTCCGGGTGATAAAAGATGAGGTTCTCCGCAAACCGGTTGAAAAACCGCAGGCGCGAGTCAATGACACGTGAATCAAGCGCGCCTTCTCTGAGCCATTGCTGAAACTCCGTTTCTGAGTATTTTCCAATGTGCCGGGCAAGTTTCTGTCTCGCCCGCTTCTCAGATATTGAGTATTCGAGGCGCAATCTCCGCATTCGCTCTTTCTCCCAGCGCAAATTTGAGTGAATATGCTTAAAATTCTCATCTTCGAGCAGTAAATCTATTTCCCGTGAGGCCCTGCGGAACTCGCCCGCACAGCTCAGGCGCTGCACACGCTCGGGAATCATGCAATCTCCCGCGCCAGATTCATCAGCCCGCCTTTCTCGTAAATATCCAGCGCCACTCCGGACATGGGCTTGCCCTTGATTATCAACTTGCCATCTTTGAATATCTCGCCCGTCTCCAGATTTACCTCTATCTTATCGCCACTTTTCAGCGGGGAATCAAATATCCCCGGCGCTTCTATAAGTGGCAATCCAGAGTTAATGACGTTTCTCTTGTAAATCGCGCCAAAGCTCTCGCCGATTATGAGAGATATGCCCAGTGCAATAAAGCAATCCACCGCCTGCTGCCGCGACGAGCCGGAGCCGAAATTGCGGCCCACGACCAGAATATCACCCTTCCTAACTTTCTGCGGGAAGTCCTCCCAGCCGGGAAGGTTGGAGAACGCGTATTTGCCCATCTCGTTCAGGTCTGTGATGTAAAGGTAGCGATTGTGGAAAATCATATCCGTGTCTATGTTGTCTATTCTATTTCCGTTCTCATCTCTCACCATCCAGATGCGTCCTTTTATGGTTCGTGGTTTCATAGGCAGGTATCGCATTGCATTAATTAAATTTTTCAGGGTGGAAACGTTTATCTATTGCGCTCGCATGCAAATGAGCATGATTAAAATAGAAGATATGTACAGAATGCGGCTGGTGGGTGATGTTCGTGTGTCTCCAGACGGTAAAAAAATCGCGTTTGTAGTTGCACGAATGAATCGCAATAAAGACTCATACCTTTCGCGCATCTACATTCATGACGGAAAACTGAAAGCCTTCACGTCTGGAGATAAGGACCGCAGCCCGCGGTTTACCCCGGACGGCAAATTTCTCGTGTATTATCGTGGCAAGAAAGAAGGCGGAGAGCTCCGGCGCATCTCACTGAGCGGCGGAGAATCCGAGGTTGTGGCGGAGTTGAAAAACGGAGCTTCAGACCTGAAAATTGACGGAAAATATGTGTATTTCATTTCCGATGAGAAAGAGAAAAAGAAAGATGATGTGAAGCGAATCACCCGCATACCGTTTTATTTCAACGGTGAGGGCTTTATTTACGATTCAAACCCCCAGATTTACCGTGTGCCGATTCGCGGAGGCAAAGTTGAGAAATTGACCAACGAAGATGCGATAATTTCCTCTTTCGATGTTCGTGATGGTAAGATAGTGTATGCGGCTGCGGACGATGAGAAAGAGCCGTTTATGGAGCACCTTTACATCTGGGACGGAAAGGCGAAGCGAATAACCGCAAGAAAGGCGAGCATTGGAGCGTTTCGCATCTCTCCCGACGGCTCGCGCATTGCTGTGTTTCTGAAATTCAACGAGAAGGGCATGGCCGAGGATATGCGGCTTCATTTTATTCCGTTGACGGGCGGTGATTACTCCATAGCCTGTGAAGAAGGAGTTGCGTTTGGGCGCTCTCTCAATTCCGACGCAAGATTTGGGGGCGGCAGTGCTATGCAGTGGCTCAACGCCAGTGAAATATTATTTATTGTCACTCGACATGGAAGGCAGGAGCTTCTCATATACTCTGACGGCAAGTTCCATACATTTCTGGGCGGTGAGAGAAGCGTGGAATCGTTCCACTACGCTGAAGGTACCCTCGCCTTCGTGGCACAGTACATAAATCGCCCTGGAGAGGTGTTTGTGAAGAGAAGCACGGAGAGAAGAATCACGAATTTCAACCGCAAGTTCACTTCACTTCCTACCCCTGAAAAATTCACGTTCACAGCCAGTGACGGGGCCGAGATAGAGGGCTGGATCCTGATGCCTGAAGGCTCTGGAAAACATCCGGCGATTCTTGAGATTCATGGCGGCCCAAAAACTTCGTACGGCCACGCATTCATGTTCGAGTTTTACTATCTTTTATCGCAGGGCTTTGCGGTGATATTTACCAATCCTCGAGGCTCATCCGGGTACGGCGAAGAGTTTGCACTACACATACGCGGCGGGTTTGGAGGTCGTGACTATGCGGATCTGATGGAAGCGATTGATCATGTGCTCGAGAGATATCCCATTGATCCGGAACGCGTGTATGTGACAGGTGGCTCGTATGGCGGGTTTATGACCAACTGGGTTGTTGGACACACTTCCAGATTCAGGGCTGCGGCTACGCAGAGAAGTATATCCAATCAGTTATCGTTCTGGGGCACCAGCGATATCGGGCCGTGGTTCAACGGCGATTATATCGGTGCAGGCAAGGATCTGTGGGAAGGATTCGATGAGTACTGGGAGATGAGCCCGCTGAAGTACGCGAAGAATATTACCACGCCCCTTCTCATCATACACAGTGAGGAAGATTATCGATGCCCGGTCAGCGAAGCTTATCAGCTGTTTTATGCGTTGAAAATGCAGAGTGTAGATACGAAGTTAGTGCTGTTTCCCGGCGAAAACCATGACCTTTCGCGCAGTGGAAAGCCGAAACATCGCGAAGCGAGACTGAAAGAAATTGCAGAGTGGTTCAGGGAGCACTGAGCCTGCGCAGATAATGAGGTGTATTGAGGATTATTTATACATCGTACACCCTTTTTTCAATTTCAAAATTATTATTTCTCTCTCTGAAAATTTAACTCTGTAAATGGCTCTTCAGCACCCAATCCTTACGCGGTAAGTGTTTTGCAGACCGCTCACCTCCTTCACGTCATATTTCTCAATGGGCACAGGCTCCGTTTCAAGAACGTCCAGAAGTTCCACCACTCTTTCCTTAAGGTGCTTTGGCAGCCCCTTTGCACCGGCCCTCGCAGCATGGCTTACAATGATCTCAAACATACGAGAATCACACTTTCAGTTCTTTTATGAACTCATCTTTTGTGATGTACTTCCCCCTGTTTATCTCATTCAATATTTCTTCAATCTCCTTTCGTTCCTCGTCGCTTATTTCTTCCTCTATGTCCATGCTTATCAAAAATGCCAGCAGCATCTTTATCTCTGCGAGGTTCTTTTTTATTTCCATTACCTCGCCCGCTCCATACTCACACATCTCCCCGCGGGTATTTAACCTTTTCTCCGCCGCCGCACAATTCTGTAAAAACTCGGAAACATTGATTTTTGGCGGCATTATTTTCTGTATTTTTTTATTATTTCCTCAGGAGTTTGTGAATTTATCTCGCTTACTTTGAAAAAGTGTTTGTCGTAGGTGCAGGCCTCTGTGATGTTCCTGTTAATCATAAATGCCACATGTATGGCATCCCGCGAGGTGATATTGTATTTTCCCAGAATATTCATCGCTTTGATGACATCACTCACTTCCACAGAGTAAATTCGCGGGATAATCTGGAGCGTGCTCTTCGCCAGATTAATTCCCATATCCTTCATTTTTATCATCGTGTACCTGTGGAGTATCTCCTGTATTACTTCCACGTTTATCACTGCGTCTATCTCTCCAATCGCCACCAATTTCAGCAGCTCCACTGAAGGCTTTTTGTTGGGGTGCGGCTTTCCCGCAGCGTACATAATTATGCTCGTATCTATGAATATCATTCTGTTGCCCCTTCCATAATCTCTCGTTCCATATCGTCCCAGTCGGAAACGGGCAGGTTCATATTGCTGATTTTATCAATTAGGTTTAGTTTTCGCTCAAATGCATCAATTATATCTTTCATAACGTTTGCCCCGATTATTTCCTCTATAGCCTCAAATCTCTTAACATTCACTTTCTCCATACTCACACATCTCCCCGCGGGTATTTAACCTTTTCTCCGCCGCAGTATCTTTGAAGTTGCAGAAAATTTCCTTTGGGAGGATAGCCTAAGTATTGCTATACATAGGATATAAACCACATGATGTTATCTTATGTCGGGCACATCTTTTTATATTATAACTCACTCACAATTAATGGAGGGAATATTATGACTCACAGGAAAAGAAAAGATAGGATAGAGGCGATTCTGAAGGATGTGAACATGGAGGAAGTGAGCCCTTTTGAGTTTAAAGATATTCTGATAAAAATAGCAAGCAGAAAATCGGAGAAAATGATGCTCAATGCGGGCAGGGGAAATCCGAACTTTTTAGCGCTGATTCCGCGCCACGCGTTCATTCAGTTCGGGCACTTTGCGCTCAGCGAGGCAGAACGGCATTTTGGATACATGGGTGATATCATCGGTGGGCACAGTGATAGGGAAGGCATAGAGGCAAGATTTGAAATATTCACCCGGGCGCACTGGAACGAGAAGGGTGTGGATTTTCTAAACTCCGCAGTCAGCTACGTGCGCGATTATCTCGGCTTCTCGGCCGGCGAGTTTTTGCACGAGATGGTGCAGGGGTATCTGGGCTGTGATTATCCTTCGCCGCCGAGAATGCTTCCGCTCTCAGAGCGGATTGTGGCACGATATCTTCTCAAAGAGATGGGCTCTGGCTACGATCTGGGCTATTCTTTGGTGGACGAAACGCAGTTATTCGCGGTGGAGGGCGGTACTGCTGCAATGGCGTATCTGTTTGAGTCGCTGCACGCAAACCATCTTCTCAATCATGGCGATAAAATAGCGCTGGCAGTGCCCATATTCAGTCCGTACCTTGAGATACCCAAACTCGACACTTACCAGTTTGAGATGATTGAAGTAATCGCAGATGAAGAGCTGGGATATCAAATTCCAGAGAAGGAGCTGGACAAGCTTCGCGCCCCGGAAATTAAAGCGCTGTTCATGGTCAATCCCGGCAATCCCACGTCGGTGAAGCTCAGTGATGAAACGCTGGAGCATCTGAAAAATCTGGTGGAGAATGAGCGCAGAGACCTGATAATAATCACCGATGACGTTTATGCAACCTTTGCTGATGATTTTCACTCCGTATATACCGTTTTGCCGCATAATACGATTTTAGTTTACTCGTTCTCCAAATACTTCGGTGCAACGGGCTGGCGATTGGGCGTGATTGCACTGCATAAAAACAATGTTTTAGACGAACTTCTTCAGGCTCTCCCCGATGATGTGCAGAAAGAGTTAGACAGAAGATACGCGCCGATAACCACGAACTCACGCGAACTGAAATTCATAGACCGGCTTGTGGCAGACAGTCGCAACGTGGCACTGAGGCATACGGCCGGGCTCTCCACGCCGCAGCAGGTGCAGATGGTTCTCTTCGCCCTGTATGCTCTTATGGACGAGCAGGAGAAGTACAAGAATGCGGTGAAACATGTGCTGAGAAGGCGCTACGGCGCGCTGTACCGCGGGCTCGGAATTGAACCTGAAAAAGACCCACGATACGTTTACTATTACACACTGTTAGATACCGAGAAGCTTGCCGAAATGTTGTACGGTAAGGAATTTGCAGACTGGTTTGTCAGGACACTTCCCTCTGGAGAGTTTGAGCTCCGTCTTGCGGTTGAGGCGGGTGTGGTGCTGCTGCCCGGCAAGGGCTTTGAGGTGTTCCATCCCTCGGCAAGGGTTTCACTGGCGAATTTGAAAGAGATAGATTACATAAAGATAGGCAAGACCATACGCCGGCTTTTGGAGGAGTATCATCGAAAATTTCTGAGGGAGGAGAAAAAGCGTAATTAATTCCCTATTTTTTAATTATTCGGGCAATCCAAGTGCTTCACCGCGGGCTTGATATTTACCACGGGCGTGGAATCGTAAGCGTCGATGCTGTTTATAAAGATCTTGGCGCCTTCTATTTTTTCTATTTTCACGTTGTACAGTGCTATGTGGTTCGGGCGCACCGGCGAACGGGTGGCAAACACGCTGCGAAGCGGGCGGCCCGGCTCGCCGTGGGAATGCACTTTCAGAATCTTTCTTTTTTTCGCCTGCTGTCCTGTCGAAGTAGAGAAAAAGAAGTATCTGCTGTCCCTAGCTCAGCCCGTGGTGGCGGGCAGGTATTCTTTAAAAATCTCGATGTACGTGCTCTCTTCTTTTTTCAGAATTCCA
>JAADDK010000129.1 GCA_013154005.1 Methanobacteriota archaeon
TGGAAACAATAATACTCACAGAGTCCATATTCAACGGCCCGCTGGCGATAATTCTAACAATGGTGGCACTGCTGATTGTCATCCCGGTCATGCCCACCGCTCAGGAATTTATATCGTTAACTCCCGGAGCAACCGTGTATTTAGCGGCCGTGTTTTATTTTCTATATCAGATGTTTGCATCCTCGCTCATCGGCGCGGCATTCGCGTTCATCGGCTACTGGAGCATTAAAAAACTGAACATATATCACTCTCCTTTCACGGAAGTGCTGGCGCTGGGGCTCGCGTTCGGTGCGTATGTGCTTGGCGAAGCGCTATCTGCCTCCGGATTTTTAGCTGTGACCATTTACGCGCTCATACTTGCCAATCACCGGCAGTTTTTCAAAAGAGATGATAAAAAGATGGACGTGGCCGTGAAAAAAAGCGAGCATTTCAACGATTTGCTGGCGTCGTTCTCAATAATTCTGATTTTTGTGTTGCTGGGTGCTTCGCTCAACGCACTGAATACGGATGTTAGCATACTTGTATACGGCATCATAACGGCACTGCTTGTGATTTTCGTGGCCCGACCAGTTGCCACCCTTGCCATACTTCCAAAGGTGGGTGTGAGAAAATACGCGTTCATTGCGCTCGAAGGGCCCAAAGGCGCGGTGGCGGCCAGCATGGCCACCCTGCCAGTCTCTCTTGGACAGCTGTTCAACGACGCGCAGATGATTGTCTGGGGCGAGTATATACTGGTGGCCACACTTATGACCGTGTTTCTGTCGATGATTTTGGAATCTGCGTGGCTCACAACACTCCAAAAAAAATTGCTGGGTTAGGGAACCAGGCGCGTGCGGTCGCGCGGAAAAATCACGCATTCCCGTATGTTTTTCACGCCGGTTATTATCATTACCAGCCGTTCCAGCCCGAGCCCCCAGCCCGCGTGCGGTGGCATGCCGTATCTGAACGCATTGAGATAAAACTCGAAATTGTCCGGGTTCAGGCCCTTGGCGCGCATGTTCTGCACCAGCGACTCGTAATTATGATTTCTCTGCGCTCCGGAGGATAGCTCTTTATCGCGGTACATCAAATCGAATGCCAGCGCTTTATCTCCGTCCGGCATGACATAGAAGGGCTTGGTTTCCAGTGGCCAGCGTGTTATGTAATAAAAATCGTTTATTTTCTCACCGAGTACCTTCAACGCTTCAGTGGAGAAATCCTCGCCCCAGTCCATATCCACCTCGCCAGAGAGCAGCTCCAGCGCCTCATCGTATGTAACGCGCCTGAACGGTATCTCGGGAACTTCCCATTTCATACCCAGCAACTCGAGAGCGTCGCCTTCCCGCTCAACCGCGTAGCGTATGGCGTTCTGTATGGCTTCTTCCAGAATCTGCATGGCATCTTCGTCGTTTGCAAAGCTCAGCTCCGCATCAATAGATATGAACTCGTTCAGATGCCGGGTGGTGTTGTGCTCTTCCGCACGAAACGCCGGGGCGATTTCAAACACCCTGTCAAATCCCGCACCCATCAGAATCTGCTTGTAAAGCTGCGGGCTCTGGTTCAGATACGCATCTTTCTCAAAATATTTCACGGGGAATAGCTCCGTGCCCCCCTCGGTGGCTGTGGCCACTATCTTGGGCGTGTGCACTTCTATGAACTTATGAGCAATGAGCGTGTCACGCATGCCCTGCAACAAGGCACTGCGCACACGAAACACTGCAAGAACTTCAGGTTTGCGCAGATCCAGAAATCGATTTTCAATGCGCGTTTCCATGTCCGCCTGGACCTTATCAGCCACGCCGAGCGGCAGCGGTGCGGAGGCAACGCTCAGCACGTTTATCTCCTCGGGCAATATCTCAAACCCCAGTTTCGCCTGCTCGGTGAGCTGCACCTTGCCCCGTGCGCATATCACCGACTCTCGCGTGAGCTTTGTGTATTTTTTGAAGTTCTCCTTGCCGATTATGCTTTTTATAAGAGTGAGCTGCGCAAATCCGTAACGGTCTCGAAGAATGATAAACGCAATTCGTCCGAGCACTCGAATATCGTGAACCCAGCCGCAAACCTTTACTTCCTTACCGTCAAAATTCTTAGCGTCCTGCGTTGTGCATGTTCTGAACATAGCGGGGAAGATGTGAGAAAGATATTAAAATTTTCACTTGAAGAACTTCTCCACTCTCTTTTTTATCTCCACCTGTCTCGTGGGGGTACCGCTCATCACACCTTCCATTTCCTCAATTCTCCCGACAATCACTATGCCCCGTCTTCCGATACGATACTCTATAAGTCCGCGGTCATGCGTGGGCGCATGGCTCTTGATTATCACAAGTATCTTCTTCAACTCTCCGTTAATCTCCGCAAATCTCAGATTGATTATGTCATCCGCAAGATACGCCACCGAATCATCGCCCAGTGTGTTGTTGGATATTATCTGCGGTATGGTATATGTAATCATTGTCGTTATCCCGGAACGCTTCAGATACTGCAAAAGCTCATGGATAAACTCATGATACTCTGGATTGCGAGCAATCGTATTCACACCCTGAATAACCACACGCTTTGTATTCTCAGTTACTCCCTTCACCTTCCATAGCAGTTTGTATAAATCAATGCCCACAGGGTCCACATAGAAAAATGAGCATCTTTCCATATTGCCGCCCATTTCCTTCATTTTGCGTTTCATCTTGGGTACGTCGGACTCAAAGGATATAAAAACTGCCCGATCGTTTCTGTCACATGCCCCTTTGATAAAATGTAGCCCGAATATGGATTTTCCCGTCCCAGGAGGACCGGTGATGAGCACAACGTCACCGCCGTATATCTCGCCCATCATCACATCAAGCTTGGGAATATCCAGACCCTCTGCAGTTATCTCACGATGTGCCTTAAGGGCCATCCTGCGAGGATAAACTTCAAGGCGATTGTTCAGTATCTCAAAACCATGCGCGCCTCCGATAAAATTCGCTCCGCGCATCTTAAGAATTAGCAATCTTCGCACGCGCCCATCATACACAAGACGAATAACCGAATCCGCCACATACTCTTCCACTCCGTATCTGCTGAGTCCATTTACCTCCTCACTGGTGAATACCGTGGTCACACCGTAACTCTTTAAATTCTGTGAAAGGTCAAATATGGCACTGCGCACCCTCCTCGAGTCTTCGTAAAACATAGACAACGGCGCTATACCGTCTATTCCCACAAGCTTAACCCTATGAACCATAATACTGCTCGTTATTGCCTCAATCAGCACCTCTGCCTGGAGCACCTCTTTGCCCAGAATGGGGCGCAGACTCCCAAAATCCAAATAATGAAACTTTGATTTTACTTTAGAGAGCCGCTGTCGCATGCCCTCTGGAATCTTGTGTGTAATATCATCCCAAGATTCTTCAAGTGATACATAGAGCACATCTTCACCCCGCTCTGCCCCAGAGAGAAGAAAGTTCATGGTAAACAGCGTTTTACCGGTACCACCCGCCCCGTAAACAAGATTAAAACTGCGCTCTAAATAGCCACCGTTGACTATTTCATCAAGATTTTTAATACCTGTACTCGCCCTCATTTATCCTCTCCTCCACTATTCTCCTTGCAATTATTTCTGCCAGAGCTTCACCCACATACTTTTTCAGAACCTTTACCGCTTCCTGTATGAACTTGTCCGCATCTCTTTCATTGATTTTTTTAATTTCCTCGTACGCCTCGCTGGCTTCTTCTGGTCCCATAAACCTTGAAAGAATGTCTTTCACTCTTCCGGGCATGGCCTCAGCAGCGCGTTTTAAAATTATTTCCCTGCGCCGCAACTCATCCACATAGCGGCGAACAGCATCACGAACAAATTCGGATGGGCCTTTCCATCCATACTGAGGATATTTTTTTATAATCTCACCTATAGCATCATACATATCTTTCGGGACACGCACCATTTTGTCATCGCTTGTTCCCACATATTAACTAACGAGATACCCGTATTTAAACCTTTTCTCGCAGTTTTTAGCGCATGACAAACGCATACCAACCTTCGAGAAAAAGGTTATATAATCTCTGCAAGTTAAATGCATTATGATTATAAGAATCTATGATGGTGGAAACACCATTGGAGGCAACAAGATTTATGTGCGAGACGGTCAGCATGGCATTTTTCTGGATTTCGGGCTGAACTTCGCCGTGAGCGGCCGGTACTTCAAAGAGTTCATCAACACCCGGGCGGGGCGCGGACTTCACGATTTTCTTGAGATGGGGCTCGTTCCGGAAATAAATGCATATAGAGAGGACTCGATACCTGCGGATGTTGATAAAAGCAGGCTGGTGGACATCCCCGTGGATGCGGTGCTGATCAGCCATGCTCATATGGACCACTACGGCCTTGCGGGGCTGCTTAAATTCTCCATACCCATCGTGGCATCACCCGAGTCTCTGGCGATAATGAAAGCCTATCAGGACACCGGGCAGACCAAACTGGAAAACTCGGTGCTTTATTCACCATTAAGAGAGCCGCTCGAGTCATCCGTGCCACTGATTAAAAGCACGGGCGGCAAAATAAGAAACAGGGAAAAAGCGGATATGTACTTAAAACACAGAAAAATCATACCCACGGAGAATATTGGTACGGAGCTTTACGAGTTTTTGACCGAGCTTGGATACGCCCACAAAACCGAGTTTATGAGAGAGAACATGGAAGTGGGCGCGCCGGACGATAATCCGTGGAAGATTCGAGCGCACACTGTGGACCACTCAATATACGGAGCCGTCGGATACACAATCGATACAGATGAGCACAGCATCGCGTACACCGGAGACCTGCGGATGCATGGCGAGCGCGGCGCGGAAACTGAGAAGTTTGCAAATATGGCAAAAGGCGCTGAGATTTTAATAACAGAAGGCACGCGTGTTTCCGATGATCGAGAGCATATATACATTTCCGAATCGGCAGTTTACGAAAATTGCACGGCGGCTGTGGGAGACCACGACGGAGAAATGATCATTGCGGATTTTTCCGCCAGAAACTTTGAGCGTCTGAACATGTTTGTGAGAATCGCCGAAGAAAACGGTAGAAATCTCGTCATTATGGAAAACGACGCACATGCCGTGGCCGGGCTTCTCGCCGCCGGCACGCAAATAGCCCACGAAAATCTGTACGTGTATCAAAAGCCCACAGATAGGGTAGACTGGTGGAAAAAGCTGGTGCGCGACTCGGAGCTGTGGAATGACAAACTTCTCACTCCTGTGGATGTTCGAGAAAATCCGGGAGATTACATACTCGCATTTTCGCTCTACGACATGCCCAATTTAATGGATTTAAAGCCCGATGGCGGAATGTACCTTTACTCATCCACCGAGGCCTTCAACGAAGACATGGAACTGGATTTTGTCACTCTGAGCAACTGGCTGAGAAGATACAACCTGAAAAGCGTGGGGTTCAGCATGAAAAACGGAAAACCGAAGTTTGAGCACGGATTCCACGCGTCCGGCCACGCTGCGCCAGAGGATTTGGAAAGATTCATCGATACTATAAACCCGGAGATAATCATCCCCGTGCACACCGAAAACAGACACTGGTTCGAAGAAAGATGGCCCGAGAAAATGCATACAGAAGAGTTTATCAAATTAAAAAAATAAATTAGAAGGGTGGGGTAAGCGTGAAAAAATTAGAAGATATAAATCTCCACGTACTGGTTCGTGCCGTAAGGGTGCACGTAGTACCAGCCGGAGGGCATGTATGACGGTATATTCCAGTAATACACCAGTGTCTGGCCGGGCTGAAGCTCCACATTATCGTACCATGTAACGTTTACCACCACATTGCCTGAGGCGTCGTAAATCTCAAAGCCCTCGCTCAAGAGCACGGCCCGAGCACCGTCATTCTCGACATAAATCTCCACCGTATCTCCAGCCTCATACCCCTGTGCATCGGTGGACACGGTGAGATGTGCGCTCTGCACGTTGGTGTTTGGCCCGACTATCTGCACATCCGTGCTACCTGCAGGGGCACTACCGGCCCATGCATCGATTTCCACTTCACCCGTCACGTTGGTAGGCACAGTCCAAGATATTTTAGCTGTATATTTCTCGCCAGGATTCAGGAATATCACATGATCCATCACATATCTGGGGACAAAGCTAACCTTCTCCACGAAGGTTTTCACCCCGTTATTTATGAGATATATATTTGCATACGCACTTGCGGGAGCGGAGCCGCTGAACTTAAACACCGAATTTCCATTGTTGGAGACTGTGACAACTATTTTCACAGACTCTCCCTGAGTTACCTGCTGAACAGTTGAATTCCCCTCAACCACACTAACAGATGTTTCCACACTGGCCTGTGTGCCGTGAGCACTCATCGCCCCGTACGCACCCACGAGTATTAGCCCCACTATCATTGTAAGCATTACCCATTTCATGTGATTCACCTCAACTGGGCCATGATTTTCACATATTTAAACTTTGTTGAAGTTGTTACACTTTGATATGTAACAAATTTGAAAATGCCGTGTAAAACGGGAAAAATAATAAACTGCGGAGCATTAGGAATAACCATGAAAATCGTGGTGGGCATCTCCGGAGCCTCTGGTGCGGTAATCGGCATCAAGCTCCTTGAAGCGCTGAGAAACGAACAAACTGTGCTAATTGTATCTCAAAATGCAAAAAAAATAATTGAGAGGGAAACTGCTTGGAAATACGAGCAGGTTACAAATATGGCAAAAGAAACCTACGAAAACACGGAGATGGATGCAGAAATTGCCTCTGGAACCTCCAGATTCGATACCATGATAATCGCACCGTGCTCAACCACAACACTTGCTAAAATCGCATGCGGAATTGGGGATAATTTGCTCACAAGAACCGCATCGGTTGCATTGAAAGAGCGAAAAAAACTCATTATTGTGCCCAGAGAAACTCCGGTGAGCACACCCACACTAAAAAGAATGTATGAACTCTCACTTTACGGTGCAGTCATCATGCCGCCCGTACCCGCATTTTATCTCGCTCCAGAAAATATTGACGATGTGGTGAACTATATAGTTGGCAAAATATTAGATCATATAGGCATCAGGCACAATCTCTACGAACCATACCGACGATAGAATCTACCTATAACAACATAAGAGATAAACACCACAACTGCGTAAAGTGCAATAAGCCATATTCCGCTCAGAGGAAGCAGTAAATACATAAACAGCAGGAGAACCCTAATTCCCGCAACGTATGTGCGCGCTCTTTTTTCCATCAGGGTACCCGTTTTATCATCCACAAGGGAGTAATTAATTCTCCCTATGCCGTATGCCACACCGATATAAAGCAGGAACAGAATCAATGGAGAATCAATAAATGAAAATGATGAATAAGATACCTGACCTCTGCTGGCCATGAAAAACTCGCCAAGCACCAGCCGCGTACGAAATGTGCCATCAGGTATGTTGAAATTCCCCAATCCTGCAAGAATCTCCCTGTGATGCACCGCAACTGATACTGCGGTAAGGTTCATCTTTTTTATATCTGCAGATGTGCTTGCCAGTGCGTAAAACGGTGCAAGTGTCAAATTTTTAGATACCATATCCCATGTTCCCGATACCGGTTCTCCGCGAATCAACATTCTGAGTGTTATTGGTTCTGTAGAGTTCACCGGTCCGATTAGTCCAGCTATATCGTTTTTGTCATTCAGTATACCATCTGTATCACCATGCAGGGGGTCAGCATGTTCAATTCTCACAAATCCCAGATAACCACAATCAAAGCGATTATCCTCAACTACTCTTTCCAGATCTCCCTTAAAATAATGAGAGGCAACAGACAGGTCAATATAGTTAACTCCGAACTTTGAGCCGATTAACATGCGCAGCTCATGGGCAAGCTCACCGTTGATGGTCCACGTTATATGACCCCCATAAATGCCCGCCACATCCAGAATCTGCAAATCAGAATCCACCACAACTTCCGCATTATCATGCTCCAGTGAGGGGACCCCTCCCACTGTAAAAATAACAATTACTGAAAAAACCGCGAAAAGCACCATAACCATGGAAGAGAGCGCGTAATGCGTATTCATAAAAATAAATAGGTAAGAGAGTATTTAAGACTTCTCACACTCTTTCCATGACAGCACGGGCTTGCGCGCCGCACGCACGTCGTCCACTCTCCGTACTGCGGTATTGTGCGGCGCTTCGTGCAGAAGTTCCGGCGACTCTTCCGCCTCCCTGGCTATCTGGAGCATCGCCTCGGCGAATCTGTCAAGCGTCTCTTTGTTCTCGCTCTCGGTGGGCTCAATCATCAGCGCCTCGTGCACAATCAGCGGGAAATACGTGGTGGGCGCATGTATGCCGAAATCAAGCAGCCGCTTTGAAACGTCCAGCGCCTTCGCGTTCTTCGGGTACACCACGAACTCGTGCTTTCTCAGGTCCTTGTGCGGCAGCACATATGCGTCTTTAATTCTCTCTTTCAGGTAATTTGAATTCACCACCGCGCGTATCGCCGC
>JAADDK010000082.1 GCA_013154005.1 Methanobacteriota archaeon
CCCTTCGGCGCGAGCTTCCTGCGCTCACTGAGCACCGAGAACGTGCAATCTTCCAGCACGAGATAATGGCGCACTATGCCCTCGCCCCCGCGCCACTGCCCTGCACCGCCAGAGCCCTCGCGCAGATGATACGCAAGAACCCTGAGCGGGTACTCTTTCTCAATCACTTCCACCGGCGTGTTCCGGGTGTTGGTCATGTACACATGCACCCCGCTCTCGCCGTTATAATTTTTAGCAGCACCTGCACCACCACCGATGGTCTCATAGTAGGTAAATCGAGAATTTCCAAAGGTCACGTTGTTCATGCTTCCATGCGACTGCGCCGGCAGCTCAAGAGCGTGCGAAAATGCAAGAAGCAGCGCATCAACTATTCTCTGCGAGGTCTCCACGTTTCCGGCCACCACAGGGTATCCGGGTGGGGGATTAAGCAGCGTTCCCTCGGGTGCAACAATATCGAAAAACTCGTAAAAGAAAGAGTTTACGGGCACATCTGCACCAAGCACCGTGCGGAAGAAAAAATACGTGGCGGAAAGTGTCACGGCAAACGGCGCGTTCAGGTTCTCTCTCATTGCCTCAGAACTGCCAGTGTAATCCACATGTATGCGCGAGTCGCGCCATGTGCGCACTTTTATAATCGCAGGCTCACGGGTTTCAAGGCGCTCCTCACCCACCACAGGAAGAGAGGGAATGGCCAGCATTCTGCGCTGCATCATTCGCGCCGTGTGCTCTTTCAGTGTGAGTATGTACTCTTCGTATTTGTCCACACCGTAATCATCTATGAATTCCTGCACCTTTCTTGCACCGTACTCGTTCACGCTGAGCTGCGCCATCAAATCTCCTTTTCGTTCGCGGGGCGTCCGGGTGTTCGATAGCACGATGCTGAGCACGTCTTCATTCAATTTCCCATCACGAACAATTTTCACCGGCGGAATAATCAGCCCCTCCTGGTAAATTTCGCTTGAGTTGCCGGGCATGGAGCCGGGTGCAATGCCGCCCACATCTGCATGATGCGCTCTCGTGCCCACAAAGCCCACCAGCTCGTGGCGATGATACACTCCTCTGTATATCGTGATGTCGGGAAGGTGCGTGCCACCCATCGCCGGGTCATTGACGATGAGCTGGTCTCCTTCCTCAAAATCATTAATGTACGAGAGAGGTATATGCATGGAACCCAGATGCACCGGTATATGCTCTGCCTGCGCTATCAGGTGCTTATGCGAATCAAATACCGCGCACGAAGCGTCCATTCTCTCCCGGATATTCGGGGAGTATGCACTCCTGCGCAGAAGCTCGCCCATCTGCTCTGCTATCGCCTTTATCTTGCCGTTAAATATCTCAAACTCAATTGCATTCATTGCGAGACCTCCATCAATATTTCGCCATACTCGCCTTGCTGCGCTTCCCACCCTTCCTCAACCAGCACGGTTGAGGTGCCCAGCTCCACGATGCACGGGCCCTCGCAGCTCTTAATCGCTCTGTACACGGGCACTTTCTCTCCTCTGAATTTGCGCCATTTTGCAATATCATTCTCCCTCGCTTCAATCTTTGGTAAGTTTATCTCTCTGCGCTGCGTTGCCACAAAGCGCGCATCAATCACGTATATCTCCTCGTCCATGGTAAATCCGAACATTGCCCGATGCAGCTCTTCAAATCGCGCCACCGAATCCTCGGCGAAAGGCACCTCTATCTCATGACCCTGCCCGCGATAGCGCATCTCAACGCTCACATGCATCTCAAACTCGCCCAATCTCTCTTCTGCCACATGTCTGAATCTTTCACGCTCAGCTTCAATTCTCTCTCTCGCCCGCTGAAACGGCAAATAAAGAGTTAGAGAATAATCATAGCGAACGGGCGCCATGAGCACGCCGAGCGAAGAAAACGCGCCGGGCATGGGCGGCACGACGATTCGCTTTATACCCACCTCGCTGGCAAGAGAGCACGCATGCATCGGCCCCGCCCCGCCGTACGCAAAAAGGGTGAAATTTCTCGGGTCATAGCCCCGCGAGATGCTTATTTTCTTGATTGCCATGCTCATGTTCGTATCCACTATTTTTCTCACACCCTCTGCAACTTCCATCGGCGCCACACCTATTATTTTTCCGATAGTCTCCGCGGCCTGCATTGCCAGCTTTTTGTTGAGAGACACCCCTGATATCTCCTCTCCCAGAACACCTAAGAGAAGATTCGCATCAGTCACCGTGAATTCGCTACCGCCACGAGCGTAGCACGCGGGCCCCGGCACCGCACCCGCACTTTTTGGCCCAACATGAAGCCCCAGAGCATCGTCGAGCCATGCTATGCTTCCGCCTCCGGCACCGATGGTTATTATGTCCATTGAAGTGGTGCGAATGGGTATGCCGTCCACCTCTATCTGCGAAGTGTACAAAGGGGTGCCGTTCACAATCGCGCCTATATCTGCAGAGGTGCCTCCCATATCGTAAGTTATGACGTTATCCAGAGAAAGAAGCCGAGAAAAATACTCTGCCGCGGCGATGCCTCCCGCAGGCCCAGACATGAGCGTGTTCACTCCTTTCAGGTACTCTTTTGCCATCTTTCCACCGTTAGATTGCATCACGTAGAATTTCGGGGCTATGTGGCTGAGCTCTGCCAGATAATCGCGAAGAATCGGATATATATACGACTCAATAACCGTGGTGCTCAACCGCTCATACTCTCTTATTTCTCTTCGCACCTCGGCGCTTATATGCGGCTCCACCCCATGCCGCATCAGAATTTCCTTTACTCTCTCTTCATTTTCCGGATTCGCGTACGAATTGAGCAAACACACAGCCACGCGCTCTCCGCTCAGGGACTTTGCAATTTTAATTATTTCCTCTTCGTTGACTCTCTGCAAAACCTTGCCATCATGCAGGGTGCGCTCATTCACCTCAATCACTCTCTTAATCGGCAGATGCTCTTTTTCCGGAAGAAGCGAGTAAAGCGCTCTGCGACTCTGCCTGCCGATGCGGTAAAGCGTGCCAAACCCGCGGGTGGTTATAAGAACCACATCTCGGCCTCTGCGCTCTAACAGCGCGTTTATACCCACCGTGGTGCCATGGTGAAACTCGTCCACGTCCCGCACATCTATATCACTGCGAATATCTTCGCTGCGCAGCTTCTTGTACGCTCTTAGCTTTCCATCATATTCCACAAAATCTATGAAGGTTCCTCCAACATCGGTTGACAGTATCACGTTATCACATGATTGCATAGCCATGCAAGGGTTTAAACTTTACCATTGGACAATTTTAAAATAATAATGCGACATTCTCTAACATGCTGGTGGTGGCTCATGGGGCACTCTCCTCTTAAAAAAGACATTTCTAAGAGAGGTTTTCTTGCGCTGAGAGTTGATAGTACAGCAGGGGTGAGTACGATGGGGGGTGCCAAATGAGCGAGCAGTGGGCCATGCGCAGGGGATTTATTCTTGCAGCCATAGGCTCTGCCATCGGACTCGGCAACGTGTGGCGGTTCAGCTGGCTGTGCTACAAAAATGGCGGTGGCGCGTTTCTCATACCTTACTTCATAGCACTGCTTCTTCTGGGATTGCCGCTGCTCACTCTGGAGCTCATGCTCGGCCACAAATTTGCCAGCTCTCCGCCAAAGATGTTCAGAAAAATCAACCACTCTTTTGAATTTGTAGGGTGGCTGGCGGTCATCAACGTGCTGGTAATTGGCACGTACTACGCGGTGGTTCTGGCCTGGGTTATGGATTACATCGGATTGGCGCTGCTCAACTCATTCTCGGCGGGCAACGCGTCCTCGCTATTCACATGGCTCGTGGGCACGCCTGCACTGGTTATTGCCGCGCTGCTTCTCACCTGGCTGGCAGTGTGGTACACGCTGTACCGGGGCGTATCGGCGGGCATCGAGAAAGCGTGCACGATAGCCATACCCGTGCTGTGGGTTCTTTCTATCCTGCTCGTGGTTCGTGGCATCACACTGCCCGGTGCAGACACGGGCATCAACTGGTACCTGAGCCCTGACTGGTCCGCGCTTGGCAGAGGCGAGGTGTGGATTGACGCGCTCGGGCAGACGTTGTTTACACTGAGCATTATGGCGGGGCCCATGATTGTGTACGCGAGTTATCTGCCTAAAAAATCCGAGATTCCAAACTCTGCATGGATTATCACCTTTGCAAACAGCGGGTTCAGTTTCTTTTTCGGATTTGCCACATGGGGCATAATCGGGTACCTCATGGCTATGCACCATGTCAACAACCCCGCAGACCTCAACGTGCCCCTGAACGGACAGGGACTTGCGTTCGTCACCATACCCACCGCGGTGGGCAGCATGCCCGGCGGTGCACTTACCGCCATATTATTCGGCACGTTGTTTTTCCTGACACTCTGGCTCGCGGGATATACCTCGCTGATGTCCAACGTCGAGCCCATGTACGCGGCTCTGCGCGATAAATTTCACGCACCGCGGAAAAAGGCCATATCTGCCATTGTGCTGTTCTCACTTGCGCTCGGCGTGGTGCTGGCGTTCGCTCCGCACGCCATCGACCCGGTGGATTTCATTGCGGGCACGATAAACCTCATCTGGGTCGTATTTGTGGAGGTGCTCATCGCAGGATACTATTTTGGAGTGGATAAGCTTCGAGAGTTTGTGAACCCGTATGCAGAATACGAACTGGGCAAATGGTACGATTATCTGATTCTGTTCGTGGTACCCGTGGCGCTTCTCGCCATACTTGGCTACGGACTTATGAGCACCGCCGCCATCTCGCCCGTGTCGTTCATAGTGCTTCTAAGCATGGTGATAGCCGCAATACTCATATCTGGCAAGCCGTGGAAGGGAGGCGATGAGCAATGATATCGGCGGGTGCGTGGGGCATGCTCGTGATGGGCATACTCATACTGTACGTGTTCGGCCTGGGCTGGGCGTTGTGGAGAGTGTGGAAAAGAAATAAGGAGGCGAAAAAATGAAGATACTGGTTTTGGGTGCAGGAAATATAGGAAGCGTGGTGGCTCTCGACCTATCACGGGAGCACGAGGTCACGGTGGTGGATTCTCGAGATATCACATTATCCGGAGAGAGCATCACCATGAAAAAGATGGACGTGAGCAATGCTGACAAACTCAGAGAAATGATGCGCGCGCATCACGTGACGGTGAACACCCTGCCCGGCAGGTTCGGGCTGTATATAATCAAGAACGCAATCTCTGCCAGCTCGGAACTGGTGGACGTGAGCTTCATGCCAGAGAATCCGCTCCGCCTCGATGCGAACAAAAGCACCGTCGTGGTGGACGCGGGATTTGCGCCGGGGCTGAGCAACGTGCTTCTTGGCAAAATTTATGAGGAACTGGGCACGCTGAAAGATGCCATAATCCGTGTGGGTGGCCTGCCCGTGAAGCCCGAGCCGCCGCTGTACTACACCGCCACGTGGTCTCCGGAGGACCTGTTAGAAGAATACACGCGACCTGCGAGAGTGATAAGAAACGGAAAAATAGTGGCTGTGGAGCCGCTGGAAGAAATTAATCGGGTTGATATTGAGGGTATGACCTTTGAAGAGTTTCCCAGCGACGGTTTGCGCACGCTGCTGTACACTATTAAGGCGGAGAATATGGAAGAGCGCACCCTGCGCTGGCCCGGGCACCTGCAGGTTATGAAAACCCTCAAATCTCTGGGATTTTTAGACGAGAAAAACAGAGAATGCACCCTGAACGCACTTTTGCCGCTTATGAAAAAAGCGGAGGATTTCTCAATAATGGAAGTGTGGGGCACCAGCGATAAGGGCGAGATGCGGTTCATTATGGAAGACCATGCCTCCGAATTCACCTCGATGTCCAGAGTTACCGGGTTCACCGCGGCCATAATAACGCGCATTCTGCTCGCCGGGGAATTGCGCGTGGGCATCGTGCCTCCGGAGGAACTGGCTTATGAGACACGCACGTTTAACACCCTCATCAGCGAGCTCACTGCGCGGGGCGTGAGAATCAGCAAATCGCAGGCTTAAGTTTCTCCTTTGCTTTTGCATCACTCTCAAAATCCGGAGAAACACCTAAAACCCGAAGGGTTCCCCGACCACTACAAAACCCGAAGGGACGCAAAACTTTCACTAACACACTAAAAACCCGAAGGGATGCGGAGGGCCGGACGAGCATTGCAAGATGCGAGTAAGCCCCTGCACGAGCGCCGCGAGTGCGGAGGGCCGGATTCGAACCGGCGAACCCCTACGGGAACAGATCTTGAGTCTGTCGCCTTTGACCTGGCTCGGCAACCCCCGCACAACGGTGCATTGCCGATGAGTATTAAAAATTTTTCCATAGCCCAATTTGAAAAAAGAGAGAAACTTATCCTCTGAACTTGGGTCTCTGCGAGACCATGGGCGGAAGCGGAAGTGGTCTGCGCGGATAGCCCGCAGTTTCTTCGTTGAGCCGAGCAATCAACTCTTCACGGGACATGACCTTAACTCCATCGCCTCTTATGCGCACGGTGAGTCTTCCGCTCTTTTTCTCCTTCTCGCCCATCACCACGATGTACGGAATCCACTCCTTCTCAGCATCGCGAATCTTGCGAGACACGCTCAGGTCCCTATCGTCAATGTCCACCCTGAACCCGCGTTTCTGCATCGCGTACATCTCCTGAATCGCACAGCCCACAAAATCGTCCTTCACGGGTACGATGCGCACCTGCACCGGACTGAGCCATACGGGAAACATGGGCTTTTTACCTCTCTGCGAATCCATGTACGCTTTTTCGAGCATGGCATAGAGCACGCGCTCCACCGCACCGCTGGGCGAGCAGTGCAATATATATGGGTACTGTTTTTCGCCATCTTCATCGTAGTAAGTTATCCCGTACCTTTCCGCATTTTCCACATCAATCTGCACGGTGCTAAGCGCAGCGGCCTTGTCCATGTTGTCTATGAAATTGAACTCGAATTTGAGCACGAAATAAAAGAACCGCTCGTCCCACATCTGAATCAGCACCGGGCGATTTACCAGCTTAACGAGCGACACGATGAAATCTTTGTTGTTTTTGTAGAAATCTCGCGTGAATCGTATTGCCACCTCGTAATCGCCAAGCTCCAGCCCGAACGCGCGAAGCACTTCGATGGCCATCTCGTACTGCTTTTTGAAATCCTCCTTCGCCTGCTCCATATCCCGCGCAAGCGTGTGCATATCCGGCATGGTGAACGCTCGCAATCTGCGCAGCCCCACAAGCTCGCCTTTCTGCTCTCTCCTGAACGAGTACTTGGCCAGCTCGTAGATGTGAATGGGCATCTGCCTGTACGAGAAAGTGGCATCGTGCATCATCAGAAACTGCCCGAAGCACGCGGCAAAGCGCAGAAAATACTTGTCCCTGCCGCTCAGCACCTGATACTGCCTCGCGGGAAAGCGATTGAGGTACGACTTCAAGGACGGGTGATTGAAATCGTACATTATCGGCGTTTCTACCTCCATTGCTCCAAAATCGAGAACACGCCGCTCCACATAATCTTCCACCAGAGCCTTTATCAGCTTGCCCTTCGGATAGTAGCGCATGTTGCCCGAATCGCTGCCGGGCTCGTAATCGGCCAGCTCTAATTTCTGCATAAGCTCCACGTGGGGCGGCATCTGCTTGACTGCCCTTGTACCAGATATCTCGTACTCGACAAACTTCTTGAGATTGGGATACGAGGAATAATTAAACTCATCAACGCTATGCATCTCTCCGTCGGGAGTCATAACGTACCAGTAAGTGGTGCGCTTCTCCGCCTTGAGCGCCTCGCTCTCCTCTTCTTTCTTTTCACCGCCGCGAATCTCCTTGCTCAGCTCGCTGAGCGGGTGCCCTTTGCACGATATAACAAAGCTCTTGTACCACCCGAACGGTGCACGACACACCTCGTATTTTTCTTCCAGCGCCGCATGAAGCTCTTTCAAAACCTTAACCGCCACATCGGGCGCCGCGAGCCGGTTGCTGAGATGCGCGTACGGGTACAGCACAATTCTTTCCACGTTCAATTTTTCGGCCACTTCTTCAATCTCTTCCACCGCCCTGGGCACGATGCCATCATCGCCCTCCTCCACCGAGATAAACGCCACAAGGCATTCATCGCATCTTTCCTTTTTCTCGCTTATCTCCTCCGCGCTTTTTATCGCCTTCTCCTTCGACTCAAATTCTATGTAGTCCGCATGTATGAAGAGAATTCTCATACTCGGGGATTTTTAACAAGGTATAAAAGGATTTCCAGAGAGAAAAAATCAGTAGAATTTGAAAGGAGATATGTAATCTCCATACTTCTCCTGCGCTTCCTTCAGACGCTTTTCCTCCTCGTTCAACTGCCGGAACACTTCGTCCGGCACATCGTACATATCCTCGTAGATTTTTCTTATGCGCTCAATCTTCGCGAGCAGCTCGGGCACGCGTATCTTGAACTGCTTCTCGTAATCTTCCCTGC
>JAADDK010000116.1 GCA_013154005.1 Methanobacteriota archaeon
GATTCATATTTAAACCAAAGCCAGAGTACGAGCGTAAATACCGAAGCGTAGCAAAATTGACAAAGGGAGATTGGGCTGGGTATAGGGTGGTATCATTTCTGAATCCAAAAGGATTAGCTGCATTTATAAAAATAATGAGACCAATAACCTGAGACAGAATAAACTGTGGCAAAATGAGTGAGGAAAAAAGGAGCCACTGGAGAGAGTTGCTGTATGGTGAATAAATTAAGCGTGATTGATGTTTTTATAGCCGTTCGAGCAGTTCTTCCAGCGACGAGACGGTAAATGGCCCGCGCTTTCCAGACCGCTTTATCCGTATCCTCTCGCACCCCGCCCGCTGCGCCGCGGCCATGTCCCTCTCCGAGTCTCCTATAACATAGCAATCTTCGCAGTTATGCCTCTCTTTAATTTCTTTGAGCAACCCGCCGTAGGGCTTGATTTGCTCCAGAAACGCATAGTTTTGGTAATCTTTTCCGTAAATGGCATCGAACCAATCCAGCGCTCCGACTACTTTGAGAACGTATTTCACACATTCGGTTGATGAAGCGCTCCATGCAATCTTCACGCCTTCCAGCCGCGGTATTATTTTTGCATCATCATACAGCCGAATTCTTCCCGCTTTGTGCATTTTCACCCTGTATTGCAAATTGAAAGCATCTACTTTTTTCCAGAACGTTTCTGCGGACACCCCGAATTTTTCGGGGTACCTGCGCGATAGCTTCCCGGAGGTCATGGCCCTCCATTCCTCGATGGTTAGCGGAACTTTCAGCGCTCTGGCTGCGCGCTCTCCCACCTCTCTGTACCATTCCTCATAGTCAAACTCCACGTACTCAACGATTGTGTCGTCCACATCAAAGATTAAGCATCTCACGTTGGGGTATGGGTTTCAAGATTTATCTTTTTTCTAAAACTCAGCTCTGTTCGAGTGTACGATGAGAAATTCAGGGGAAAAGATTTAAATAGTGGTGTGAATAATGTATTTGCGGGTGATAATAATGCCCGATGAAACTTTAATGAAATTGAGAGAACAGTATAGAAAAAGGCGCAGAAAATTTTTAATTGCAATTGGGCTATTCTTTCTGATAGTCGGTATTTTGGCAATAGTGCATCTGGCGTTTATGTATATACTCGCCATCGGGCTGATGCTGGTGGGAGTGGTGAGTATGATGAACATGGGCGCGCAGATTACCAGAATGCGCTACTTCACGCTTCCTGTGGAAAATGGTGGGTTCCATGAGCATGAACAGGCATTCGCGAAAGAAAGAGAGAGCAATTTCTCGCTCGGGCTGATACTGTCCTGCATAGGGTTCGGGCTGTTTTTGCTCTCACTGTATCTCACTTCTATCGGCTGGAGAGGCCTATTTTAAAGAACGCAGCACGTTTCTCTTTTTTCTAATTCCATGCCCATTTCTCTCATCATCTTTATTATGCGCAATGAGGGAATGACAATGCCTCTGCACCCAAACTCTACGCATAGCTCTTCAATTTCGTGAAAGTCCCGGGGTCGCATGCAGCCCAGCACCACGTTTTCCGGAGCGATGTTTTCGAGAGCGTACCTGAAAAATTTCTCTATTGCCGGACGCTCCAGCTCCACCTCGGCCATGCCCGTGCCGCGTGTGGGTATGAGCACGATGAGCACTAAATTGCTCATTCTGTGCAGCTTTTTAATCTCCTCTACTGCTCTGTACTCACCCACTATTTTTCCAAAATGCAGTCCCGCAATGATGTGTGGCGAGTAAGAGAGCGAAGAATCATCAAGGAGATGCAGCGAATGAAAATAATCTTCCGCAGTGCGCTCCGTGCCCAGCACCTCGCGCACGGTTTCCGTTGCGCCGATGACGTCGAACGATACGTGATGCGGGTGCATCTCTTCTAAATACTCTATATCTTCCTCGTCGATTATGCCCGTATGCACATTCACCTTCAAATTCGTGTGCTCTGTAATCCACTTCACCGCAGAGCTGAATTTTTTCAATGGCACCTTTCCGTCGCGGTTAGAGCCGCCGCTGAGCAAAAACCCGTTTATTTTTCCCTCGTGCTCCTTTGCAAACTCCACCAGCTTTTCCGGGGTGGTGATGGGAATCATATGTTGAAGATACACACCGTTGCAGTGTTTGCATCGCAGCGCACAGTGCGGGCCCGTGATTGAAATCGAGGGAAATTTTTTGCCGGGATAGTAAATGAGCATTCTTTCATGCGTAATAGTATTCACCCCGGCTTCGCTGCTCTCTGTCGTTGTAGCTCCCCGGCTTGTTGATGCGCGGACGATTCGTGTCTCCGTCCCTGCGGAACGTGATGCTCACATTCTTCAAAAATCGGTTCATTCCCTCGCGCATGGGATACGGACCCGAGCCGATACCATGCTTTGCCGGCTCGCCGCTGAACACCATTATGCTGTCCGCGATGATATCTATGAAATACACGTCGTGGTCCACAATCATCGCGCTTTTACCCAGATTCTCCATGTATCGCCTTATCACCTTCGCGGCCACCATTCTCTCGTTTGAGTCCAGATACGCCGAGGGTTCATCTAAAAGATAAAGGTCAGCTTCAAGGCCAAGTGATAACGCTATCGCCAGCCGCTGCATCTCTCCGCCAGACAGGTTTTTCACTTCCTTGTTGTAAAGATATTTTATGCGCAGGGGATGAAGAACCTCCGCCCGATAGAAGTTGTTTAGCATTCTCTCTTTCAGAGTGAAGTTGAGCAGCTCTTCCACCGTGCCATCGTAATCGCTTTTTATGTACTGCGGCTTATAACTCACCTTGATTTCTTCGTCCACTCCTCCACGCTCCGGTTTCACCACGCCTGCCAGGACCTTCACAAAGGTGGTTTTACCGGTGGCGTTGGGACCCACCACTCCGATCACTTCGCCTGTGCGTATCTCTCCCGGCTCCACCTCCAGCACGAAATTATCGTATCTCTTCTCAATGTAGTCCCACGAAATCAGCACCGGCAACTCGCTCTTTCGCTTAGGCGGGTGCACCACAAACTCTATCTTCCAGTCCCTGAATCGTATGTTCTCATCGCGTAGATATCCTTCTAAATACGAGTTAATCGCGTTCCGTGTGTTGCGCACATTGGCCACTATACCGTACGCGCCATCACTGCCGTACATGATGTGGATCACATCTGCTATGAAATCCATTATAGCAAGGTCATGCTCCACCACAAATACCAGTTTTTTAGATGCCAGGTCCCGTATCACCTTTGCCACGTTGAGACGCTGATAAATGTCCAGATAACTTGAAGGCTCGTCGAAGAAATATACGTCTCCATCTTTGAGCAGTGCGGCGGCTATGGCCACACTCTGCAGCTCGCCACCGCTTATTCTGGCAATATCTCGATTCAGCGTGTTTTGCAGCTCCAGCATGGCGGCGACTTCGTCAAGGCGCCCCTGCGTATCCGCCTTTTTCAGTAACTCGCGCACACTGCCCTTGAACACCATGGGAATCTTATCCACGTACTGTGGCTTCATTACCGTGCTTAGCTCTCCGTCCCGGAGTTTTGCAAAATAGTCGGCCATCTCGGTACCTGCGAAGAACTTTATAACCTTGTCCCACGAGGGTTCAGAATTGTAATCTCCGAGGTTGGGAACAATAGCTCCCGACAGTATTTTGATGGCCGTGGACTTTCCAATGCCGTTGGGGCCGAGTATGCCCACCACCTTATCCCTCTGCACTCTGGGCAGGCGATACAGCCGAAACCCGTTCTCTCCGTACTGATGCACCAGGTCCTCGTTCAATTCCTCAGGGAGTCCTATGATTTTCACCGCCTCGAACGGGCACTTGTGCACGCAGATACCGCACCCCTCGCACAGTTCTTCCACGATGCGCGGATACCCGGATTCCGTTATAATTACCGTTTCCGTGCCCATGCGCACTGGCGGACAGTACGTTTTGCATTCATAATTGCACTTTTTAAACTGGCATCTGTCATGAATCACCACTGCAATGTGCATAAAAACACCTCAGTATCTGCTCCAGATTTCATCTGGAATCTCATTGTATACATCGCCAATATCTTCTTTTTCCTCCACAACCTCAACCGGGCCTTCTAAAAGCTGGAATATACGCTCTTTGTTAAGGAGCCAGTAATGTATACGCCACTCACGTCCGTCCCAGAGTGTTGTTTCCTCGCGCTCAGTTTCCAGAATATCCAGGTCTTCCAGCATGTAAAAGGTGTCTCTGTCCTCCGGCTCCAGCATATTGTCAATGATTCTATCTCCAAAACCGAAGAAATTCAGAACATGAAGTGCGGTCATCATTGCCTCTTCATAGCTAAGCGTTCTTTTTGGGCGACTCAGTCCGTTTTGTATCGCTTTTGCAAGCACATCGATGGTAACCAGTGAATCTTCATAATTCCCTTCCACACTATCCAACTCCTTCCTAATTGTGATGGTACGAAATTGGGTTATATAAATATTTCGCAGGGGGATATGTGAGCAAATCATAAACTTTTCGTGATAGCATGTCACATGGATGAGGAAAAGTTATTTATTCTATATGGTATGGTGTTTTGCTATGCAGTGTCTTGAATGCGGCAAAAAAGAGGCAAAATACGATGGACTGTGCGAGGATTGTTTCTTAAAGAAGACTAAATTCACAGAGCTGCCGCAGTATATCGATTTAACAATATGTCCGCACTGTCACGCAGTCAAGTTTGGAGGACACTGGGAGCATGTGCCCTTGGAAGATGCGGTATATATGATGGTTGACAGAAATCTGAAGTTCATGCACGAATATGATTCTTACAGGCTGAGGGTGGAACATGGGGAGATAGAGGGGGAGTTTCATGTATTGGCCACTGTGGATATCACCTACAAAGATATTCATACACGGGAGCTTCATGAGGTGCTCTTTGACCTTAAATACGAATCGTGCCCGCGCTGCAACAGATACTACGGCAATTACTTTGAGGCAATTTTGCAGCTTCGCGGTCTGAGAGAGTATGAAGTCTCGGAGGTTATAGAATTTTTGCGGGAGCGGGTGGAGTATTATGCACAGAAAAATGAAAATCTCTTCATTACCAAAAGTGTTGAGAGAAGAGAGGGATGGGATTTTTATCTCAGCGATAAAAGGGAAGCACGAAAAATATCAAGAGAAATTGCTAGAAAATACGGGGCAACGGTCAAGGAATCTCCTCAGATTGCGGGACGCAAAGACGGGCAGGATATATATCGGGTTACTTATTCGGTGAGATTGCCCGCGTATCGCACAGGAGATGTTGTCAACGTGGAGGGTACGTATTATCTTATAGAAGGAATAAATCAGAATTTCATCAAAGGAAAAGATATTCTTTCCGGGAAATCGAAGCTTATAGATTCCAAGAGGCACAGAATATATATGCTCGTTGAGAGGAAAAACATAAAGAAGATGCTTGTAATATATCAGGACGGTGAAAATGTTCAGCTTCTCAGTGAGGAAAATAGAGTGATTGACGCGCGCACACCATGGCACCTTGAACCTGGAAAGTATGTTAATGCCATAGTGGTTGATGGGACTGTCTATGTGCTCCCATAAAGTGGTTATAGGTATTGTCATGCGCGGTCGTGAGTTTTTGATGGTTTTTAATCCGCGGCGTGGCTGGGAGTTCCCCGGAGGCAGGGTCGAACCAGGAGAGCAACCGGAAGACGCCGTACAACGTGAGCTTCTGGAAGAGGCCGGCGTGGTTGGAAGGGTGCTGAGTAAAATATATGAGGACTCCAATCTGGTGGTATATCTCGTAAAATTTGAGAAATTTTCAGGCGAGGGTGAGTTTGAGTCAAGGTTTTTTAAAGAGCTCCCAGAACCGTTAGCGTTTTCAGACGGTGAAGCAAGGTTGTTTTTAAAGATTGCGTTTCAGAATGCGATAAGTTTTTTATAGCAAATGTGATATCGCTGTCAATTCTGGTGATTCACCATGCCTAGGCAAAAATTTAAATGGAACATATCGGCAGAGAAGCTCAGGGTACCATTGATTCTTGCCCTCATAGTAGTGTTTGCCCTGTTCCTCAGGGTCTACTGGGGGCTAGAGCCATCGATACAGAATGGATACGCGGTGTCTGGAGGGTCGGACTCATACTATCATGAGAGGATTATTGGATACATACTTTCTCACAAACATCAGCTTATTCGTGATCCTATGCTAAATTACCCTGGAGGTTCTACTAACCCCAGACCTCCCCTGTTTCACTGGGCTATAGTCCTTATGGGGTATGTGTTTGCACCGTTTATTGGGGAGTATCATGGTGCGATTTTATCCCTGATTCTATTCCCTGCAATATTCTCGTCATTGTCTGTGATAGTTGTGTATCTTCTTGCAAAAGAGGCATTTAACAGAAAGGTGGGCCTGATGGCCGCATTGTTTATGGCCATAATGCCCGGTGCGTTGACTCGTGGTGTGGTTACGCAGGCAGACTGGGACGCTTTTGACTTGTTTTTCATTCTGCTTATTTTCTATTTCTTCTTAATGGCTCTTAAAAAGATGCATTATCGGATGTGGATAAAGGACTGGACCAAAAAAGACCAGATCAAAGAAGGACTCGGATTATTTGTTAAAGAGAATAAATTATCAATGATATATGCGTCGCTTTCGGGTATGTCCATGGCTGCACTGGCCCTTGCATGGAAGGGTTATACATACGGTCTGGTAATTCTCCTTATATATCTGTTCATCCAGATTCTTATAAACAGATTCAGGAACAGGTCAAATCTGCATATGGCGGTATTTCTGTTTCTGTTTATGGTAATCGGATTCGGACTTTCGTTCCCCTGGTATTATGTAACACATCGCATCCCTGTATGGTTTGATGTACCGTTTATGCTGACAGCGGGTGTATTTGGTGTGGCTCTCTTTATGGAGGTTACTAACAAATATCCGTGGCCATTGGTGTTTTCGGTGGCTGCGCTTATACTGGCAGGTGCAGGACTGCTAATTGCAACGTTTTTCCCGACTACGTGGAGCTGGATTGTGAGTGGTCAGGGATACTTTGTTAAAAACAAGCTTTACAGTACAATAGCGGAGGCACAGCCGGCGACTCTCGGTTACATAGCTATGTCTGCAGGTGTGGGAATATTTATATTAACTTTCCTCGGTCTTGCAGAAATGGTGTACATGCTTAGAAAGAAGACAAAGGATTATTTCATATTCTTTGTGCTGTATTCTTTGATTGCTATTTACATGGCACTTTCAGCGGCTCGTTTTATCTACAATGCCTCTCCCGCGTTTGCCATAGCTGGAGCAATAGGACTTGTGTGGATTCTTGATGCACTGCATTTCAGAGATACTTTCGAAGAGTTAAAGAAGTTCCGTGGTGGATTTAAGAAGAGGTTCAAGGCAGGATTTAAAGTATCTCAGGTGATAGTGGCCCTCATGATTGCATTTTTGCTTGTGGTACCCACAGTGTGGAGCGCAGTGGATGCTGGAATTCCATACGAGGAAAAGAAGAAATTCGATAAGCAGATTTATAACACCCTTCCATCATTTATGAAACCCAATGAGACTGCGTATAACAAGTCTGCGCCGTGGTATCTGGGTGCTTTTGGATATTCACTACCCAAGAGCGATTATCCGTGGGAACGTGCGTGGAGATGGTTACGGGAGCAGGATAATTCCACCCCACCTGAATACCGACCAGGATTTATCTCGTGGTGGGATTACGGATTTGAAGGTATACAGAAAGGGCAGCACCCGGTGGTGGCGGATAACTTCCAGGACGGTTATAGAGTGGCAGCTCAGATGCTGCTTGCTCAGAATGAAAGTCAGGAAATTGCGCTGTTTGTGATCCGGCTTATGGATGGTGATTATGCGCATCATAACCACAATTTCTCAGACGGAATGATAAAGATTTTACATGAATATTTCACAGATGGCGAGGTGGAGAAAATCAAAGAAGCATTTAGTGATCCGGCAAAGTTCACCGATACCGTTTTGAATGATCCGGATTATTATGGTAGGTTCTCAAAGGATATCTCGCCAGAGAACGTAAAATACGTGTATCTTATGGGTATGTTTTCTCATCATAGCCAGGGATTTCTGGTAAATCTATATGATTCGGTAAGGAACTATACTCATACAGATCTCAGATACTTTGCGGTGGATTATCGATTGTTCCCGTTCTCTGGACGGAATACCGGTATATTTTATGCGCCTGCAAAACTGGGAGATCGCCGTATACATCAGTACGGTGGTACCGTTGTTCCCTACGATTTCTACGACCTCAAGGCGGTGGATGAATACGGAAATGAATATGAACTGGATAAAGTGCCGGCAAACGTACATATAGTGAATTACAAGATTATCTATAAGCCGATGTTCTATGATTCGATGCTTTATCGGGCGTTTATCGGTTATTCTGGTGAGGAAGTAGGAATTGGCAATGGGATTCCGGGAATCTCACCGGGGCTGTATAATTACAATCCAATGCAGGCTTGGAATCTGACCCATTTCAAGCTGGTGTACAGAACCGCTTACTGGAATCCATACAAAGATTATCAGAATCATACCGATGCATGGGAGCCGATACCCGTAGAGCTGGCGGTGAAATATCAGAGAGAGCATAAGGGAACTGTGGAGTTGAATCCTCCTGCATATCGTGTGTTACCTAACGATGTGGTTATGATCAAGTTCTACGAAGGTGCCATAATCGAGGGCCATGTAAAGCTCTCTACCGGCGAGCCATTAAAGCATATTCGAATCACTTTGCTTGATGAGTACGGCATACCGCACGAGTCTGTGTTTACCAATTCCACAGGCTATTTCAAGCTATATGCAGTGGCGGGCAATCTAACTCTTGTGGCATCTACCAATGGTAAATTAAATAAAATAATGCAGATTGAACAAACGAGATTGTATGTGGGGCATGTGAATGTGAGCGAAGCTCAGGCAGAGAGGCTTGTTCCTAACATAGTTATACAGAAGAATATTGTAGTGAAACCCTCAAACCTTGATGGTATGGTGTATTTTGATGTGAACCACGATAACAAGTACGATTCAGGAGACGTCAAAGTAAACTCTGGAGCGGTAATCTTGGAAAATAAAACCTATGATTTCAGAGCAGAGGGTAAAATAGTCAATGGATTGTATCATATTAATGATTTGCCGCCGCACACATATACAGTGAGCCTTATTCTCAACGGTCGGTATTTCTATGACTTTGAGAATCTCACAATGAGCTCTGGGGTCAATCTCACCAAAGACCTGCGGGTTCCTCCTTCGTACATCTATGGAAATGTGACTTATTCGGATGGCACACCGGCCAGGAATGCAACAGTTGAACTCAATGGTATTTATTCAAATTATACTGTTACTACCAACAGCACCGGTGCATTTAGGGTGCTTGTGGTACCCGATAATTACACAGTGGTGGCTCATGTGGGTAGCTACGTAAGCAGTAAAAATACAGTAATTATTAACCTGTGGAACTATTCAACTTCTGTGAATCTTACTCTGAGACACGCATTTAAGCTAAGCGGGAGGCTTATCTTCAACGGTCAGCTTGTACCGGACGTGTATATAAAAATCTCCTCAGATTTGAGACCCTATGACAATTACATTCTCAAAACAGGTGGAGATGGGTCATTCTCGGTAATGCTACCTGGAGGCTTTTATACTGTGTATACCACCACATACGTAGGTAATGAAAGAACATGCTACCTTAATTTCATAAATCTGGATAGGAATCTCTCTTTATCCATGAACTTAGAAAAAGCCTATCGCCTTTATGGATACGTGGGACCAGATAAAGTTAAAAATCCAGAGATTAATGCATATGAACAGAATGGCGTGTTTTACAGAGCTTATGCTAATGGGACAGGGTATTACGAGATGTTCTTGCCTGCAGGTAAATATATTCTCGGTGCGGTTGGGTTCGATACCAACAGAACCCCATACTTCGCAAGGACCATTGTGGATTTGCATACTGATCTGAATGTTAGTTTGACAATGCAAAAAGCCTACAATGTGACCGGGTACGTGTATTATGATATGAATGGAAATGGAAGAATGGATCCAAACGAAACGCTGAGAAATGGACTGGTGTATTTCTATGATTCGCAGGGTATATTTGAGATAAGAAATATTCCGCCTGACGGTAGATTTGTTATGCCCACCACAATCAATTATAACATCAAAGTAAAGCTATGGGGATATACCATGGTAGGTATATCGGGGCGTAATCCTTATTACATCTCGGTGGTGCCAAACAAAGTTAATCTGTACGGACATCTTTACAGATACGGTAAATTGAACACTCTTCCAGTGGATTTGGTGTTTGAGAATAACAATGTCACCTATCGTGTAAACAATGTAACATCATCATATGCTATTGCTCTGCCTCCTGGTACATATACGGTTTCAATGGTGGGCTTTAATAGATCTTATGAGCTGGAAAACAAAACGGTCACTGTTAATCTTGGATATGCAGCGCAGAGTTTCAATATTTCATTCAGGGCATATGCGCATGTGACGGTAATTTCGCAGGCTACAGGTGTAACCTGGTATCACAATGGTAATAACTACACAACTGGAAAAATAGTCAAATTGCCCGTGGGAAATTATACCCTTTACGCTTATAACTCATCCTATGCTGCGCTTATGGCAGTTAGCATAACGCAGAATGCCACTATAGAAGTGCCACTTGAACAATCATACTTTGTGTATCCAAAACTTAGCAATACCACAGAGAATCTGAAAGTGCATATTCGTGAGGGAAATATAAGCCTCTCGCTTACTGGAGGGGTGATAAGACTTCCTGCCGGCACATATAATTTCAGTGCGGAAGAAATGAAACTGGAAAATGGCACTTACTACGTTTACTATGGTTACAATACTTCAACAATCACAACAGATACTGTGGTCAATCTCTGGATAAACAAAAAAATGTTATTAACATCTGTCTCCGGTGTGCTGGATGCGGATGGTGTTAGGGTTGCAAATACGCAGGTTACATTTGTCGCATTGGACAAAGGCAAAATGAATGTAACTGTCAGCACGGATTCAACAGGGGCGTTCAATGCCAGAATTACCCCAGGTAATTACATGGTGTACACGTATTACATAGAAGGTGCAAAGAAATATGCCAATATTTCCAAGGTGAAGATTACGGGAAGTGAGATGTTTCTGAAAATACAGATGGAAAACGCATATATGGTCAGTGGTATGACCTATCTCCATAACAGTAAGGTTAATACTACCGTGGTGTTCCATACTGAATTCGGTGAGTTGAAAGTGCGCTCAAACGGATATTACTGGATTATACTTCCAGAGGGGATATACAACGTAAGCGCTGAGGTTATACGCACTGAATACGGAGAATATGTACAGTATTTCTATCGCGGAAATGTCACCGTAAATGGTACAGTGAGTTATGATTTACATCTGATACGCAATACATACAATCAACTGTCTATACATGTTGTTAGTGTGGATACTTATGCGAGACCAAACAGCACAATAGGAGTAACGCTGAGTGTGAAGAACGTAGGAAATATTGAGGAAAAAATTAAGTTTGAGGGAGTGAATGGCTGGAATGTGCAGGATTCAAAAGAAATAACTTTGTTACCGGGTAAAAGTACCATGGTCTCACTGGTGATTCATGTTCCAGTTTCCGCACCCTATGGTGAAACAACCTTCCAGGTACGCGCCCTGTTCTCCGGGTATGCGAGCACGGTGGATGTGAAAACCAACGTTACCGCCATATATAACACGGAGATTAAGGAAACTAAAATGAACTGGGAGAATAGCTCTCTGGTGTACGATGTTGAGATTGTGAACAATGGAAACAGATGGGTTAATTACACTATCTCAGTGCTCAATCGTGTGGATTTGCTAAGCAAAGGATGGGATGTTAAAGTTTATATGCAGGGGAGCCCAATAAACTGGATTAATGTGTCTGCGGGTAAAAGGGTGACTGTTCAGGTTATTGCCCATGCCCTCCGAGGCCATCCATCTACAATTGAGCCTATAATACTTTCCGTGTACGGTGGAACAGAGCATGTGGTAAAGTACAATCTTAATTATCCAGAGTTGTCTTCGTCCACGCTGTATGTAAAAGGTGAAAATGTGGAGAATTATACTGGTACACAGATACCACAGTACTTCTACTGGGTGTGGGGTGTGACAATTGCCCTTGCAGTTGCAATAGGAATTATAGGGAGGAAGAGAAAATGAACGTAAAAGCATATCTTCTAATTTTTTTGATGCTGGGTTCGGTTCTGTACCTTGTTCCACAAACTAATGCGGTTAGCAGTGGAATGCATATTGAAGGTCCCACCGTGGCCGCCACAAATACTACGGTTACTTACAAAGTGAGCATCACCACATTTTTCGATAAATACAAATGTACATTGCTAATTGGAGGTCAAAACCTGACTGGGGCATCGCCGGTAAATCAGATTATGAAAAACAGCACCACCGGGGAATTTGTATTTGATGTGAAGACGCCGGATACTCCTCAGAGGATTTATCTGGATTTCAAGGCGTATGGAATAATGAATAATTCGGGGAACATGAAAATATTCGAAAGAGTGGTATATTTGGATGTAAAGAAAACGTACATGGTGGTTGCAGATCTCAAAAATTCAGAGCCATATACAGTTTATAATGTAACTGTTAACTTCTACGTGGACGGTAAATTCATAGGTAATACCACAGTGAAAAAAATAGAATCGAACTCTTCCGCAAAGGCAGTTTATCATTGGGTTCCTGATGTAAGCGATGGTCCGCATAAAATAGAGATGAAGGTTGTGGCAAAAGGTGTGGTATTTCCAAATGGTCAGCAGAGTTATTCAAGGGAAATTTATATAGGCAAGCCACCAAATTATGATTGGGTGGGCTATGTAAGCATTGCTGGTGCAGCGGCTCTGGGAATACTGTTTTTGTTCATGTTTTTCGGCCGTAAAAAGGGTCATGAATCCAAGCCCAAATGGAAAAAGTCATAAATGTACCACGGTAAAATACTGTTCAAATCGCATCAAATGTTCTCTTTTTTTTGCCATGGGCAGGGCGAGATAGCCTGTTAATGAGTGGAATCCTCTAAATCTTACCATTTCTCGGACATCTTTGAATCCAATATGTTCATAAAAACTCTTGGATTGCTGGGTTAACGGTTTGGTTATTATCATCTCAGGGGTGAAAAACGCACCCAGCAGGAACATTTTGTATCCAATTTTTTTACCGCGCATTTGGGGAATTGTTTCTTGGGCCCGGAGTACGTTAACTATATCTGGCAACTCTTCCCATGGGTCTATGTAGATAAATGCGACTATTTCCTTATTTTTTAATCCTGCGATAAGTATGGGTCTTGGAAATTTTCTGAGCCATATTTTAAAAGTTTCTTTGTAATCTGTTATGCCATATATATGGAAAAATTCGAAATTTTGAGCCTCAAATTCATCTATTTCGGAGGCGGACTCAAATATATAATATTTAAGTGATGAATCCTCGCATAGAAGTTTCAACCGCCTCCCCTCAAAAAATTAGAGTGTGGGGTATACCAGCCACACTGAGGCATTGTTTCTCAAAATCATGTTTAGCTGGGTTCTGGAAATCTTTGCCTTCTCAAGTAAGATTGGTAGCCACTCTTCTGGAGCGATTTTCTTTGAGCCATCGGGGGACACTGTTGCAATATGGGCCACATTTATTTTTTTGCCACTTACAGTGATTTTTTCCGCCGCAGCTTTTCTGTAGGTTTGAATTATTATATCCCCTGTCTCTATTGCAGTGGGTGTTATTTGCGAGTTGTAATACTCTGCAACTTCTTTGTGAATTCTTGGAAATTCGCCGATTCTTTTTGTGTATTCTTTCCAGCCTCTAAGGAACGGGCTCTCCACAGTTACCATACAATTTTCAGATACAGCATTAACTGTCTCAAACGCAGAGAGTATAGATTCTCCTTTCACTATTGCCTCCACAAAATCTTCCCATTTTGAATACTCTTCTTCGGGCATGCTTCTGGCGAGTGAGTATGCCAGACTTATGAGATAGTTATTCATTCCAGCAGCGCCCTGCTTATCCGCTATGTCTTCCAAGAAAAGATATGTGGCTATGTCCACCATGGGATTGTCCAGAATTTCCTCGTTTCCTTCTTTCTTTTTCATTCTTCACTCACCTCCCCCTTGAGACGGGCACCTTTCATTACCAGAGCAAACACGCAGGCGTAGTTTCTCAGTAAACTACGCACATATTCTTTGTTTATACCTATTTTGTTGAGGTTCTCCTCGTCAATTTTTGTGTTTCCTGTAAAGCCACGATTGGCAAGATGCAGAGCATCTAGTGGCTGTCCTGCAATGGTTATATTTTTTGCAACCTCCTCTCTGAATTTTACGTGTATAATACAAAAATTACACACGGTAATATCCTTGTAGGTCATATTATATTCATCCGCAATCTGCTTGTCAGCTTTGGGTAACTGACCCACACTGTATCTTACTCTCAGAATAGTGGGTTCAAATACGCATTTTTCCAAGGCGTATATGTATCCAACCACATCGCCATCTACGTCTGTTATTGCGAGGTCGGTCAGTGCCACCACATTTCCCTCTATCGAAAATGCGGTGCGTCCCTCTCTCAGGGCCACATTAAACGATGGCCAGCCCATATACGCTTCCTTTCCCATTCTCTTGGCCAGATTTTCACCTACTCTAAGCCAGTACTGTATGGTTCCTTCCACACCCGCCTTTTCACTCATGTCCTGGATGAGTGAAACCAGGGCAATATCCAACACTTTTTTCACCTCCTTTTATATTTCTTTCCTTTTCCATACTTTCGTTCTTTGATGGTTTCTTCATTCTTCATAATTTCAAGCACGGTGATTAGGATATCTTTGTCGTATCCCGTCCTCTTTTTAAGCTCAGAAAAGCTTATAAAATCATCACCAATTGTATTGATTATTTTATCCTTTACTTTTTCTATCAAATAAATAACATCATCCTTTACTATTATCTGTCCCTGTGGGATTCTTTCATTTAGAAAATCGTCAATTATTTTTGGGGGGAACTCCAGTTCGTCTCTTTTTATACCTTCTGGAGGTATTTTATCCTCTATTTCTTTAAACACAGATTTTATGAACATGTTGAGATATGGGGATATTCTGGATATGTCCTCATAGATCCTTGCAACATCTTCATTAACTTTTTCTATTCTTCTGAGGACATCTTCAAACTTTTCATTAACTTTTTTCATATTCTCCTGCATATCTTGGTCCATCATTCTTTTTATTTCTGTTATGTCTTCTCTGAGAACATTTTCTTGATATGCCATTTCATTTCTCGCTGATTCAAGATGGCGTTCGAGCATTTCGATTCTTAATCTATTCTCTGTGGAGGTTTCTATGGCATATTCCTGACCTTTGGTCCGAAGCAGAGAGGCAAAGTTTTTTGGAGTGTATCCGGGCAGATACTCTTTGATTTTTTTAACGATTTCTATGTATGTAAGATGTATTTGTTTGGGGGAAATGAGCTTTCTTTCGATGGCTTTTTCTATGTCTCGGGCTTCTATTTTTCCCTGCGAAAATTTGAATAATTCCGTACCACTGGTCTTTGTGCGCACATCCTGCAACACTTCTTTAATTATTGTTTCTGCCTGCTCGTAACCAACGTATTTTCTTAGTTCATATATGGCATCGTTGAGAGTGTATTGATATACAAGGCGCAAGATACTGGGTGGTATTTTATTTACATTTATATCTTCCTCAACACCGATTACCTCTTCAATTCCGCGAAGTCTTTTATTCAATTTTTCATATTTCAATGTGTAACTTCGGAGTGAGGATAGCGAAATCTCTATATTTTTCTCTTTTTGTTCGAGTGTCTCGAGTTCTTTTTTTATCTTAGTAAGTTCTTTGCGAAGTTCTTCTATTTTCAAATCTTTATCTTCATTTTTTTTGTCTATTTCGTCCATTATTTTATCTATACGTTGTTCGAGATCTTTTCGCATCTCAGATAACATATTAACCGTGGCACGGTTTTTTAGAGCATCGTTGATCTTTTTCAGTTCATTTTCATCCAGCATAGATCATCACACAAATGTCCTTATTAGCCTCTCTATATCTCTTATCCATTTTTTGTAGTATTCATCCGCGATAACGTCTCCTCTCATGGAGCGTATTTTATCGCAGACCCTTTCCACCAGGATTGGCCACAAGTCGTCTTTCATATATTGTGGCGCAATTCCCATTTCATTAAAAGAAATGGTGAGTATTTCATCTACCATTCCTATTCCCACTATGCCTGCGAGTTCTTTTTTAAGATACTCTAAAATCTTTTGATTCTTCCTGTACTGTTTTGTGTATTCAAAACGCTCCACAAATAACTGGCGGCTCAGTCCATGAAGCTCTTTCTTAATCTCCTCTGGATATTCTTCTGTTTCCGGGCCGCTCAGCGGTTTTAATTGGAATATGTGGTTTACTATGACAGTCCATTTATTCACTGATGATATGACGTCTCTCATATCTTCATGATTAAGCTCACGTGTAATCATCAGTGTTAAAAATGCTGCATCGCCCACCAGGGCTATAATCATCGTACCCGCATCATACGTCTCTATGGAAATTTTCATGCTCTTGCTCATTAACTGGGCACATATTTTGTGAAGGTTGCTTTTAAACTGGTTAAGCAGATAATACTCTTTGGTATCCAGCCTCTCTGGAATCAGCGAGTCAAAAATTCTGCCGTTAACTCCAACAAATAAAATAAGGTCGATGTTTCCCTCTTCTTTCAGCTTCTTGATGGACATGTGGAGCAGAGCACGAAGAAGGGTTACATCTCTCGCTTCCAGGGTTTTTTCAAGGTTTTTGCTCTGCAATTCACCTCACCTTCAGACCCGCCGAATCGAATATTATTTCTATTATTTCTTCAGGAGAGTATGGGTAGTTCCACCATTTCTTCACATTTTCCAGTTTCATAATCAAACTGAGTGGAGCTTTGAGCATTTTTGCAGTTTCTATAGCGTCATCGAAAACTTTGGAATAGTCGCTTTGTTTCTCTTTCTTCTTCTCTATGGGGGTGCTTCTTACTACGATACCTGCACCCCTGACAAACACGAACGGATAAACGCCCTCTCCGTGCTTGGTTCCCCGCATCTTCAGTATTTGTAATGTTCTGTTGAATGCACCCCCCACCGGATAATAGTCAAGGTGTATTACACCATCCGATAAGTACACTGGTGTGAGCACATCTTCACCAATGGTCTCACCGGGTCTTGCATGCTCTTCCACGGTGGCCACGACTACACCCAGATTTTTTACTGTATAGAATAAATTACCTATGAGCTCTCTCTGCTGGAGTTTATCGTTGGTTGCCCATATCACGGGGGTGAGGGGGTCCACCACGGTTCTGGTCTTTATGAGATAATCGTTCCTTGCTTTAACTAGGGCAGGAAGCTGCTCTTCAATCATCTTTTTGAAATTCTCTCCTTTTAAATGGATGAAAAACAGCTTTTCCTCATAGTACTTCTCCATGTCAAAACCCATCAGTGCTGCTTCTTCCATTATTTGTTTTGGTTTTTCTTCCAGCGAAATGTAAAGGCCCTGCTCTCCGTTCTCGATGCCATGCATTATGAACTGTATCGCAAATGTCGTTTTTCCTGTACCGCTGGAACCAACAATCACATTTGCCGTTTTATCTCTGAATCCACCTTCTATCAACCTGTCCAGACCAAAAATTCCCGACGAAAATCTATTCATCATCTTTCACCTCCTTATTCATAACTTTCGCCACGAGCTCGGCGAAGCTGCGGCTGTTTTCTACCTCTTCCACAACGTTTATTATTTTGCTCTCATCAATATCCTTAACTTCTTCCTCCTCAATGGTTTTTGAGAACGCCTCGGCAAATGAGTTTGCAGAGGCTGTAACTTCAGAGATTTCTGACAGTTTTTTCCAGGGTCGATGAATTTCATCCATTTCTCTAACCGGTTCAATATCCAGGTATTTTTTACCCAGTATTGTTAACTCGTCTCCTTTGATTAATCCGTATTTTTCCAAGATAAGTTTTCTCAATTCATCGATGGTACCTTTCTCTCCATTTTTTAATTTTTTCATGTATTCAATGTCTCCTTTTTCCACTATGAATTTCAGCACATCAAGGGGGTCCATGTTTATTTCAAATTCACAGTGATCGTGTCCTTCATTTACACATTTGAGTTCTTTAACCTCTGTGAGAATGTCCATATCCTTCTCAAAAAACATCTTAAGTGCGTCCGCGGTTATGTAGCATGTTCTCCCCCGAACTTCTGAAAATAACCCGGGAACCCGAGAATTATAAACGCCCACCACAATCCGGTATGGAGAGAACTCATGACATTTTAACTCTCCAAGACCTATGTCTCTGAATAAATATGATATATACTGAAACAGCGGTGTTCTTTCCGCCTGGTATTTATTTAAACTTTTCAAAAGATGTCTTATTTCGTTGGTTGGTACCTTTGATTTTGTTATGGCTGTGTTTATAGCAACTTCCATTTTTGTTAATTCGCCGAATACATATATTGTTCTAGCTACGCTTTCTTCCATACGGCTCCCTCTATATAGTGATAAAGAGCATGGATTATATAATCGTTTTTTGAGTTCACTTCCACAGATACTTTATTTCTTAAAAATATTTTCAGAATCTTACGCTCCATCGCTGCGCCCACAATATGCGCCTTGGGCAACCTAATCCATGAACCGTTTACTTTGATGAGTATCGCCCCTTCGCTAAGCCATAAACTACCTCTCCCACCCATAACGTTACTTTTTCGATTTTTTAGATTGTAGTTCACATCACATAGACGATACGCATACATGCAATAACCAATAATCTTTGATAGTATATAAATGTTTCTTGCAAAAACGTACATTGAAAATTTATGGTATTATTTGTAATTGTTGAGGCCAGAATTCTAAAGTTTTTCTATGGTATAATTCGTAATTATATTCTTATTTCGATGGAGTTAATCTTTCCAATGGGTACTTTTTCTTTTCCCGATTTCACTACGTTTAGTATCAAAAAGCGCTCCATGGCGCATATGTCATCGTATACATTTTTGTAGTCTCTTCCTGTTTTACGAGCAAGTTCTTTCAGGGAAAGTGGGCCATGATTGTTTATATAGTCAATCATTTCAAATCTCTTTGCGGAGAACACATTGAATACTTTTTTGTCCTTAATAATCACTTCCTCTTCGATAGGTTCTTCATTCATGGTGCAGAGATATATCAGGTATGCCTCTCCAATCCCTGGTGACGCACATCCTTTTGAAGCAAGCAATGCTTTAACCTTTTCGAATCTTCCATATTTTCTACGTATGCTTTTTTTAAGTACGGTGATATGCTCTTTTTTGAACTCTCTCTTAATTATCACCTTCACACAGTTCACCTCACAGATTGCTCAAATCCATGGCTATTATGTTCTTTCTGAATGTGGATACTATTTTGACAATATCTTCAAACTCCCGTCGGGGGAATTCCTTTGATTCCATAAAATTGCCATTTTCATCGTAGATATCCACATGGTCCATCCCATTCAGGTTGTCCCACCGGATTAATGTGTTCCATTTTCTCCCTTTAAGAATTTTGTAAGCGTAAATGTAATACTTTAAATGCTCGTTTTTGTAATACTCCCAAGATTCTGCGATTTCTCCCTGTGCAATAAGCACTCTTTTTATTTTTAGCACTTTATATCACCCCATATCAAAGTAGCTGGAAAATATGAACTTTAGTTTGGAAATTATGTCATCAACGTCTTTGTACACCTTTTTATAATTCATCAACCTGTCTGAAACTTCCACATTTTCTTCCGGTATGGTGCCTCTCAAAAGATACTCCATTATGGCATATGCAATTTCTCGGTTGTGTGGAGTGTAACCGCCTTCCTGCACAAGCATGAACATCCTTCCGTACGATTTTATTGATCTGATTATTTCCACATATCCTCTGGAAGTTAGTGCAAGGCCAATGTTTTTATCCGAATAATGGGCATCGAACCCTATATCGCCTATTATAAACTGAGGAGAAAAACTTCTTATAATTGGGCGGATGATCTCTTCGAAAATCCGAAGATATTCCACATCCCCCGCCCCTGCTGGAAGGGGAATATTTACCGTATAACCGGTGCCCTCTCCTCGGCCAATCTGATGGATAAAGCCCTCATGTGGATAGAAATCTCTCGGGTCCCGGTGCAGGGATATCAAAAGCACATCTCTGGTGGAGTAAAAAATTTTCATCGTTCCATTTGCCGCATGGGCGTCCCAGTCTATTATCGCTACTCTGCGTAGTCCGCGTTCCTGAACATGTCTCGCGGTGATCGCCGCATTATTCAGGAGACAGTATCCCCCGTACATGTCCTCCGTGGCGTGATGCCCTGGCGGGCGGACCAGTGCGTATGCAAAATCATAATCCATATTTACAACATAGTCACTTGCGATAATGGATGCCTCTGCTGCCATCAATGCTGCGAGATAAGAATATTTGTTCAAATATGTGCTATCTCCCAGAAAAGTGGGCCCGCGCATGGACATTCTCTCTAAAAATTCAAGATATGGTTCCGTGTGCACGGCAAGAATATCTTCCATGTTTGCAGGCTCTCTTATGTCAAAGAAATCTACCTGATCACTTAGTTTCATTTTCAGATACTTGTACACATTTTCTATACGTTCAGGCTTTTCCGGAGAACCATGCATGTTGTGATACACATGCGTTGGATTATAAGTAACAGCACATCTCATGGCTTCACCCTTCTGGCATATTCAAGCCATCTTTTTTTCTCATCTATATCACTTTCTTTTTTATAATCTTTAAGAAATATCACAACTCTTCTAAGCACAATTGCTTTTTTTACAAGCTCTTCTGGAACCTCATCCATCTTCATAATCTCGGCTCGCAGCTCTTCGTATAATCTGGTGTATTTGGTTAGAGTACCCGGGTTATTTGAATATAAGTCCGCTCTCAAGTTATATTTTATGCCATTAAGTTCCAGCGTTTCTGGAATTTCCACTGCCACGATACTGGATATATCGTCGATTTTGCTAATTGCATCTTCAGGCTTCATTTTCTTGCACCAAACCTATTGCCTCTTTCAATGTCAGCTCTCCCACGGCCACCTTCCTGGCAAGCTCACGGGGGATGGTAATCATACCGTTACTTTCTATTCTGCTTCTTCTTTGAATTTCTCGCAAATATCCTTCCCTTATTACCGTATTAAGCGGTTCCATAACAGGTCTGCCTCTGGTAAATGCTATGTGCTTGGCGGCCTCTACGTTTCTGTTGGTTATGGTGTCACTGGTGTTTTTTTCGTCTACTATTTCAACTGTAAAATCCGAAAGCAATGAGTTAACTATTCTGTTTCTATTTACCACGTCTCCATTTCCTATCCTTACTATAATCCGCTCTGGAAGGTATCCTCTGCGAATCTCCTGCACAACTTCTGGCGTTTCATCCACTCTGGTAAGCTGAATTTCTTCCACAATAAAGCCATCGCCAACCACTGCTAGACCCGGTCGAGGACCCGGGTCTATCCCGACTATTATTTTTGTAAATCGGGGTTTGTTGTATATGTAAGAGACTGCTCTCCTTGCACCTTCCACGGGATCATTAACCTCTACACCCCATCCAGGTGAATCACTGAGTACCACAGTGTATCCATCTATGGTGTGATTGATAATTTCATGGGGTATCCCCCTGCGCGACAATTCACATGAAACCCTGTACTCAAGCCGTTTATCGTTAAATTTCAACCCGACCTTCACGCTGTAAATTATGCAGTTATAGTACTTATATCTTTCTATATGTTAATCCGGTGTGACATGTGAAATAAACGGAAATACCGTAAAATACAGTATTTGAAGATATATGGTTTAATTAGTAATTGTGTGCGGGGGAGGTGTGAAAGATGATAGCTGTAAGCGCTATCCTTAAATAAAACCCGTGCATTCAAACTTCTGATGGGAATCGCTCATGAAATGGCCAAGAAACAGCGAGAAATTAGCGTGGCAGAATTTTTTGAAAAAAACAGACACGTTCTGGGCTTCGATTCTTTGCCAAAATCACTGGTAGTGAGCGTGAAAGAAGCGGTGGATAACTCGCTGGACGCGTGTGAAGAGGCACGCATACTTCCGGATATCACCGTGCAAATTGAGCAGGTGGGCAAAGACGAGTATCGAATGATCGTGGAGGATAACGGTCCGGGGATTGTAAGGAAAAACATACCGCTGGTTTTCGGCAAGCTGCTTTACGGCTCTCGCTTTCACGCATTGCGACAGTCGCGCGGGCAGCAGGGCATCGGCATAAGCGCGGTGGTGCTTTACGGGCAGCTAAGCACGGGCAAGCCCGCACGCATTATCTCCAAAATTAAGGAGGAAGAGGTGGCCTACGAGGTGCTTTTAACCATCGATACCAAGAAAAACGCGCCCAAGATAATCAAGGAGGAGCCGGTGATATGGGATAGAGAGCAGGGAACTCGCATAGAGGTGGTTATGCGCACCCGGTACAATAGGGGAAAGCAGAGCGTGTACGAATATTTGCAGCAGACAGCGATAGTGAATCCTCACGCTCAAATAACATTGATCGAGCCGGACGGACGCAAGACGGTGTTTAAGAGGGTGGCCGAGCAGCTGCCTCCGCCGGTACGGGAAATCAAGCCGCACCCGCACGGAATCGAGCTGGGGGAGTTTATAAATCTTGCCAGAACCACGAAAGCTTATCGAATCACATCGTTTCTCACGTCGGAGTTTACCCGGGTGAGCCCGAAGATTGCGGAGAAAATTTGCTCTATTGCATGTGTTTATGGGGATATGCGGCCGCAGGAGCTCTCTCTAAGCGAGGCGAGGAGAATTTTAGAGGCATTTTCCAGAGTGAAGTTGATGGCGCCTCCCACAGATTGTCTCTCTCCCATCGGTGAGACTTTGATAAAAAAAGGATTGAAAAACGTGCTTGGCGCTCTGCGCCCCGGATTTTACGCGCAGCCCATTACCCGCGAGCCGAAGGTCTACGGTGGTAACCCGTTCATAGTGGAAGCGGGAATCGTGTATGGTGGAGACTTGCCGAAGGACCAGCAGGTTCGCATTCTGCGGTTTGCAAACCGTGTCCCGCTGTTGTACCAGCAGGGTGCGGACGTGATAACCAAGGCGATAAGCAGTGTTGACTGGCGCCGCTACGGTCTGGAGCAGAGGGGCGGGCAGGGCATACCGGTGGGTCCCGCAATCATTCTCGTGCATGTTGCCTCCACAAGGGTGCCCTTCACCTCGGAGGCGAAAGAGGCCATAGCCGAGGTGCCCGAGATTCGAGAGGAAATTGAGCTCGCTTTGAAATCGCTGGGTCGGCAGCTGCGCAGGTATCAGGCGAAAAAAGAGAAGAAGAAAAAGTTGAGCGAGAAGTTTTTCATAGTGAACAAAATCATACCTGAAATCGCGAGAAAAAGCGCCGAGATCGTGGAAAAGCCCGTGCCGTCTCTGGAGCCGGTGATATCAAAGATAATGAACGTTGTGTGGATTGATGAAGACGTCAAGAAGAATGGAGAGCTCATCGAGGTCACCGTGCGCATTGCCAATCTCACCGCAAAGCGCCAGCGCTTCACATTATTTGCAGATTACCCGCTGGGTGAGTACGCAGACGGAGATGGCATTTCGGAGGAGGATTACGTGCGCTGGGACATAGACGCTGAGCCGGTGAGCTATGAGTACCGGCACTTTAAATTGAAAAATGCAGAGGGGTATAAAGAAACGAATTACTACATCGATGGTATAAATCCGAATTATGTGATTGGTGCCGAGCCGTTGCCGGGGGACTGGCACATCAAATTAGATTTTGTAGAAGAGGAGGTGAGCCAGGATGGGGAGTGAAGAAGCACTCAAGAAACTCTATGAGATTGCAGAGGAGATTTACGCGCAGCTTGAGCGCGGCGATATACCGCATATGAAACTTGCCGCGCGCCACAAAGGGAATATAGTGTTCGATCCGCGTACAGGTGTGTGGAAATACGGAGATTCGCGTATAACTCGAAGCGCCAAAAAGTTGGATGGGGGATATATGATTTTGCGCACTCTGTATATCATGGAGTTCATAAAGGATATGATTCGCACCAAAAAATCATCGACGCTGAGAGAGATGTATTACATCTCCGAGGGCTGGGATATGGCAAAATTCCACAGTCAGGATGAGAGCAACAAGCTCGCCGAGGACCTTGAGGTAATAACCGGATTCATGCGCGAGGATTTCAAGCTCAGGCCAGAGGAGGACGGTGCCAGCGTGATAGGAAATATAACTGTGGAGGAAATAAATCGTAAAGGTAAGCCAATGCGCATCAATTGTCGTGATGATGTTGGTGATAGCGGATATCTTATTCCTTACAACGTAGAAAATGATAAGTTAAAGTTTGTGGACGTCGATGCCGATTTTGTGATAGGCATAGAAACCGGTGGTATGTTCGACCGTTTGGTGGAAAACGGGTTTGATGAGAAAGCGCGGGCAGTGCTCGTGCATATCAAGGGCCAGCCCGCCCGCAGCACGAGGCGCCTGTTGAAGAGGATGAACGAGGAACTTGGGTTGCCGGTGGTAATATTTACCGATGGAGACCCGTGGTCTTTCCGCATATTTGCTTCCATCGCTTACGGCGCTATAAAAACCGCGCATATAAGTGAATATCTTGCCACGCCCACCGCAGAGTTTGTGGGTATAACTGCCAGTGATATTCTAAACTACGACCTGCCCACTGACAAACTTAATGACAGAGATATCGCGGCACTAAAAGCAGAGTTGAAGGACCCAAGATTCAACACACCGTTCTGGAACGAAGAGATTCGGCTTATGCTCGACATAAAGAAGAAAGCTGAGCAGCAGGCGCTGGCCAAGTACGGGCTGGATTATGTAACAGATACATACCTTCCTGAAAAACTCACGGAGTTGGGAGTAATGAAATAAAAAAAGAGTTAGAGGTACTTAATGTTAGCACTGGGCTTGAACACGAGTTTTTTCTTCTCGCCCACTTTCATCATCTTTCCGGTGCGAGGATTGCGTACTTTACGTGCTTTCTGAACCCTCCTCTCGAAAATGCCGAGCCCTGCAATGCGCACGCTCTCCCCTTTGTTCACCTGCTCAAGCACTTCCTCCAGAAATGCGTTGATCACTTCACGCGCCTTCTTCTGCGACAATCCGGTTTTCTTCGCCACGGGTTTTGAGATTTCGGTTATTCCTACCATTTTTAACACCCAATATAACTAAATAAAAAATATGTATTTATATTTTTTGCTTATCATGGCTGATTTTGGGACTTTGCAACTGATTTTTTCATATATGGAAGAATCTTTGGTTAATAAATCTTGTACAATGCAGGTGGTTTTGAGATTTTGACAGAAATATTTAAATATAATGAAATGCAGAACGTTAAAAAGGCGAATGTGATGGGTGGGGTTGTGGGTTTTTTGAAGGATAAAAAAGGAATCAAAACTGAAAAATATAGGAAAAAATAATATAGGTTGTTTTGATAACTTGGACTTATGCTCATATCTAAGCGAGTGCAGGGGATGTACCCCTCCCAGACGCTGGCCCTGGTGGAGATGGCAGCAAAGTTCAAAGAGATGGGATACAATATAGTGTCTCTGGCAGTGGGCGAACCCGATTTTGTGACTCCCCCCAATATAATTGAAGCGGCGTGCAGGGCAATGTATGATGGTAAGACCCATTATACTCCCCCTACAGGTATAAAAGAGCTTCGGATAGCCATCGCTGAAAAATATAGAAAGGAAAATAATGTTGATGCCGATGCAGATAATGTGATAGTCACCCCAGCCAAACTTGCAATTTTTAACACATTATCCGCGTTCGTGGATCCGGGCGACGAGGTTCTCATACCTGACCCTGGCTGGGTGTCTTATCAGGAGATGGTGCATTTTGCCCGAGGTAAGCCTGTGGGCGTGAAATTAGATGAAGATAAGGACTGGCGTATTAATATTGAGGATTTAATCGCAAAGGTAAATTACAAGACCAAAGTTCTAATCATTAATTCTCCTGCAAATCCCACGGGTGGTATTCTTACAGAGGAAGACCTCAAGGCAATACGTGATATTGTTCAGGATTTCGATTTGATACTTATCAGCGATGAAATTTATGAGAAAATAATATTTGAAGGAGAGCACATCTCCCCTGCGGTATTTGAGGATTTGAGAATGAATACCGTGGTGGTAAATGGATTTTCCAAGGGCTGGGCGATGACCGGCTGGAGAATAGGGTATTTAATTGCTCCTCATCGGTACATCCCTGAGCTGGAGAAGGTTCAGCAGCATACCATATCATGCGCGCCCAGCATGGCTCAGTACGCTGCCCTTGAAGCTCTGAAAACCAGAGAATATGTAGAAGAGATGGTGGCTGAGTTTAAAAAGCGCAGAGATTATGTTTATGAGCGGCTTTCATCCATGGAAGGTATAGAGGTTAAGAAACCTCACGCCACGTTCTATGTGTTTCCTCGATATAATTTTGATATTCCCTCTAAAAAATTAGCTGAGGATTTGATGGTCAAAGAAAAAGTGGCAATCACTCCTGGATTTGCATTCGGTAAGAACGGTGAGTATCATCTTCGAATATCCTTTGCAACATCCATGGAAAATCTGAAAGAGGGGCTTGATCGGTTAGAGAGATTCCTTTCCACTCTCTGAAGTTTTTTCCTTCTCTTTTTTGGGTGTGGGCTTATTCTTTTCTGGTTTGAGATAGAGTGCCAGTGCTATAAACCCTGCACCTACAAGAAGTAGTGTGAGGAAATCTGCAGCGGGTATGGTGAATATAAGATACTGGCTCCATGGGGGATTATCATCAACAAATATTGGTACATCCAGTTCTCTGTTTACTTCGCTGGTAACAATCTGTATATGGATGATGTAAATACCTTTGTTTGTGCTGTATGGAATGGTTATTTTTAGTACCCCTGTGGTATTACCCGTAATTCTTATTATCTTTGGATGGGTGTAAAACTCACTGCCAAAGCCGTAATACAGGAACCCTGAGGAACGAATTCCAGACACTGAATATTTAATTTCCAGAATCTCTCCTGGAGTGTATGCCGAGGTGGAGTATGAGGATTTTGTTATTACATGTGCCTGCAATTGTACCGGTACAAGATAATGAATGCTTGACTGTGCACTTACCGAATGCTCGCTATCATATGCAAGAACAGATATTGTATATGCTTCCGGAGGATCTGATGGGATGTGAAAAGATATCCGGGCCATGGTCGTGGTTATTTTATTAATGAGTACGTATGAATTTTCAGTGTATGCATAAATTGAATATATAAACGTTGGCTCTTTGATTACATGGCTTCTGAATTCAGCGTATACGTCAATATTTTCGTTCCCTGAGTAATAAAGTTGACTGAACTGTATGCCGAGCTCCGCGTATTTTATTTGTAGGATATTATCCACAGTTCCTATTTCTTTTGTGGAGTTAAAAATCTCACATTTTACCTCGAGGAATCCAGAAAAGTTATCCGGAACTTTGTATGTTATTGCACTGGATGATGTGAAATACCTGTAAAGTACGGTGGTGCCTGCTAAAATGTAAAAATGGAAATAGGGGGAACTTATGTTTTGGTAGTGGATGTTGATGGTTATGGTGTCTCCAGAGATTACTTTTCCGTTTCTAGGGGTGATGTTCATATGTAGGTTATGCCATATCCCCACTGTAAATGAGGTGCTTGCAGTGCTATTACCAATTACCGCCACGATGTTTACAAAATCACCATCTTTCCATGTTTTTGGAATCTGAAAGTTGTATGTTGCATAGCCGTTGTAATCGAGTTTTACAGAGGTGAGGTTTTGCCATACTGCTGTATTATGAAATATGGCTATGTATCTGACTCTCTCATCCGGCACTGGGGAATTTATAGCTACGGTCACCATACTACCCGGGTGAAATCCAGGCGTTTCTGGATACGCGTGAACCTGGAATATCAGAAAATGTGAATCTGCAATCCATATTCCCTGGGAGACCTTGTGCTGCTCTCCCGCATAGTTGAATATAAGTACCAGATTAAAATCTTCTCCTGCACCCACATTTGTTAAATTAAGATTATATAGTGGTATTTTGAATTCCCCATGTGAGCCCGTTATATTGCCAGATACCACCGGAGTGTTGTTTAATGAGGTGTTGAGATACCAGGTGCCTTTTCCATCCGGTAACGTTTTTCCATCCTTTCCATACGCCACATAGTATGCCTGTACAGTGTCTGTGTTAAGGTAATTCTCTTTATTTGTGTACATTCTCAGCGTGTATAGTTGAGCATGTGATAGGGAGGGTATGATGGCAATAATCAGGAGCACCATCACTATAGCGGTGATTTTCATATCCGAGATATTAGAAAAGAACGTATTTTAACTTTTCCTCAATCCACCTCCACGATTTCGTCAAATCTGAAATTTTCCCAGAGCTTGTATTTCAGTGCAATTTGCAGCTCGATGGGTGTGAGCACGGGCTTTGGAAAGCGCAGATAGTCATCGTAGGCGATTCGCGGGCAGGAGGTGTTGACGAACACGTCCACCGCGTAATAAAAGCGCTCCGGACTGGTAATATCTGAATAAATCAGGTACGCTTTTTTTCCCGCATCTTCAATCATATTTTTCATCGCCCTTGCCAGGGCACGGCGCCGCTGCCCAATCTTTGCACCCACAATTATGCCGAAAGTATCCGCTTCCTGCGCTTTCACGATGGCACCGAATCTCTGTCGCACAAATCTGTCTGTGTCGGATTCCACGTCGGTGATTGTTCCAGAGTACGGGTCAAGGATAAACGTGCTCTTTCCCGTGCTGACCCGCACACCCAGAGCATGGAACACTCCTGTGCCAAGAAACGCAAAACAATCCACCTCGTCCGCAACCTCTCGCGCGGCTGAAAAATTGCAGCCCAGCACCTGCCCCGGATACGTGATGCGGGAATCGCCCCTGCCAATCATCACCTTTTTACCGTGCGATTCGAGAATCTTTTTCACATTTTGAATTTTTTTGATGTGCTGCACCGAGGCCACGATGCCCACGTTTTCGCAATCGTGAAAGCTTGCAAACAGCTCAGCCACCGCGGTGAATGACGCATCACTGAACGCTTCTACGAAAATGATGTTATCCGGGTATTTTATGTTGGGTATGGGCGAGTGTCCGATGTGCACCGTGAGCATGTCTGGATACACCTCTATATCACATGCGCCGTAGGTGGGTGTGGAAGAGATGTAAACTTCAAACTCGGATAATTGCTCTGCAAATTCCGTTGCCTGTACGGTCAGCCCCTCTGGAAGTTGAAGAAGAACACGCTCGTATCCACGCTTTTTTATCTCCTCCGTGAGCGCTGCGAAATCCACCGAGTACTGAATCATATTTGAAAAACGCAATCGGTTATAAATAATATCTCTTCAAAAAATTGAGAAAATTCAGAGCACCGATTTTCTGGTTCTTATCGCCACGATGCCTGCAAATATCAAAATTACGCAAAGCAGTTCCGCTGATGAGAATTCGGGAACGGGATTGGCCGGGCCCTGCGGAAACATATCGTACTCTTCTGCGCTGCCGCTTATTGTGTACGCATCACTGGTGCCCCAGTCTTTGCCGTCCCAGTTGCTCCAGTAGTTTCCCTTCTCGGTGTATTCGTTGAACCATACATTGTCTCCAGAGTCATCGTAGCCCTGTGAGTTTCCAATCACACCTCTATATTTTCCATCAGTGGTGGTGCCTTCGTTGTTGTATAGAAAGCGATTGTAGTATATTTTGTTGTGGCTCGAATAGAATGTAATAGATACTCCGAACTTGGCGTTTT
>JAADDK010000088.1 GCA_013154005.1 Methanobacteriota archaeon
TGCTATAAATTTTACGGTCCGGAGGTGATATTTTGAAAAAACCATACAAACTTGAAATTTTGTGGGAAAATGGAGTGCTGACAGAGATTGATATCAGTGAGACAGAGAAAGAAACCACCACATCAGAAAACATTGAAAAAAGCGTTAACGCGCCAGCGAACCTTTTTTTTATTTGAGAATATCCAATTTTCAGCCCGTGAAAATAGCTATATGGTTGTTCAACATACAAAAATCGCATGAGCGCGGACGATGACGATGTGAACTGGCAAGATTTTCGGGAGAGTATAGAGAAAATGAGCATGCTTTTAAGCGGCATGGACCGGGCCCAGGTGCAGGACCTGCAGGACATGGGCCACACACTGCTCCGCGCTCACGAACTGCTCGAAGAGCTGCTCAAACTAAAAGAAAAAGACCCGGAGACACTCACTAATGACGCAAAAATGGCCATCTACTACGAACTTACCGAGAAAAAAGAATACCTCGACGCCGAGTTTGAAGACGCAAAATATTTTCTGCAAAAAATTTCAGAGATGACGCCAATCATACACACCGACAACAAAGATGTGCGCGATGCATATATTCGCTACATAGAAGCAACACAGAAACTCTACGAAGAGCATTTGAGAGTTATGCTGCTGGAGTCAGAGATTCTAAGCCTGTACCTGCTCCGGCTCAAGTTGGCTCTCTACGAGATTTGATGTGGAAACTATTTATGCAGTATCCGCATTATTGCATTCATGAGAGTGGCGGACGACGGGGTGGTGCTTGAAATTCATTTTGCCACAAAAACTTTGATTCTCGACCGAAAGGCAAGGCTCCTGCGCTACGGCAAGTGGGACGTACCATGGAAAGACATCAAAGGTTACTGGAAAAACTACCGATTTAAAGGGCGAAAAAGAGTATTTTACATTATGCTGCTCACCCCCACCCGCATGGACCGCATAACCCCGGAAATAGATGAGTACGATGCTGACGAAGTGCTCCATTATCTACGCTCCGAAATACCTCTGGAGGCGAAAAAATGAAAGATGAAATGAAAAAACTTGCTGATTTATTTTACACGCGTATAATCGGCCCGGGCTCGGGAGTGAATATTCACTGGCTCAGAAAAGTCATGCGTGCACTGGGCGTTAAAGACGAGAACATAGACCAGTTATACATAATCAACGCACCGCTTAGCAGAGAAGTTTGGTACTACGCGTTTCTCAAGCTTCATGACTCGAAAAAGCTTGCAGAGTTTCTCAACATACTTGTGGAGAAGTTCGGCGCGGTAAATCTGGGCAATCTCCAGTCCGCGCTGCCCTCGCTCTCTCTCGAATACAGAGATGGCAGATTCTCAACACGCGTTTTTAAAATCGCGGTGCTTGTCTCTGGCAGAGGCACAAACTTGCAGGCGCTTATAGACGCTGTGGAATCAGGCAAGCTCAACGCGAGAATAGTAGTGGTCATATCCAACCGCAAAAATGCAATGGCGCTTGAACGCGCCAAAAAGCACGGTATAGAAACCCGTTATATCCCTGCAAAAAAAGGAGAAAAAAGAGAAGATTACGACCGCAGGCTCCACGAAGCACTGAAAGACTACGAACCAGATTTGATAGTTCTGGCGGGATTCTTGCGCATACTCACACCATGGTTCGTTTCACAGTGGAGAATAATCAACATACACCCCTCACTGCTTCCTGCATTTGGAGGTATATACGGCATGGCCGTGCATCAGGCAGTGCTGGAATACGGGTGCAAAGTTAGCGGCTGCACCGTGCATTTTGTTGATGAGAAGGTGGACCATGGCCCCATAATCGTGCAGAGGTGCGTGCCCGTTCATGATGATGACACTCCCGAATCGCTCGCGGCTCGCGTGCTGGAAGAGGAGCATCGCGCCCTGGTAGAAGCGGTACGACTCATCTCCGAGAATAAAGTTATGGTTGAAGGTAGAGTCACCAAAATACGGCGTGTCACAGATTAACATTTGTCTGTGATAACCCGTATATACTTTTAGATATTTCCCCCCTGTAAAGGTGATGCGCTATGGATTTATCAGTTGTGCTTCAATCCGGCGTGGATATGGTTGCATACGTTGTGGTGCTGGTGTTAATAATAGGTATCACTGCACTGCTTATAAGCAGAAGAACCAATATCTCCTACATTCCATTACTCATCATATTCGGAATATTAGTGGGTCCTGTTTTCGGGCTTATAAGTCATGATGTGGCAAGAAGTTTATTTGAATACGTTCGAGTGTTCGGCCTGTTTATAATTCTTTACGCGGAAGGGCATCATCTCTGGCGCTCGCTTCTGGTTAAAAATTTTACCACAATCGCCCTTTTAGACACCGTGGGGTTGCTTATCACTGCCATAATTGCTGCATTTGCGTTTTCATGGTTCTTCCACGTGCCGTTTGTGGTGGGCTTTCTTTTCGGTGCCATCATTTCTGCAACTGATCCCGCCACGCTGATTCCCCTTTTCAAGCAACATCATGTGGACAGAGACATAGAAACTGTAATAGTTACTGAATCTATTTTCAACGATCCGCTGGGCATAGTGCTTACGTCTCTTGCACTGGTATTTGTAATGCCTCAGGCCTCAAGCGCCCATATAGTTGAAGCAATTGCAAACTACATAACTCTGTATCCTGCCGCCATAGTGTATTTCCTGTATGAAGTCGGTATGTCCATTTTTCTGGGTGTGGTAGTTGCATATCTTGGATACTTTGGCATACGAAAACTAAAACTGCGGAAGTCCCCATACATAGAAATTCTGGCGCTCTCACTTGCATTCGGAGGCTTCATACTGGGTGAAGTGCTTCTGGCCTCCGGGTTCCTGGCAGCCACTGTTATAGGTATCCTGCTCGGCAATCATGACGATTTCTTCCATGACACCACCCCGGAAACCACATCTGCAATTAACAGGAGCATAGATTTCAATGATACCCTTGCAATGCTGGGAACAATATTCATATTTGTGCTTCTGGGCGCAAGCCTGAACACAAGCATGATGAAATGGGACGTGCTGATATACGGAGTGCTTATTGCACTGATTATCGTGTTTGTGGCAAGACCCATAGCCACGCTTGTCATACTCAAAAAATGGGGTTTCAAAAAATATCTATTCATATCGCTGGAAGGTCCAAGAGGCGTGGTGCCCTCCGCTCTCGCGAGCCTGCCATACTCGCTGGGGGTACGGTATCATGACCTGAACATGATACACTGGGGTGAAATCATACTATCGGCAACAGTGATAACCGTGCTTCTATCCGTGATTATCGAAACGGTCTGGGTTCCGTACCTGAAAAAGAAGCTCCTGGACCAGCCGGTGGTGGAAAGCACCCCCACATAACCACTAATTTTTTTATCTTTTATTACATTAGGAGGGTTGGTGATTGAAATGGTTCGCATAGGAATAATTGGTGGCTCTGGCGTTTACGGTGTTTTTGAACCCGTTGAGAAAAAAGGTGTTAAAACACCCTTCGGAAAGCCGTCCGGCGATGTTGAAATAGGCACGATTAACGGCGTGGAAGTTGCCTTTATTCCCCGTCATGGAAAGGGACATTTTATACCTCCGCATATGGTAAATTATCGTGCTAATATTTACGCGCTTCACATGCTGGGTGTAGAAAGAGTCATCGGCGTGAGCGCTGTTGGGTCTCTGCAGGAAGATTACAAGCCCGGTGATATCGTCATCGCGGACCAGTATATTGATTTCACCAAAAAGAGGGAATACACGTTCTATGACGGTCCAAAGGTTGTTCATGTGAGCATGGCTGATCCGTTCTGTCCAGAGCTCAGAAGAATATTCATAGATTCCGGGAGATTTTTGGGATACAGAACCCATGAACGAGGCACATACGTGTGCATTGAGGGACCGAGATTCTCCACACGCGCAGAATCGCGCATGTTCAGGCAGTACGCAGACATAATCGGCATGACTCTCGTGCCGGAGGTGCAGCTGGCCCGTGAGCTGGAGATGTGCTACGTTAATGTCTCCACCATAACAGATTACGATGTGTGGGCAGACGAGCCGGTCACCACCGAAGAGGTAATGCGCGTTATGAAAGAAAATGAAGAGAAGATAAAAAATCTGCTTCAGGAAGCGTTGCCAAAGATCCCGACGGAGCGAAAATGTCCATGCAAAAATGCACTTAAAGGCGCAGAGATATGAGCGCTGATACAAGCAATCTAACTCGAAAGACGAGTTTCATAATGTTTTACAACATTTTTGGAGCCGTTGTTGGATATATAACATTATTCTTTGTATTACGAATTGCGGGCACCACCGCCTGGGGTATCCTGGGTGCAGCCACCGGAACTGTCGGACTGCTATCCCTGATTTCGGATTTTGGGCTCTCTGGCGCGCATGTAAAAAAGATTGCCGAAGGAGAAAATATAGACGAAAAGATGGGTGCATACATTCTCCTCAAGCTTTTATACGCCACCCTCTTTCTGGTTGTATCCTTTCTGGCGATATTTGTTGTCACCGATGTGTTTGGATTTCATTTCGAATCAGTGTATCTCAAGCAAGCGGTAGTTATAATAATACTCTATTATTTTATGCTGGGCATAAGCGGAATATTCAAAACCACCCTGCGAGCCCACATGAAAACCACACAGGCCATAATCCCTGATTTTTTCAGAGTGCTTGTGCAGGACGCAACGCTTATTATATTCACAATGTGGTGGGTGTATCACAAAACCACGCCAGTGGAATTTGTAGGAGTTCTTTACTCATACGGATATCTTCTCAGTGTTTTTGTACAGCTTGTGGTTCTTTTGATATTATCAAGAAAATACATTTCTTATCAGACTCCATCCATAAAAACGATAAAAACATACGTGCTATTTGCCATACCACTCGGCCTGTTCGGCGCAGTAAGCGTGATACAGGGATACACGGACCGCGCGATGCTGCAGTTTTTCTGGAACTACAAAGAAGTGGGCGCATATTTCAGTGTCCAGCGCATTATGGTGGCTATAACCACGCTCGGTATGGCAGTTAATTTCGTGCTTTATCCCGCACAATCACATCATTTCTCGCAGGGGAATATACAGAAATTCAGAGATATCACCCTGGGAGCCGAAAGGTACACCTCTCTTCTAATCATCCCAATGGTGGCGTTCGGAATAGTGCTTGCGCCGGAAATTCTGAATTTATGGAATAAAACACTTGTGTCATATTCTCCCGTTCTTCAGATTCTTTTAATTTATTCATATTTTTATGTCATCAATACCCCGTACGGCTCACAACTGGTATCCGCAGGCAAACCTAAAGAAAATCTGAAAGCAGGCGTGGTTCAGGCATCGCTCAATGTGTTTTTAAATGGTATTCTCATACCTTCAAGTATTCTGGGAATAACCCTGTTTGGACTGAAAAGCGTGGGGGCTGCCACCGCCACCCTAACTTCATATCTATTTGGATTCGGGATTATCAGATACAAAGTGCACAGGCATCTGGGCGCCGCTGTTAACTGGAGAATACTTAAGCATATTTTCAGTGCTGCAGTGGCCTCGGCAGTTATTTATTTAATGAACACCCACGTTTACCATTTCATAAGATTCTACGATCTTGGATTTGCTTTTGCAATTTTTGCAGGTATATATCTTGGAGTGCTTTTTGTAATTAAGGAAGTATCCATAACAGAAATACGCACCATAATCTCTAAATTTTTGAAGTTCAGATGATTTACAAACATTTAAATAGGTTTTGGAGTATATTCCCCCGGGATGGTAAGTATGGAAAAAGTAGAGATTGAGAAACCTGAGGGAAAACTTGGTGTTCTGATTCCCGGACTGTGTGGAGCTGTGAGCACTACATTTATGGCGGGCGTGGAGATGATACGCAGAGGGCTCCGCGAGCCTTATGGGTCACTTACTCAAATGCAAACCATTCGTCTGGGAAAGAGAAACGAAAACAGACATCCATTAATCAAAGACTTCGTACCTCTTGCAGATTTGGACAACCTGGTATTTGGAGGATGGGATATTTATGATATGAGTGCCTATGAGGGCGCAAAAAAAGCAGGTGTGCTTAAACAAGAAGATCTTGACCTTGTTAAAGATTTTATGGACTCTATAAAACCTATGAAAGCTGTGTTTAATAAATATTATGTAAAAAAACTTGATGGTGAACATATAAAACCATGGGGCAACAAAATGGAACTTGCCCAAGCACTTATGGAAGATATCAAGAGCTTCAAAAAAGAACACAATCTTGATCGCATTGTGGTGGTCTGGGCAGCCAGCACCGAAATCTACATCCCCCCGAGCGAGGTGCACCTTAGCCTGGAGAATTTTGAGCGGGGATTGGAAGAAAACAGTAAAGATATCTCTCCCAGCATGATTTATGCATATGCCGCATTAAAATCCGGAGTGCCGTTTATAAACGGAGCGCCTGGATTAACCGTGGATTTCCCCGCCATGTACGAGCTAGCGGATAAAATGCATGTTCCCATAGCAGGCAAAGATTTCAAGACCGGACAAACTCTGATGAAAACCATAATCGCTCCCGGATTTAAGGCACGTATGCTCGGAATAAACGGCTGGTTCTCAACAAATATCCTGGGCAACAGAGATGGTGAGGTTCTGGATGACCCGGAATCATTTAAAACAAAGGAAACCAGTAAACTTTCCGTACTTCAGACAATTCTGCAGCCGGATATCTACCCTGAACTCTACGGAAATATCTATCATAAAGTGCGTATAAATTATTATCCACCGCGGGGAGACAATAAAGAGAGCTGGGATAACATAGATATTTTCGGATGGCTGGGGTATCCAATGCAGATTAAAATTAACTTCCTGTGCAGAGATAGTATTCTGGCAGCGCCCGTGGTTCTTGATCTTGTGCTGTTCATGGACCTTGCACAGAGAGCGCATCTGAAAGGCATTCAGGAGTGGCTCTCCTTCTATTTCAAGAGTCCCATGGTGGCGCCCGGGCTGTATCCGGAGAACGACCTGTTTATACAGCATGCAAAACTAAAGAATTTCCTGCGATACCTGATGGGCGAAGAGCTGATAACCCATCTTGGCGTAGAATACTACGATATGTTTTAATCCCATTTTCCTGTTTTTATGAATTTTGGGTAGTTCTGCACATAATAGCTATTCAATTCTTCGGGAGTATCCACATCAATCCAGAAACGCCTATTTATATCAATAATCATGGCGTCGTTATTCTCTGCGGCTTCTTTCACAGCTAAATATAACTGATATTTTCCATCATTCATCACTTTGACAGCATAATCAAATATTTTAGGATGCATTTTAAATAATCCAATATCTACAAAATTACCGATAATATTTTTTCCTATATCTTTTATCATTCTTCGTTCAACCAGAACTTTCATATCATCACTAACTTGCTGATATTTTCTATCCACCGCAAGCAAAACAGTAGTATCTGATTTTTCCTCCACAATATTCCGTACAATCTCTGGATCAAAAAGATGGTCCGACATAGATAAGATGAATCTTTCATTTACCTCCTCAGAGGCTGCATACAAAGATGTTAAATTGCCTTTTTCCCATATTCTATTTTCAACATAAGTTATTGATACACCTTCATATTTTTTACCTATTTTTTTCTGAACTAATCCCCCATGGTATCCCACAGTGATTGTTATATCATCAACACCACCTTTTATGAGTGAATCCATCACCCACAAAATAAGGGGTTTTCCATCAATTTCAATTAAAGGTTTTGGGATATTTTCAGTAACACTACCGAAACGCGTACCAGCACCAGCAGCTATGATGACACCTTTCAACTGAACCACCTTCCATTAGTGGGGGTATCTAATACAGACATAATATTTTTCCTTTAGGTTACGTCTTTGCTTTAGATGTAGATATAAAATCTCTGCTAACAACATAGTTTATGTTTAGGACTTCAGAGATATACCACAGAGATGCGATTTTATAGACACAAATAGAAAAATTTATTTGCATAGTTATAATTAACTTTAACAGAGGTGTGCAAATATGCATATGAAAAAGGTATATGTTGTGCTGATGTTATTTGCCCTGTTAATCAGTGCTTTTTCTATAGAGAGCCACGTTGGTAACGCCGAAACATTTAAAACCAACTCGTTAAAAGATGATCTGAATACCGGGCTTGTGGCACATTGGAGCTTTGATGAAGGTTCAGGAAATATTTTAGAAGACTTAAGTGGCCATGGCAACAATGGTAAGATATATAATGCTACGTGGGTTAAAGGAGTTAAAGGTGCAGCATTAAGTTTTAACGGTGTTAACTCCTTTGTCGATTGCGGAAATAATAGCAGTTTAAATATCAGTGGTGCAATTACAATTGCTGCGTGGATGCATCCTATGGGGAACTACGGATGGAGATATATGCGTCCAATATACATCAATCCAGTAACCCCAGAATCAAATTATCAGGTTAAAATAGTACTAAATTCTACAAATTTTGATTACACGCATGCAAAAAGAGATGGCGGAGATCTAAGATTTTATCAAACCGACGGTACAAAGCTTAATTATTGGATAGAAGAATGGAATCCTAATGGCATATCGATTATCTGGGTAAAAGTAGAAAGAAAAAATACAAATAAAATATATATGTGCTATGGGAATCCATCTGCAACATCTGAGAGTAATGGCACTGCAACATTTGATTTTTTCGATGATTTTAATAAATACAACCCAGGAACAGAAATCAATGGGCAGGGTGGCTGGATAACGAAAAGGATAGGTGGTTCTGGAGACGCATCTATAGAAGTAAAAGATTCAAATAAATATTTGCATCTTTCATCAACAGACAAGGCTACGTCAGTAGTTCACCCAGTAAACACAAATAATTCAGGATATGCCATTAGCATAAAAGAATTTGCCAATGAATGTAATCAGTCTATATCCCTTATTTTTTCTGACGGCGAAATAACTTCAGATGGTGAAGCACTTAATGGATATGAGGCTGTATGGTGGGGATGGGACGGTACATATACAAAAATAAGAATGTGGAGTAACGGTGAAACAACGGATTTGGCTACAATAGAGGATTCAGACAAAAATTATGTGAATCACACACTGGAATTTACATGGTATAAATCACAATTAAGTGCATACACAGATGGAAAACTAAAGTTAAATGCTAATGACACAACATACACCTCGAGAACGTATATACAACTAAAAGAGTGGAACGGCTCAAGTAGATATGTAGATTGGGTCATGGTTCGGAAATATGTCTCACCAGAACCAAAAGCAAATGTCGGGCAAGAAACTGTAATGGGTATTTTTAAAAGCGGTTCGTATGGAGTAGGGGAAAATTCCACGGAGGCCTTTGCTTCAATAAACAACAATATAATTTATGCAAAAATCGCACATGGATGGAATTACATAGTAATGACATACGACGGTTCGTATCAGAAATTATTTTTAAATGGTACCTTAATAGCCAGTAAACCTCTAAAAACCACTATGAATACAAATCAAAATGATTTACTTATTGGATTTTTATTTAATGGACTTATTGATGAAGTACGTATATATAACAGATCCCTCAATGCAAGTGAAATAAAAGAACTATACTACCTAGTTGTTCCTAAAGCACCCCAAAACTTAAATGCAGAAAAAAATAGAATCTCAGTAAATCTCACTTGGGCTCCCCCAGAAAATTATAAAGAAGTAGCAATAGATGAATATGAGATATATCGGAGTGATGATGGCAAAAATTATAAAATAATAGGCACCTCGCAAAATACAAGTTATTGTGACAAATATGTAGAAGAGGGAAAAAAATACTATTACTATATCGCCGCGGTATCAATTAGTGGTATAGAAGGAAATATCAGTAACACCATTGTAGTTGACTTGATTTTTTCACCAACCGCTCCAACCGATCTCAAAGCCATTGCAGGGAACAGATACGTAAATCTAACGTGGAGTCCTCCTCTGGATAATGGCGGCTCGTCAATAATATCTTACAGAATCTACAGAAATACAACACCTATTGCTAACGTCTCAGCCACCCGGACGTGGTACAATGACACCAGTGTGATAAACGGTCATAATTACACGTACTACGTTACCGCTGTGAATTCGGTTGGTGAGAGTGTCAGAAGCAACAAAGTAAACGCAACACCGAAAACTGTACCCTCTGCACCGCAGAATCTGAATGCCATAGCGGGCAATCGATTCGTGAATCTCACATGGAGCGCGCCTTCCGATGATGGAGGCGCCCCAATAACCGGCTACAGAATATACAGAAACGGAACACTCATAGCCAATGTATCTGCAAATCAGCTCTGGTACAATGACACCAGTGTGATAAATGGCCATAATTACACGTACTACGTTACCGCTGTGAATTCGGTTGGTGAGAGCCAGAAGAGCAATGCAGTCACTGCAAAACCCACATCACCACCCAGCGGAGGTGCGGGGTTCTTAAATAACCTCTTTGGAAGTTCCTCCTGGATATGGCTCATAATCGCCCTGGCAGCAGCAGTGATTATAATTGTAGTCATAGTATTTATGAAAAGAAAGGCAAAAACCTAATCTCTCCACTTCATTTTTTTATTAAACCTGCCAGTACTTTCTCAATAACCTCTATCACCCTATCTGAATAATGTCCATCCGGCTCACCATGAATAAGATGCAGGCACTTCTCATAAAACTCCCGGTCAGGTATGTAACCCTCCATAAGCACCTTTTCAAGGGCCGGATATAACTCCGCTTCTGCACTTACCTTAACCCCCGGCCGGAGCTCTGGCGGCACTTCCGGCTTCCCCCGTACTTTTAAAAAATAGTCTCTCTGTATGTCTATGAACAATATAGGACGTCGCGTTACGAGAAAATCAGTATATGTGGACGACCAGTCTGTGATAAGTGCATCAGAGATGGCTATGAGCGCCCCAATATCTGGAAATTTGGTTGAGGGAGCAAACACCACATTGTCATGTTTATCCACCAGTTTTCTGAGTTTTTTGCGATTGTACACTGCATAAGGATGTGGCCTGAGCAAAAGAAGGGTATTTCTTTTATCAAGAAACTTTGCAAGTTTATCTATCCCCCGATACTGATCTCCCCAGGGCCAGATTCCGAGGTCATACGTTGGCGCATACAGAACTATCTTCCTATAATTTTCAGGTAGTCCAAGCCTTTTCAGCAAATCATCCCTCGGTGTTTGTAAATATTTCAAAAGAATATCCAGCCTTGCAAATCCAGTGGGGTAAAGCTTATTAGGCGGTGCATTCCACAGTGTGATGTGTCTGTTTTTTATAAACTCTGATGAAAGACATATTGCGTCGTAAATATCATATTCTCTGCTTTCTCCCTTCGTTGCTTTGGGTCCCACGCCATGCCCAAGATGTATTTTTGTAATTGATTCATATCTGTTATGCAAAGGAGTGGGTAAATTCCATTTTCCATAATGTGCCAGAACCCACACATCCGCATTTTGAAATACTTTTATTCCCAAAATTCCATGCTTGTATATCACGGGTAAATTCTGCTTTCGAATTTTGAAAAAACTCTCTATACTATCCGCCATCCAGTAAACATCGTATTTTTCCAAAAGTTCCTTTCTTTCCATAAACCTCAAGAAAACCGCCCACGGATTGCCCAGTCCGTAGTGATCAGTGAGGATTATTATAGGCTTATTTTTACGTTTATTTCCATGAACCAAATATATTCTGTGTGCAGCAAACTGAAGAGGAACAAAAATAAATTTGAACCCGAGTGAAACAAAAGTATCGCGTCTAATAAACTCTTTAAGCGTGGTAATTATATCCGCATGCGCCACATCGACCACTGCACTGGATTTCATTGAAGGCTCTTCCCGCTCCAGACTCATAGCATCCAAAAAGATTTGTTTAATAAATAGGTTCTCTTTAAATCCCACAAAATTTAAATTCTTACCGCCATATCAGACGGCGTGTGTGGAATTAACGGATTCAACTGGAATGATTCACATCTCATAAACAAGATGAATGCCGCAATAAAACACAGAGGCCCGGACGATGAAGGCACATATGTTGATGAAAAAGTAAGTTTGGGACATGTTCGACTTTCTATCATAGACCTCTCGGAGAAGGGGCATCAGCCAATGAAATACGAAAAGGATGCACATATAGTGTGGATTGTGTTCAACGGAGAAATCTACAATTTTAAAGAGATAAAAAAATCCCTTATTGCCAGAGGATATTCCTTTAATTCAAACACAGATACAGAAGTAATTGCCGCTGCATATATGGAGTGGGGCTATGATTGCGTTAAAAAATTCAATGGTATGTGGGCATTTGCAATATATGACACACATAACAAAAGAATATTTTTAAGCAGAGACAGGTTTGGTATCAAGCCCATTTACTATTATTTTGACAGGGAGAGGCTCATATTCAGCTCAGAAATAAAAGGAATACTGATGCACAACGTCCCTGCAATGCCAAATGATAAGATAATTTTTGATTATCTTTATTACAATCTGATAGACCACACGGAAGAAACGTTCTTTAAAAATATAAAAAAAGTGATGCCCGGGCATAATCTGATTTTTGACCTCGAATCAAAAAAAATAGAACTGAAAAGATATTACAACCTGACAGAGCACATTAAAGAGGTCCCTCCAGAAAAAGAGCACTTTAAAGAGATTATGATAAATTCTGTGAGACGCCGATTAATGGCCGATGTGCCGGTGGGTTCATGCCTCAGCGGGGGCCTGGACAGCTCCACCATAGTTTGCTGTATGAGAGAACTCGAAAAACACGCGGATATCAAAACCTTCTCTCTGGTTTTTCCGGGTAAAAAAATAGACGAAAGCAAATATCAGGAAATCATTGCAAAACACACAAACTCGGAGCGCTATACGGTTACATTCTCTCTGAGCGATATAATGAAAGACATCTACGAGCTCATAGAAACTCAGGAAGAGCCATTTCCTACCCTCAGCATATACGGGCAGTACAGAATAATGAAACTTGCCCGGGAAAATGGCATGAAAGTACTTCTTGATGGGCAGGGTAGCGATGAAATTCTTGCTGGGTATCACTGGTTCTTTGGATATTTATTCGCAGAATTGATAGCACAGGGAAAATTCAACACTCTGAGAAAAGAGATTAGCGCCTACCGAAAAATGCACGGCAATATGGCCCCCATTCAAAACACTTTTTTGATTCTTATGCCGGTGTTCCTCTCTAAAATTCTCTGGAAGCGCAAATACCGACACCTGAAGAAGGACTTTGTAGAAAAACATAAAAAAAGAAAAACCAAAGAGGTACTCTGGAAAAGCAAAAACGTGAGAGATATCTCCATTATGGCAGAGACATATTCATCCCTACCACGACTTTTGCGATTTGAAGATAAAAATTCAATGAGATGGAGCATCGAGAGCAGAGTTCCATTCTGCGACCATGAGCTTGTAGAATATGTGCTCTCCATACCTACAAGTGCAAAGATAGGAAAAGGAGTGACAAAAAGGATATTAAGATTTGCTCTGGAAGATATAGTACCCAGGGAGGTTATGTGGAGAAAAGATAAGGTTGCGTTTGCCACCCCGGATGCTGAGATTTTAAAAACTCCAGAGGGAATGAATTTTATAAAAGACATAATTAATAGCGATTCTTTCAGAAGCAGACCGTACTGGGATTTTAAAAAAGTTAGCAAAATGCTTGAGCTCCATCATGCTGGCAGGAAGAATTATGCCCGGGAATTGTGGAAAATGGTAATATTAGAGCTATGGCTAAGAAGGTGGGTGGATGAAAGATAAAAATCTGCTCATAATTTCTCATGCGTATCCGGATAAAGATATGAAGCATTCCCACAGAGGCTCTTTTGTTAAATATCAGGTGGATGTGCTATCAAAATTTTTTAAAAAAGTTTACGTGGTAGCCCCACAGGTCTACGGTTCGAAAATGTATTCAGAAGGATACACCTATAATAACATAGAAGTTTACTATCCCAAAATTTTCCATGCGCCGGTAAATTTTATGAGAAAAAAATTGGGTTTGAGATTTTATAAAGCGATACATAAAACAATCCAAAAAAATAATATTTCTTTTGACCTCATACATGCGCATTTTACCTGGCCACAGGGAGAGGCTGCTTCTTTTCTTATGAAACAATATAAAAAACCTATGATTCTCACAGTTCATGAAGATACAAACTGGTTCAGAAAAGAGTATCACTCAGGAGAAAACAGGTATATAAACACATGGAAAAGCGCAAGTGCCATAATACGGGTGAATCAAAGAGACATACCCCTGCTCAAAAAAATAAATCCGGCCACATACCATATAGTTAACGGCTACGACCCGGCCAAATTTTTCCCCATTCCGTGTTCTGAGGCAAAGAAAAAACTCGGACTCACTCAATCTCTCAGATTTGTTTTTAATCTTGCTGCTCTTACCGAGTATAAAGGTCATAAATACCTGATTGAAGCGGTATCAATGCTTCCCCGAGATATTCTAAAAAACACCGTTTTTGTTATAGGTGGGATGGGGCCTCTTTACAAAAAGCTCAATGAGATGATAAAAAGATACAATCTTCAAAACAACATTAGACTGCTGGGATACGTTCCTGACCATGACGTGCCTCTGTGGATGAACGCATCTGAGTTTTTTGTACTTCCAAGCATAAGTGAAGGAAATCCCACGGTTATGTTTGAGGCCCTGGGTACTGGAAAGCCCTTCATAGGTACCGCGGTGGGAGGCATACCCGAGATAATAGTCTCTGAAGATTATGGATTTCTATGCCCAGCTGGGAACTCAAGGTGCCTGTCAGATAAAATACTGAAGGCTTTGGAAAAAAATTGGAATACAGAAAAAATATTAGAATATGCAAGGAAATACACCTGGGAAAATATAGTAAAAAATGGGATAATTCCAGTATACAGAAAATTTATAGATGTTTGATTAAATTATTTCACGTTTCTCATGTATCTCTTGTATTTTGTATCTTTCATACCATCAACAAGATTCTGAAACTCCTGATAAGTTATAAATCCCTCACGATACGCTATTTCTTCGGGAGCGGAAATCATGAGCCCCATTCTGTCCTCGACGGTTTTGACGAACATGCCCGCTTCGAGCAGAGAGTCATAGGTGCCCGTGTCGAGCCACGCAAAGCCCCGGCCAAGTTTGATGACGTTGAGTTTTTTGCGGGCCATGTACTCATTATTCACGTCCGTAATTTCCAGCTCGTTGCGCCAGGACGGCTTGATTTGCTTTGCAATATTCACCGCATCGGCATCGTAAAAATACACACCGATTACAGCGTAATTGGATGGCGGAGTTTTCGGCTTTTCGATAATTCGCACGGGCTTGCCGGCATCGTCAAACTCCACCACGCCATAGCGTTCCGGGTCGTTGACGTAATACCCGAACACCACCGCACCGCCATCCGATTCTACAATCTCCCGGGCGTGTTTCAGGTGCGCGGATAAATCGTGCCCAAATAGCACATTATCGCCGAGCACAAGACACACAGAATCCCCGTCCAGAAACTCTTCGGCGATGAGCAGCCCCTGCGCGATGCCGCGCGGCTCGTTCTGAGCCGCGTACTCAATGCGCATGCCCCACTGCGAGCCATCGCTTAGAAGCTTTCGATACGCTTTCAAACTCTCGTCATCGGATATGACCAGTATCTCGCGAATTCCCGCGAGCATGGGGATGGATAGCGAATAGTAAATCATGGGCTTGTTGTATATGGGCAAAAGATGCTTGTTCACAGCGTGCGTGATTGGATACAGTCTGCTGCCCGAACCTCCGGCCATAAGTACCGCTTTCATACGGTAAGTATGGAGAGAAAATATATTAAATTTTATCGTAATCTCTGAGTATGGTGAACGGAGAAGACACGATACTGGTGACGGGCGGAGCGGGGTTCATAGGCTCGAATTTCATAAGATACATGTTAAGAAAATATGAAAATGTGAGTATAGTAAATTACGATAAGCTTAGCTACGGAAGCAATCTTGAGAATCTGAAAGACATTAAAGAGAGATACGTGTTTGTGAAAGGAGACATAGCAGACGAGAAGCATGTGGAAGAAGTGATAAAACGCCACAAAATAAATAAGATAGTGAATTTTGCGGCAGAGACGCATGTGGACAGAAGCATCTCCGAGCCGTTAAGTTTTGTGAAGACGAACGTGGACGGGGTGGCCACGCTGCTGGAGATGGTGCGAAAATACGACTTGCGAATTGTGCACATAAGCACGGATGAAGTGTACGGCGATATAATCGAGGGTTCGTTCAGTGAATCGGATAAATTGAGTCCGTCCTCGCCATATTCTGCGAGCAAAGCGGCTGGAGATTTGCTTGTAAAATCGTATGTGCGAACATATGGAGTGGATGCGTGCATCACCCGAAGCTCGAACAATTACGGGCCGTACCAGTTTCCGGAGAAACTGATACCCAAGACGATAATTCGAGCGTTAAAGGAGTTGAAGATACCGATATACGGCAGTGGAAAGCAGGTACGAGACTGGCTGTACGTGGAGGACAACTGTGCGGGAATAGACACGGTGCTCCGGGCGGGTAAGAAAGGCGAGATATACAACATTGCCGCAGGAGAAGAGCGTGAGAATATCTGGATTGTGAAAGAGATACTGAAACATCTGGGAAAAAGTGAGGAACTGATAGAGCATGTGGAGGACCGGCCCGGGCATGATGTCAGGTACAGCATCACCACGGATCGGCTCAGAGCGCTGGGCTGGAAGCCCGAGCGCAGAATAGAAGACGGACTGAAAAGCACGGTGGAGTGGTACGTCAAAAATGAGTGGTGGTGGAAACCGCTGGTAAACGATAAAGTGCTGCATCCCACACCGTGGAAGCTGAGGTGGTGAGCATGCCGTTCGAGTTCAAAAAATTGGAGATTCCCGACGTTCTGCTTATAGCTCCCAGGGTGTTCGGCGACGAGCGCGGATTTTTTATGGAAACATACAAAAAGGAAGATTTCGAAGAAGTGGGGATTAAAGGCGAGTTTGTGCAGGATAATCATTCCCGCTCCAGGAAAGGTGTGCTGAGGGGGTTGCATTTTCAGCGAGAGCCATATGCACAGGCCAAGATAGTGCGATGCGTGCGCGGTAAAATCTTCGATGTTGCGGTGGATTTGAGAAAAAGCTCTCCGACATTTGGCAGGTGGGTTGGTGCGGAGTTATCGGAAGAAAATAAAATGGAGTTGTATATTCCACGCGGATTTGCGCATGGCTTTGTGGTGCTGAGCGATTTTGCGGATGTGGTTTATAAAGTGGATAACAAATACGCCCCGGAGCATGAGTGCGGATTGATATGGAACGATAAGGACGTGAACATTGACTGGCCCGTGAGCGAGCCGATACTGTCTAAAAAAGACGAAAAATGGCCCACGCTCAAAGAATTGATGGCGCAGGACATGGTGTTCGGGTGAGCGATATGCGTGTGGCGGTGATTGGCGCAAACGGACAGCTTGGTTCTGACATAATGCGGGTGTTTGGGGAAAACGCAATTCCGTTCACTCATGACGAGCTGGATGTGAGCCGCCCCGACACGCTGGATATTTTGAGAAAAGTAAATCCGGACGTGATAATAAACACGGCGGCATACGTGCGTGTGGACGATGCTGAGATGCACCCGGAGATTGCGTTTAATGTAAACGCAATAGGTGCTATGAACGTGGCCAGAATTGCAGAGAAGCTTGGCGCGGTAAACGTGTATATAAGCACCGATTACGTGTTTGATGGCACGAAAGGAGCGCCGTACACGGAAGAAGACCGGCCGAATCCGATTAACGTGTACGGAATCAGCAAATACACCGGGGAGATTTTCACCCGCAATTATTCTTCCAAACACTACATAGTTCGGGTGGCCAGTTTGTTCGGGGGTGCGGGCGCGCGTGGCAAGGGTGGAAACTTTGTGACTTTCATTCTCGAAAAGGCAAAGCGCGGCGAGGAAATAAGGGTGGTTGATGACATGTTCATGTCACCCACGTACACCAGAGACGTGGCAGAAGCACTTTACAGATTTTTGGCCGAGAAACCGGAGTACGGAGTATATCATATGGTAAACGAGGGGTTTTGCAGCTGGTACGAGTTTGCCCAGGAGATTTTGGATGTGGCAAATCTTGATGCGCAGATTACCCGAATCAAAAGCAATGAACTGAGCCGGCTGGCAAAGCGGCCGCAGAACTCTGCACTTACTGCAGAGAAAATTAAAAGATATTCTGTAAAATTAAACTCCTGGAAACAGGCATTAAAAAATTACATGTTTTATATTATGAGCTCTCCGTTTTTGTGAACAAGCTTCAGAATCTCATCGGGTTTCCATTTTGAATAGTAATATAATTTTTTCTTTTTTTGTTCTATCTCGCCGTATCTCGCACCAGATGCGTTGCCATAATGTATTCCGGTCACATCTTTATCTATTCTGATTAGATATCCTGCTTTCAACACACTTAAACAGAAATCTATATCCTCCGTTCCCATCTTATAGTTCTCATCATAGCCCCCCACTTTGAGGTACACATCCCTAGAAAACATATGAAAAGCGCCCACAATGACTCCATAGAACCGGTCTATTCTATGCATAAACTGTCCGCATATTCTGTATCTTACCTTCATAGAGTGATAAATTTTCTCCTCCAACAAAAACAATTTTAATGAATATCGCGGTGCGACAAACCAAGGATAATCAAGTATTTTCTTAAATACACTGCATTTTTCCATTTTTATGCCAGCATGCTGTATCTTCCCATCCGGATAATACAAAACCGCACCCAGCAAACCCAGATTTTCTATCTGATCAAAATCATTAATTCCATTAAAAAGAGCATGTGAATGCAAAATTACATCATCATTCATATTCAAATAAAAATCAGCATCCTGTTCTCTTAACCCCCTATTCACACTGGCTGAAAAATTGAATCCCGGACCACTATCAACAACCGCATTTAAATACACATTCATCGCCACATGTTTTGCGTTTTCTTCCACTGATTTTTTAGCTTTTTTAAAGAGTGCGTTATCTACACTGGACGTGGGAATTACCACATTGAGGTCCCGGTCATAATCATCATTTCTGGATATTGTGTATGTATACACCTTCATAAAAATCACTAAAAATTATGAGAAAATCTCTCTGTAATTTGCCTTCTCCGCGTCTTCGCTGAACTTTTTCACTCCTTCCTCGGTCTTGGGATGCAGCAGCATGGACTCAATGACCTTGAACGGTATCGTTGCAATATGCGCACCTGCAAGTGCGGATTCGCGCACCTGCCGGGCATTGCGAATGCTCGACGCTATTACCTCTGTGTCATAGTCATAATTATCGAGTATCATAACGGTTTTCTCCACCAGGTCAGAACCGCTTCTTATGCCGTTATCATCCACGTCCGTTCCGTCCCAGGGATAGTAATCACCCTTCTGAAAATCCCTGCCCGCCTGCATGCCGAGTTTGGTGGTGCGTATGTAATCGTCTATGCGCCCCGCAAACGGACTCACGTATCTGGCGCCGGCCTTTGCCGCAAGAAGCGCCTGCTCGGGGGTCATTATCAGCGTGCAGTTCACGGGTATGCCCTTCTCGCTGAGCGCTTTTATCGTTTTGAGTCCTTCATAATTGCCCGCATAGGTGTTCACGGGAACCTTGATTACAACATTGTTCGCAACATCGTTGAACTTGTCGTAAAGAATCTCCGCCTCCCGAATCATGTCCTCAGCTTTGAGGCTCATCACCTCTAGGCTCACAGGCCTGCCCGCTCCGGCCACACGAAGAATCTCGCGCACATACTCGTCAAGCGAGTCCATTCTGTACTTCTCAATCGCCTTGCGCATCAAAGATGGGTTTGTGGTCACACCGTCCACAATGCCCCACGACAGCGCCTCTTTTATTTCTTCAATATCCGCAGTGTCTATGAAAATTTTCATTTACTCACCTCCTTGTAAAAACCACTAACGACCTTCGCGATTCCCTTATCGTCAAGGCCGTAATGCTCAAGCAGTATATCCCAGCGTCCGCTTCTGCCAAATTCATCATGCATGCCGTGCCTCCGCATCCTTGCAGGTTGATGTTCGGCCAGCACCTCGGCCACACGAGAGCCCAGACCGTTGTATATGTTATGGTCCTCGACGGTTATTATGCCGGCGGTCTCGCGAGCGGCTTTGATTATTATATCCCTGTCAATGGGTTTGACCGTGCTCATATTGATGACGCGAGCGTCTATTCCTTCTTTTTTCAGAAGCTCTGCGGCAAGGAGCGAATAAGAAACTTCGATGCCCATTGCGATTATTGTGATATCCGAGCCATCGCGCATCACGCGGCCTTTTCCAAACTCAAATTCTCCGTCCGTCAGGTTCGGCAGCGCCGTTCTAGTCAGGCGCACATAGAACGGCCCATCTTCCGAGGCAACAAATCTGATTACACTGCGCACTTCGTTTGAATCCACGGGCACGATGACGCGCATATTGGGCAATCCGGTCATTAAGCCAACATCCTCAATCATCTGATGCGACGCCCCGTCCTCGCCCACAGTTACGCCGCCATGCGTGGCTACGATTTTCACGTTCAGGCGCGGATACGCTATGCTCTGCCGAATCTGGTCATATGCACGACCCGTTGCAAATACTGCAAACGATGATGCAAAAACAGTCTTGCCACTGCGCGCCAGCCCGGCGGCTATGCCCATCATGTTCTGCTCCTGAAGTCCGACATTGAAGAATCGGTCCGGAAACTCTTTGCCGAACATTGCGGTCTTGGTGGAAGTGCTCAGGTCTGCGTCCATCACCACTATGTCCTCTCTTTCACGACCCAGTTCAATAAGCGTGTTGCCATACGCTTTTCTCGGTGATTCGTATTCCCAGTTCATATGCCTCGCCTCTCTTCTTCAAGCTCTTTCAAAGCCTGCATATATTCCTCTTCACTCTGCGGCGGCTTACCGTGATACTTTGCGGTGTTTTCCATATAACTCACACCCTTGCCCTTCACCGTATGCGCGATTATCACCGTTGGCATGCCCTTTACCTTCTTTGCCTCATCGAGGGCGTGGGCAATCTGCACCACATCGTGGCCGTTGATGGATAGAACGTTCCACCCGAACCCGTTCCATTTCTTCTCCAGCGGGTCCAGAGCGACCATCTTATCCGTGAAATCGTCAAGCTGAATCATATTCCGGTCCACTATCGCGATGAGATTGTCCAATTTGCGGGTCGCAGCGGTCATGGCCGCCTCCCAGATATTGCCCTCCTCAATCTCGCCATCGCCCAGAATCGTGTAAACTCTGTAACCCTTACCGTCCATCTTTCCGGCGAGGGCCATGCCTATCGCCGCACTCAGCCCCTGGCCCAGCGAACCGGTGCACATATCCACTCCCGGCACCATTAGCGAAGGGTGCCCCTGCAAAAACGATTCCAGCTTGCGGAATTTCATGAGCTCTTCAATGGGGAAAAATCCGCGCATGGCAAGAGCCGCGTAGTATGCGGGAGATGCGTGTCCCTTGCTCAAAACAAAGCGATCGCGGTCATCCCACTCAGGATTGTGGGGGTCAACACGCATTTCATGAAAATACAGCACTGAGAGAATATCCGCGGCGCTGAGCGCGCCCCCCGGGTGGCCGGACTGCGCAGCATAAACCATCTTGATGACCCATGTGCGGATTTCATTGGCTTTCAGCTTCAGTTCTCTTATTTTTTCATCAGGTAGGGTACCCATAATGAGGGTGTATTTCACAACCCCTTATTAGGGTTTTCGTTGTGCGGTTATGCTCATTACCTTTCTCTTTCTCCGGATGGGCAATATGATAAAGAGGATTATGAAAATCAGACCGAAATAGAGAGCGAGCCATGGAAGTATCGTGTCAAAATTTACAGATTTGACCACCTGAGTAATTGAATGAAGCATATACCCTGTGGTGCCGTTAGGGTATTTAAAAATAAGAAGCATGTCCCAGTAACCGACGGAGTTTAGTGTGACAGTTATGTTGAACATTTTGCCTGCTGTTTTAAGATTTATTTTGGAGGGCGTTACGGACCACGATGCCGATAACTCCTGCGAGATTGAAATCAGCCGGGTTAGATTGCCGTACGGCTTCCCATGGTATTCGTCTGCGGTGTACTGATATGGAAGTAATTGAGAAAGCAAAGGATAGAATTCAACCACAACGTTTTTTCCACGGTCAAAGTTGATATATTCTATTTTGAATTTATGACCGGGTGCCGCCGCGTTGGGTGTGTCGTAAACACCCACATCATCCCCCAGTGCAATCTGGCTTAATGTGCAGAGCATCAGTAGCGTGATTATTGATATGGTTGTGACTTTTTTCAAAGTTCGCACCTCCCGAAGTACGTTTCTGCGAGAAAAACTACAGGTATAATCCAGATAAGTGGCGCAAATAATAGAAGCGCCGGAACAAAACCCCACTCGATAGTGCCAAAAATCACGTACGGAATGTAATGAACCGGAGACCATGCATAGGAGTAATTGAGGCACAGGTAAGTAACTCCCGGCGAATAACTGGATGAAAGAAGGAAGAATCCCATTATCACAAACAAACCGTATCCCACGCCTACTATTGCAGGATATGCAACCCGTCTGAATGTCAAAGCCACAAGCAGAGTAAGCGCATAAGCGCCTATGGAAAAAATATATATTGCTCCCAGAATCTGAATGAACAGCATAATAAAATAAAGATTTACCATACCTCGTGCAGAGCCTATTATTAAAATCAGGATTATTAGTAGTGCATACTGCACGGCAAGTATAATGAGCACACTCAGAGTTTTGCTCCAGAATACCTCTTTGCGCGTCAAATAAACCAGCAGGGGGCGAATGGTATTATTCTCAAATTCCCAGGCAAACAGTACCGAAGACAGATATCCCGCATAGGCTGAAAAGAATACAGAGAGCGTAAAGCCAATGCTCATATACGTTCCCAGAGGATACCACGTATCTGAGAAGAAATCACTACTGTAAAATGCAAACAGTATGATTGATGAGAACATCAGAAAAAATATGTAAAAACTTTTTGACAGCACACCCATACGCACTTCTTTCCTGACAACACTTGGATTAATAATCATCTGCTCTCCCCCATAAACGCGGATTCTACATCGCCCGATATTATTCTGAACTCTATTTTATCACTGAATAATTTTGATAATATTGTGTATTCGCTGACCTCGCTTGAGTACATGCATCGGATAATGTCTTCTGTTTCTATAACCACATCTTTTACCCCGGGAACTTCCTTTAAGTTATGTATTGCTTCCCGAGTTTGCTCTTTTTTCACTATTTTTAAGCGTATTTCTCTGTCACCACTGGTAGAAGCGCCCAAATCTCCCACTTCACCCATGGATATTATTTTTCCGTCACGGATTATTGCCACTCGATGACTCAGTTTTTCAACATCACCAAGTATATGTGTGGTCAGTAATATTGCAGCTTTTGTGCGTGTAACATAATCTCTCATGAAGTTGAGAAGCCTGGCGCGCATTTCGGGGTCCACGCCACTGAACGGCTCATCTAAAATTAGCAACTCCGGCTCATTCAGGAAAGTTCTGGCTATTAGCAATCGTTGTTTCATACCTTTTGATAAATTCTTACATTTTTTTGAAATGTGTGAGGTTAATTCCACCAAATCAAGCAACTCTTTTATTTTTTCGTCCGTAACGTTCAATATATCCGCGTAAAATCGCATATATTCATAAACATCCATTGCGGGATACGGTATCTCGTTCTCTGCAAGGTAGTTTATCTTTCCGGCGGTAATTTTTATTTCTCCTGCATAACGATGTGTAAGCCCCAGAATTGCTTTTATGGTCGTTGTTTTTCCGGCGCCGTTGGGGCCCACCATTGAGAAAATCTCGCCTTTTTGCAGGGTGAAAGAAATTCCTTTAACTACTTCTTCCTCGCCATATTTTTTCCGAAGGTTTTTTACTTTTAGTATCACTTCTTTTTTATCCAATACCATGTCACCCCCACGGCTATAAGTACAAGCGAAAGTGGTATTAAACCGTATATCGCCGGCAGACTTTTGCCCCCGTAATATGCGCCGTAATCAATGAGTTTCACATCATGCACCGGTCCCCCAGAGCGGTTGTAGAAAACGAAAAACGCAAAAGATATCCCGCTTACGTCTCCGTTATCTTCCTCCACAACAACGGTCTTAGTCGTTGAATTACTTTCGTCCATATCAATTAATTTAAAAGGACCTGAAAAGGTACTGTATGAAAAGGAATAAACGCAAATATCCCCGGGCAAATGGAATTTAAAATAAGCAGGATTGGGCACATGGAAAGATGCTGTTATGTATTCTGCATCAAAAGACGTGATGTTTTTATTACTTCCTATGGTGTTTCCATCTCCGGAATTGGGAAAATACATTAAATCCACTGTCCCCACACCAGCAAGTCCTATTATACAAGGGTGTGTTGTGTTTATGTAATCATGCAAAGCACCGCCTTCCTCGCCTTCTCCAGTATAGTTATAGCTGTAATATATCTTGCCCGTTACTGCATCTTTAAAATATATCTGTGATGTAAAACCTGCAGGGATAATAAATCCTATTTCTAACCATCCGTCTGTAGTGGAAACATTAACTTTTAGCTCAGAATTAGATGTAAGCTCCACCGGCCACATGAAATCCGTAATATCCCTTATTTTTCTGTGAGTCGGGAAATATTTGGGAGTAAGTGCATTAACCTGCGGAATAAATAACGAAAATACCAAACATATTGTTATAAAAACCCCAATTATTTCGATACGCGTTTTCAATCAGTTTACCCCCTGTACCTTATAGGCTGACATTCACATTATGCATTATATATTTTTCTATTGGAGTTAAACTTTTGATAATGTTCACATACTTCTCTGTACCTGCACCGGGCGCATTTTGCCGGGTTCGGTGCGGGAAAATCATGTTTCAAGTCTTTGAGAAGCAGATACACATCGTAAAGCGTGTTTTGAAGAAGTTTTTCGTTCTCACCGCCAAAATATTCGGTAAATAAAATCTCTCCCGAATCTCTGTTTCGTATAATCGCCCTGATTTTTCTGTGGATGCCGTGCATCTCTCTGAACGCTAGCGCGTAGCCGTAAACCTGCATTTTTTCGCCCATGTATGCGTTTTTTCCGGGTTTGTCGTCGATTATATCCACTCTCTCGGGGTATATGATTAGTTCGTCAATGTACCCGGCAATCTGGTATCTGCCCAGTTTTGCCAGCACATGCACCTCTCTGAACCTGTACGCTTTTCTTTCCAGTTTTGACGATATCAGCGCGTCTTCTATGCTCAGTTCCTCTTCCACGCTTGCCTCATGATTGAGCTGCAAAATCTCGTGGCGCTCGGTGCCGGCGGTCATCTCTGCGGTTTTCGGCACTTTTATTTTTTTAACGCGCCACAGATACAGCTGGTACGGGCAGTACATGTACGTGTTGAGCCAACTGATTCCGATGTACTTCACCATTTCGTAATACCTGCGCTCGTCGTTTTTTATCTCGTCCGGAATTCGTGCGTTGATGATGTTCAACACTGCACCCCCGCCATCACCGATGAGAAATCGTCCTCAAACACGGGTGGACACACGTATGCCACGATGATGGATTCGTATTTCTCGTTGCAGAAAAACGCTCCGAAATACAGCTTTATTGTGTCGGGCCTCACGCCTGGGAACGGCACGGAATTCAGATACCGGAGATGCACGTCGTAATCGTCCATCACCACACTGTGCCCGTTGATTGTGGCGTTGCGCGTGCCCTGAAGAACCAAATCTATATCCGCATCGTACCGCTCTTTTGTTTGGTTTTCGATTATGCTCTCCATACTGCGCAGAATCTTGCTGTACGTGCTGTCCGGCACGAACGGCGTGCGCACCGTTGCAACCAGAAGTATGCCCGGTGTGACAGAGCCGCGCACGTAAACTTTATAAACCACATACGGCAGTGTGGAGTATGTTTTGTTCTCCACTTCGCTGTAATCTGGCGCATTTGCATACGCGGGCACCACAGGATACGCGAAAAATGCAACATAGATTCCGATGACGAGCAGATACGCGGCTATGCCCGTGCCCACTTTAACCCAGTTAATTTTCACAGAAACACCCCCATCAGGTATATTCCGGCGCCCAGGGCCAGAAACAGTATGGCTTTGACCATTTTTCCGCGTTTTCTCTCGATTAAAAATGCATGTATGCCGCCCAGACCTATTATTCCGAACGCAACGGGCATTATGAGATTGCCGGGATAGCCGTACGCAACGCCCACCGCCCCCGCCGCAGTGTATATGCCCGAAAACACGCCATAGTAAGTATCCACCTTTCCCTCGCGATAAAGCCAGTAAATATTGTGTGCCAGAATGGGCACCGAGGCCATGGCCAAAATAATCACTGCCGGGTCCATACGAATATCACTGCCAGATAGTATTTAAACTTTATTTCCAATAAAAAATTAAGAAAAATAGCGTTTTTTCCTGAGCACGACCACGCCCAGCAGCACCGCGAGCACCGGCAGCAAAGAAGACAGTTCAGGCACGTAAACGCCTGTGGAGAAACTCGTTATTTGCTCACTGCCCATCTCGTTGCCCGCAAGGTCTTTCACTCCCGGACCCACGGTGACCTTGTACACTGTGTCATTTTTCAGAAGCCCGTAATGCAGTATGAAACTGCCGTCGTACGAGCTGAACTCGCTCCAGCCACTGCTTGAATGCTGATAGAACGCTCCGCCGGAATACGAGTCAGAGCCCACGCCCCAGCGATAGCGATTTGTAGAGTTGCCCACACCGGACATGTTGAGCAGCAGCGCGTACGTGCCCGCACTTAGATGCACGGGACTGGCAAACCTGAACTTCACCCACGAAAACGACGTGCTCACCCTGTCTGGGCTGACCGAGGTCATGGCTATAAGCGCACCGTCGGGGTCTGTGGAGTTGTATATGTGATGAATCTCCAGCTTGCAGTTTGCCGGCGGGGTGCCTTCTTTGAGCATGTATATCTGCACGTACGTGACGTTTATATCGTTGCTCACGGTGAATGTCTGCGCGTCTATGTAATCGCCGTAAGTGCTCGCAGGCGTGGTGCCTTCGTTAGAGTTGCCCAGCTCGCCGCCCAGAATAATTTTCACATGGCCGTTACTCTCCTGCAGCGTGAAATTCACCGCCGGGGTGATGTTCAGCGCCTCGCGCAAAGATGTGAGATTCACCTGCTCGGAGAAGTTCAGATACAGAAACTCCTGAGTTCTTGGCACGTGCGATGCCCCGTTCTTTGGATACACGCTCACCAGCTTCGGCGGCGCAGAATCAATTGTGAAATTGTCAGACTTGCTCACGGCCCAGTGCCCGGCCGGGTCGGTGGCATTAACCATTATTCTGAACGTGCTGGTGTTCAGCTTTGGCAGGCTCCAGAGATACGGCACGTTATTGCCCTTTACCGTGGCTATGAAGTTCCATGATGTGCCGTCTGTGTAGTACATGCTCACGTTTACCTGACTGGCATTGTACGCGTCAGAGTTGATGAGCCAGTTAATTTTCAGTTTTGAGCCTCCTGCGTAAATCTCCCCACCTCTGGGTGCTGTAAGCGAAATCGAAAGCGGATTGACGCTCAATACATTGGTAACGCATCCGGGCGTGGTCTTGGGCACGTCTGGCGATTCGTTGGAAATTTGCGTGTAAACGCCCGTTGGGTCATAATTCCCTGCGTAATACTCAATCTTGAACGAGCCGATGGTACTTGACGAGCTACCTGCATTTTTCTCGCCGATGCACAGGAAAAAGTTATCGTGTCCGTTATCAAAATCACTCTGGAAATCGCTCATATCCATGGCCATGAACGTGGGAAACGCGGAAGAGCCGCCGTAGTGGTACATGTCCCGGGTGGCTATCGGGCTGTCCGGCGTGCCTATGCCGATGGTCACAGATGCGTCCCGTGCACCCGCCTTGGTAAAGTTCCAGACTGCGAGAAGGTGCGGGTTGTTGGGTGTGTCTCCCACTATCCTCACAACCTGGTCCCAGGCGAGATGCGAAAATGCGTTGTAAGTAATCCAGTAAAAGCCGTGGTCGCCCCAGCTGGAGCCCCAGGAGTTCACCACCTTGAACGCGCCCACATCACCGTCATCGGTTATAGAATCGTTATAGCCCACTATGGTCTGCCCGTGATTGGGGCTGCCCTGATAGCTCTGGTATTCCTGCCACGAGATGATATAATTGCCGTCGCTGAACGCGCTGTTGTAGCAGTTTGCGTTAATGGCGAAGGACATCAGGGTGTCTCCCTCATCGAGCCAGGATTTAATCACATCTATATTCTTCACGCTCGTTACCTCGTAGTTCTGTATTCTGCCGATTGGTGCTTCACGCCATGCCGCTTCATCTCCCCAAGATGTGTAATCGTTGTCATTGTAAGGCATGGTTGCAAGAGATGCATCTCCAAGAGACATCATCAATTTATAAGGTCCCACGAGGTCCGAGCCACCATCAGAGCCGTTATTCACCTTGTTGTAAACCCAGGATGGACTCATAAGATGATGTTCATTAGTGCCCAGATGCGTGTCTGTCCAGTTGTGTATGTAAGCCTGATGATATCCGTTATCGTAATACGCAGCGGTCCATGACGCGCAGGAGCCCTGCTGGCCCTGATTGCCCACCGGCGGGAAATACGGGCTCTGAGATAGATCAACGCTGCCGTTTGACTGAAAATTCTTCACTGAGTCCACGTATATAAAATGCCCGACCATGCTTTTGTATTCCTGCTCTGTTGGCGGTGCAAGGCCCGTCCCATGCCCGTCGATAATCACATTGTAATTTTTTCCGGGCACACGCACCCCTATTTTCTCCTTAAGTTCGTCAACATCCCTCGTATTCACAATGTGGTACGTAAATACCGGTCTCGCCTTATGGGGCGCGGACGCTTCAGGATGCATACTTCCGTAGGTCCATATCCCTCCAAATGCGGCAACAATAAGTACAATAATCATTGCCACTACAAACAGTATATTTTTGTTCATATACCCACCGAAAAATAAGAAGGGAAAAACACTATTTATTTTTTTCTGCGCCCTCACGAACCTTCACGCACATGCCCTGCGTGAAATGCAGCATTTCACGGCGATTCATCAGCGTCTTGCCCACCGCAACCAGGGCATCATCGCGGGTCACAATCAAAACCTCGTCTCCCGGCCTTATATTCTGATCAGCATCCAGCACGAATTTTGCAAACACGTTCTTCCCCTGCCTGTTGAACTCTGCTGAATCCTCGTTAACAATCACCCGCAACCGCGGATACTTGAAATGTGCGTGCAATCTCTTCGCTCCGGCAAATTTCAGTGAGAAGAACCCGTCCTCGGCGCGCAGCGACGCCACATGCTCGCCGTCCACCAGCACATTGCGTATTTTCCCCGTATTTTTGGATTTTACCAGCTTTATTTTTCCGGAGAACAGCGCATCGCCCGCACCCCTGCCAAACTGATAATCCGCTAT
>JAADDK010000080.1 GCA_013154005.1 Methanobacteriota archaeon
CAATGGCTTTTTTTCTCTCCATGTTTCTGACCAACGACGTCACACTCTTGATTCTGGTGCCGCTCACGCTGAGCATGGAGACTCACATTCGCGGAGACCTGCGAAAGATGGTGTTCTTCGAAGCGCTGGCGGTGAATGCGGGCTCTGCGCTCACGCCCATCGGCAATCCCCAGAACATCTATATCTGGCACGTGTGGGGCGCGTCAGTGCTACAATTTATTATCGTGATGCTTCCGCTGACGCTTTTTCTTCTTGCTTTGCTTCTTATCTTCGCAATTCTGGTGTTTCCGAACAAAAAGATGGATATTTCCATCAAGAAAAAGAAAATACCCGTGGATTCCAGACTTGCGTATCTGTCACTTTCTCTCATAATCATTCTTCTGCTCGCAATGAACCTGCATGTTCAGTTATATCTCTATCCGGTGATTTTCATCATTTACGCGTTCTACGGTCTGAAAATATACGGGCGTGTGGACTGGCTTCTGCTTCTCATTTTCATTCTCTTTTTCGTGGATTTTACCGCCATTGCAAAGATGCCCGTGGTGTACGGCACGCTGTCCGCGCAGCCCATGGGCCCGCTGGCTGTGTTTGTGTATTCGGCCGTATTCTCGCAGTTTATGAGCAACGTGCCCGCTGCGATTCTGGTCTCGCAGTTCACCAACAATTACCCGCTTCTTCTGTACGGTGTGAGCGTGGGCGGCAACGGCACGCTAATCGCCTCGCTGGCGAACCTCATAGCCCTGCGGTTTCTGCGCGGGAGAAAAGCCATTCTGGAGTTTCACAAATACTCCATTCCGTACTTTGTCATTTCGTTCACGGTCGTGGCGGTGCTGGTGTTCCTATATTTCTAAATACGGGATTTTAATTCACATATATGCGCGAGCCACGAGTGATAAAATCTGCCGATGTGCACGAGTTCGTTGCGGGCGATGGCACGCTTCTGCGCGAATTGCACAAAACCAAATGGTACAGCCTTGCCCGGGCCCGACTCGCCGCCGGTGCGCGCTCAAAAAAGCACGTTTTGCAGTGTGAAGAAACCTACGTGATTCTTGCGGGCAGCGGGATAATGTGTGTGGACAGAAAACGCTACGAATTGAATAAAAATGACGTTATGGTCATACCTCCCGGAGCGGTGCAGTCACTTCATGCAAACGAGGACATGGAGTTTCTGTGCATCGTGGCGCCGCCATGGAAAGAAGAGTGCGAGGAGGTGCTGGAATGAGCATCTGGGATGAAGTCCGCAAACTTGGATATCGGGTTGTGTTCAAGAGAGATTACGATGTGGCCCTATGCATCGCGTGCTACAATGTCATATACAGAGGAAAGAATATTCGCGCTGCAAGCTGGCTGGACATACCCGATGGCGAGATCTGGATTTTTGAGCCGTTTCGCAAATATGCCGAGTACATATTATTTCACGAGTTGCAGGAGATAAAGTACCGTGCAGAGGGATACACGAGCGATGAGGCGCACGAGCTTGCGCTGAGAGATGAAGAAGCAAGATTCGGCGATGATGAAAACTGGAAAAGATTAAAGAGCGAAATTAACATCTGCACTTTTGATTCACTAATCGCCGTGCCGGGTATCGGTATAACACTGGCAGAGCGCATAATGGAGCACAGGCCGTATTATTCAATGGAAGACCTGCTCAAAGTGCCGGGCATCGGGAAAAAAACATACGAGCTTCTCCGCGAGAGGTTCTGGTGCGTTGGTGATTGAAAACTGCACAATTTTTCCAAACATTTTAATGTTATGAAGAGCATGCTTATTTGTGATACTATGCCTGACACACCGTATCCTCAAAACTCGCCGTGGCTCTTGCCACCCGATAAAGCGCCCAAAATTGGCAGTTCAATAGCCATTCTTCTGGCGGGGTTTGCAATACTCATATTTGCGCTGTTCTACAACCTTTATTCCATACTGCAGGGCCACGGGTTTCCGATTCTGATGTTTTTCCTGCTCATATTTCTCGGCGCTGCGATAATAACCTGGGGTGCGAGAAGAGTCGCAAAAGCATATGCGTCCAAAAAATATGCACGCATAGTTGAGGAGATGAGCAAACGGGGTCTGCGCGTGTGCCCGCACTGCGGCCGGGCCATACCTCAGGATAGTGAAGTGTGCCCATACTGTGGAAAGCAGGTGGAGTGAGCTTTTTATGTATGGCGCGGATACGCGAGTATGGAATCCGTGATAGAAAACGCCCTTGCGCTGGTTCGTGAGAAATTGGGTGAAGAGTCCACAGGCCACGATTACTGGCACGCGTGGAGGGTGTGGAATCTGGCGAAGAAGATAGGTTCCGTGGAAAGATGCGAGAAAATGCTCGTAGTGGAGCTGGCCGCGATTCTACATGACCTTGTGGACGATAAGGTGGGCGCGCTCAGCCCCGGCGAGCTGCGCCGGTGGCTCGTTGAGAATGGCGCGGACACGAATACCACGGAAGAGGTGATGAACATCATCACACACATATCATTCAAAGGTGCGGGTGTGGAAGATGTGCCGCTCTCACAGGCGGGTGAGATAGTGCGCGACGCTGATCGCCTTGACGCAATGGGCGCAATCGGCATTGCGAGATGCTTTGCCACCGGGGCGAGAATGGGGCACCCGCTTCACGAGCCGGGTAAAGAGCCGGTGCTGCACGGCAATTATGAAGAATACCGCGGTGCAAAGGGTACCAGCATCAACCATTTCTACGAGAAACTGCTTTTGCTGAAAGACAGAATGCACACGGACACCGCGAAAAAAATAGCAGAGGAAAGGCACCGCTACATGCTCGAATTTCTGGACAGATTCTTCAAAGAATGGAACGGTGAATTATGATTCCAATTTGTGCTTGAAATACGCGTACAGCGCGTCGTACATTGGAAACTCTTTTTCCAGCGTCTCGTAATCGTCCTTAGCCGAAAGTCGATAACCGACAGCCAGCACCTTCAGGGCCTGCGCCATGGGCGATGGTTTTTCCACATGCGTGTCCGCCTCGTGCACGATTTTCTGTATCTCCTTCACCGCCGGATCCTCTATTTTATATTTTTCCACAAACGCGTCAAAGGAGCAGTTGCCGTTATGGTGCCCGAGCTCCACACCCTTCATATCGAAGGGTATGCCTTCTTTTATCGTTGCAGGGTCAGTGTCGCGGGGCACGAAGATGAACTCTGCCTCCGGGTCTATGAATCTAGTTATCAGCCACGGACACGCCACGCGGTCCACATGCACATACTCTCTCGTTACCCATTTCATTTTTTTCACCTGCGCAGACATGCAAACCTGAGTATAATATGCTTTGCTATGTCATAGCAAGAACGCAATTTCTCTGCACACCTCTTCGAGAAATTCTCTGTCTTCCTGAGTGAATGGCGCAATGCTGTGCGAATCAATATCAAGCTCACCCACCAGCACGCCGTCCCTGAAAACCGGCATTACTATCTCTGACCGCACTTCCGGACTGCAAGACAGATAATTGTCTTCTTTGCTCACGTCCTGCACCACGAACACTTCCAACCTTTCGGCTGCCTGGCCGCAGATGCCCTGCCCGAATTTTATCCTCACATGCTCGGTGGGCGCGCCTGCGAACGGGCCAAGTACGAGCTCCTCGGAGCCGCGTACCAGATAAAAGCCAACCCAATCATAGTGTGGAACGGAATCGCGCAGAAGCTCGCATATCTTCTGCAATTTCTCTTCCGGGGCGCCGGAGCCGCGGGCGAGAGCGCGCACCTGCGCTGCAATCCGGGACAAGTCCGCATCGGTCATCGACCCAAAATTCGCTTATGCACCTTAAACATTGTGCCGGGGGAAAAGTAAAATATAGAGCATTCTGATCTGAGCTAAGATGCCCAGAAGTTTTAGAAGCAATGGCCAGCTCCCGCGGCCGTTTATCAAGTGGGCCGGTGGAAAGGGCAACATAATCGGTCCTTACGAGGAAAAGGGATTGCTATCACTGGAGTTTAAAGATTATTATGAGCCGTTTCTGGGCGGCGGAGCAATGTTTTTTCATCTGTGGAACAAAAAAAAGATAAGAAAGGCGTATCTATCCGATATAAACAAAGATTTAATTGATACATATATCACGATAAAAGAACATCTGAACGAGCTCTTGGACGCTCTTAAAGTTCTTCAAAATATGCACTCCAAAGAAGAGTTCTATAAATTCAGAGCAGAGTTCAACGAGCTAAAAACCCGTGCGGAACTGAGCGAAGAAGAAATAATAAGAAAATCCGCACTTTTCATTTATCTGAATAAAACGTGCTTCAACGGCCTGTACAGAGAGAACAAAAAAGGCGAATTTAACGTGCCGTTCGGCAGATACAAGAACCCGAAAATCTACGATGAAGAAAATTTAAGGGCTGTGAGCAAGGCGCTTCAGAATGCAGAGCTGAGAGTTTGCGATTTTGAAGATGCCGTGAAAAATGCCCGTGCCGGGGATTTCGTGTATTTTGATCCGCCATACATGCCAATTTCGCCCACTTCAAATTTCACAAGTTATCATCAAAAAGATTTCACAATAGATGAGCAGAAAAGACTGGCAAAAGTTATTGAAAATTTGATTGGCCGGGGTGTCTATGTGCTTCTGAGCAACGCATATCACCCGGATATTCGCGCACTGTACGAGCATATTCCCGGCATAAATTTCTTTGAGATTCTCGCACCCAGATACATAAACAGCAACGGCAAAAAAAGAGGCCCTGTGAAAGAGTATGCCATATCCAACTACCTTCCCGGACAGAAAACGCTCACCCTCTCGTTCTGATTTATTTACGATGAATGTCCGTCATGCTGTGTATAATGCCTATTATTTTAATACCCTTATCTGTGGCACGGTAAAGCCTGCCCTTTTTTCTTTCGGGAGTTAAGCATACCACAGCGCCCAGCTCCGAGAGCTCTTTAAGCGCGGTGCTTATTCTGGAGATCGGCTCATTCAGCGCGCGGGCGAGAGACGAGGGCGTGGAGGCATCTTTTGATAAATGAATCAAAATCTTTAATCTCAACTCACTGGATATGACATAACTAACCGCATTCCAGTCATCACCGCTTTTTTCAGCACTCATCTTAATGGTACATTCAGAGAGATAATTTCAATTTATTTTAGCTTTACTTTATAGATTTATAAATTAAGTGTAAATCACATTTATCATTTTGAAATATATTATTCGCCGAAAGTTCAGGGGTGTTTTATGTGAAACTGCAGGAAGTTATGGAAATTGGGAAAACTTTGGGTGTTGGAGAGGAAATCGTGGTTTATGAGATCGGCGAGATCAAATTTCTATTCAAAAGGCCGGAGAAGCCCGGAAGGAACCTAAAAAGAGAGTATGACCCGATGAGGAATCTTCAAATTTGGATAAGGGAAAATGATGAGGAGTTCATGCCAAATCATCTCCGCATTCTTCTGGATCTTGAATTCAAAATGCTGATGAAACCGCAATATCAGAAAAAACTTTTACTTGCGTTTGACGAATTGTTCTATGGCGCCGATCCCGACTCGCTGTGTGAAAAATTCCACAATCTGAAATTTCCAAAAGAGCTCAGAAGTTTGAGATACGATCTATATCTTGCGCAACTGTTCTTTGTGGAGCAGGAGATAGGGTACACATTCAATACCAAGTTTGATCCAAAATATCTGTATCTGCAGGGCTGGATAAGATGCCTGCTCACGAGAAGCATGGAAATTGACCGTCTGCTGTGGAGCGCCACTCGCAACCCGCCGCCGGTGCGCTTCACAAGTCAGGATAACAAAAAACACAAAAAATACAACGCGAGCGCCAGACCGCTGTGGTATCTTTCCTGAAAAATGCTCACTTTATTTTTTGACTTTTTGCAGTATGATTTTTTCTCCATTCTCCGTGATATACATCTTTACTTCGATGCCTTTATCCCACCCATACGCCTTAACTCTTGGAGGGAGAGATATATACAGCGTTTTTCCAGCAAGCTCTCGAATTTCGCGCATATCCATAAACTCCTGAGCCGCCGGCTCTTTGCTGAGATATTCCTCAACATACTCAATATCACGAATGCCTTCGGCGAGCTGATGAACGGAGAGCTTTCCAGATTCAAATTCAGAGAGCAATCGCTTTTTCTCTTTTTCAATCGCATGTGCCAGTTTTTTTGAGCTCTTCATTATGGCATTATTTTCTGCATCATATTTATACATATCTCACCGCCGGAAATAAGCACATGAAATTTTTCATTTTTCGGTGCTCTGAGCGTTATTCTCTCGTAATTTACAAACAAACTGGTGGAATCGGCCACAATGCTAATTTTCCCGTTTTCAGGCACACACGCATTAAAAATTTCTTCATTTTCCACCAGTGCATCGTTTCCGTCGTAAACGGATACCTCCCAGCGGTCGCCTTTCCAGATAAGTTCTATGTAATCCGCAGCACCTTTTACCGTATCCTCGGCATTTTCAAATTTGGTATTTTGTTCCATATCAACAGTTATCGCACCCAAATATTTAATGTTTTTCTAAACTGTTATAACTAATTTATAACCAAAGTTCCGGACGGCTGAATTTGTATTTTCTATATTCGTTATCGCTTTCCGGTTTCCTGAATATGAAAATATGCTCATGCCCGATAAGGTAAAAATCGTAGTTCTTGGATTGCCATTTTTCCCTTGTGGTTTTCATGTTCCACTGAATCTTTATGATGTCTTCTTTCAAAATAAAACCCGCATCAAGAAATATTTTCATGACCGGATACGCTATGGGTACGTAGTGTTTGTATTTTCGGCCATCACCCATTAAAATCGCGCAATGTTTTCCTTTTTTAAGAACCCGGAACGATTCCTCGGCCACCCTTTTCATTCCGATTAGGTATTCTTTAAAGGGCAGTCTTGAAAGATCGCCGTTAATTTCTCTGCTTTTGGTGTATGTGATTATATTCCCGTAGGGCGGGTGCGTGGCAATTAAGTCAATGCTTTCCTCTTCTATTTTATCAAGAGTTCTTGCATCACCTTCAAATGTTTTTATCTCTGCCTTATCAAAGCCGGAAAAGTTCAATCTGTCCCGGGTGAGCATCGCAGCCTCTGGATTGATATCCACACCTATCGCGTTTCTATTTAGAAGCTTTGATTCCACAAGGGTGGTGCCGCTGCCCATCATCTGGTCCAGAACCGTATCTCCTTCTTCTGTGAATTTTAAAATGAGGTTTCTTGGAATATACGGAGACCAGTTGCCACGGTAGTTGCCGCGATGCGTCGCCCAGCGGCCACGATCTGGAAAGCTCCACACGGTTGTTCTCTCCGGTTCATACTCTTCCGGCGGTCCGTACTCTTTAATTTTCCAGTGTCCCTGCAATTTTATTTTTGCATTGCCTATCGTCACGTGGTCGTGGGCGCTTAGAAATCTCAGATAATCCGCCTGCGTGATCTCCCTCATTGCTTCATCATTGGAACGCAATATTAAAAGTTTTCAAAAAAGAAAAAATTATTGCTTCAGTTTCCCAATCTCCTCCGGCTTGAAGATGCCCTTCTCGGTGATTATGCCGGTGATGTACTTTGCGGGCGTGACATCAAAAGCCGGATTGCGAGCCTTGCTTTCCTTCGGGGAAATGCGGCACTCGCGACAGAACAAAACCTCCTCCTCGCGACGCTCTTCAATCGGGATTTCGTCGCCGCTTTTCAGCGAGAAATCGAACGTGCTTATTGGCGCGGCCACATAGAATGGTATGCCGTTCTCCTTTGCCACAACGGCTTTCTCGTACGTGCCTATTTTATTCGCCACATCGCCGTTCGCTGTGATTCTGTCCGCACCCACTATGACCATATCCACCTCGCCCTTGCGCATGAAATACCCGGCAGCGTTGTCCGCAATGACCGCATGCTCAATGCCTTCCTGCACCATCTCCCACGCCGTGAGGCGAGCACCCTGCAATCTCGGGCGCGTTTCGTCAACCCACACGAATATTTTCTTTCCGTTGCGATGCGCTTTGCGAATTGGCGCTGTCGCCGTGCCCCAGTCGCCCACAGCCAGCGCGCCGGCGTTGCAGTGCGTTAATATCTTGTATCCATCTTTGATTAATTTCTCTCCGAATTCGCCGATTTTCTCGCATCTGCCGATTATGTCTTCCGCATACTTCTCCGCACTTTT
>JAADDK010000056.1 GCA_013154005.1 Methanobacteriota archaeon
ATATTTGTACCATATAAATACGGTCCCTACAGCTTTAATCTTATAGATACGGTCGAGACTATGGCCATGCAGGGATATATTATAAGGAGAGGAAAAAGAGGAACAAGAAAAGAAATGTTTTTACTTACCGATAAGGGCAAAAAAAGATACGAAGAAATAAAAATGAAACTTAAAAATAAATATCCTGAACTCCTCGAAGAATTGAAACTAAAAAGATTTGGCTGGGATGAGTTGGGAACTGATGGCATTTTGAAATATGTGTATCAACACTATCAGGGATATCTTGATAAATCAAAGATCTACAAAAAATATGAACCCATCCAATGGGGAAAGGGGAGAGGTTAAATGACTAAATACATATGGAAACTAAAATATCAAACTTCCTTAGGAAGAACAGTTATAAGGAATCTTGAAATTACTGGCACTAGAGATGGGCGTAATTTGTCTTGTGAGACTCCTATGAGAGCATACGGAAATTTCGAACTTTCAGCCAAAAAAAAGGTGCCTACGGAAGTACCTCTCCCCTCAGTAAGCCCTATTTATGTATATTATGACTCTATTAAAGGTATTGTGGGAGACACTAATAATGTTACAAACAAAAATTACGAAAAGATAAATAAAGGTGCTGGTGTATTTCTAACAAAGACTGTGCACACACCTCTTAGAGTGTTTGCCTTAGGTATGGGTTCTACCACCATTAGATCAGATTATCTTTCAAATCAGTCTTCTTCGGCAATAATAAAAGCAACAAATAGATATATTAATTATCCAGCTCACCAAGATTTTGAGTTTATAACTATACCTCTTTATTACGGATACAGCAAAGAAATTATGAACAAGATAATTGATATTGGAACTACAACAAAAAAGGAATTAGACAAACCGATTGCGGGCTTTATAGACCCCAGAGATCCAGCAACATTTTCTGTTTTTAAGAACATTATTGAAGATAATCAATCTTTATATTCCAATTTTGATTTATTTTTAATAAAATGGGTAAGTCCTGATAGACACCTTAATGATTATTATTTCATAGAGAATCTCCTGATAAAGACATATTCTACTGAAAAATATGAAGATTTTCCTCCAATAATTATGATAGCGACTCAAAGGAAATCAGATAATACCTTTGGGATATCTGGTGTACACTATACTCATATATTTGGAGGTGATTTACATAATGTAGATAGAATACATGGATTTTCACCCACTCAAAATACACCTCTCAATCCCCCCAGCTTTTTTGATAGGAATGAACTAACCATAAATCCAATAATTAATGAACAAGAAATTGAAATGCTTAAAAATCACCATGTGGTCAAAAGATATGGTCATCTTAAAGAGATATTAGATAATCCTAATGAATGGACATTATCAAATAAGCATCTCTCTTCTGCTAATGGTTTAGCATATATGTTAGAAACGTACGATAGCCCAGATGAATTCAGAATAGAACAAAAATACCTAAAAACCGATGAGATAAAAGAATATTATGACCAGAAAAGCATTTTAAAGAAAAAGTCAAAAAATGCCATATATATCAAGAGTCTCATGCGCATATAGAATCTTAAAAATCACCCCCTACAAATTCCCATTTTTCCCGCACCACGCCCCGCTTCACGGCGCATTTTTGCCCACCCGTGAGGGCGATTCCCCCGCTGTGCGCCCCCCTGCCCCCTCCCTCTCTCGTCCTCTCCTCTCAGCTCCGGCCCTCTCCGCTCCCACACCGCACCCGTCCCGCACCAATCCCGAACCGCATCGCCGCACACATCGCCAAAAACCGCCGCCGCAGGCCCAGGCGCAGCGCGCCGGGGGAAGGGAGGGGGAGCACAACAGCGGCAGCAAATCCGCCAGTTAGTTCCTTCTTATCTCTCCTTCGTTCCTCTTAATAACTTATTTTTGAGTAATTTATGCCAAAAAAGATGTCAATACTTCGCCCAAAAGTTTATATACTTCTAACTTCCCGCATTTTTCACGAAAATTGAATGCAAAACCGCAAAAATACGACCTTACGGAAGGATATTTTTTCACTCCCACCCCTACACTCAGCGACTAAAAAACATGTCTCCATGAAGTCGTTAAATTGGGCCTTTTCTTCGCTTTATGGTTACCATGTCCTTATCATCTCGAATCTCAAAAAAGTATGTTTCAGACCATGCCAGATTCGTGTAGTATAACATTGCCTTTCCGCCGTTCTCCTCTGCCCATTTCAGCTCTGGAGTAAACTCATCAATCGGCAGGGAGTGGCGGGCCCTTCCGTAGTTGTACAGCTTCACACTCACCGCATACTTCTCCCCGTCCTTCTCTGCCAATATGTCCGGCTCGCTCTGCCCTCCCATTCTCCGCACGTTCTGGAATCCCATCTTTTCCAGTTTTTTAACCACTACCTCCTCATACTTCAAGCCAATGCGTCGCCTGAGCTCACCCATCGCCTGATTAGCAAAGTATCCAACCGTGCTCTCTGGAATATTGTATATTTGCGATAATCTGAGACGCGTATCTCCTTGCATCAACCTCTCTAAGAGTTCCGCCTTTTTCTTCCATTTCCTGCTCCTCTTCATTTTTTTGAGCTCTTCTCTGATTAGCTCGTTTACATCTTCCGTTAGTATCTCTTCTTTCTCTTCGCTTTTTTCCTCTTTCTCTCCAGGAGTTATGAAATAGTTATCCACATCCGGAGCCACGCCGTCCTCTGGTGTGAATCTCAGCCAGCCCCAGCGCCCGGACTGCGTAATGATTAAACCTCTGGAAAGGGCCCATGGATCCTCTGCAAGAACACCATCTATCCAGTCCACCACCTCGTAATACGGGATTTCCAGCGCTTTCAAAATGCGCCGGTGCTCTTCCTCGTAGAGGTTCATACTCTTGAAAATCGTAAACTTCGCAAAATTCCGAATCACAAGATCCACGCCTTTAGGCACCTGCGCAGCTATGAAGATTATAATCTTACCCTCCTTGAGCCCGCGCTCTTCGGCAATATGGCGCACGTCCGGGAGCCGCTCATAAATCTCAATATTGTCAGAGCTCATGCTTCTCCGGGCGTTCTGCTTCATCATTGCATCGTCCACAAAGAAGAGCTGGAACTCTTTCTCCGGGTTTATGTGCTCAAAAACATCTTTGATGTCCCTTGTTCTCACATAATGGATCCTCTCTCTGCCCACTGCCTGAACTATCTTCGCAATCAGCGTTTTAACCAGCGTGGTTTTTCCACTGCCCGGCATTCCCACCAGGTACACTATTGAAAGTCCCACATCGCCGTTATGCCTGAGAAGCACATCTAAGATTTTCATAGCTCAAACTCCGAGCCACGCTTAAATTTCTTATCCACTAAGCTCGCTCCGCGGATACCCTGCATAAGTGGAAGTGCCACAAATACATCCCTGAGGTCCTTAAGGTACATGGCCCTCTTTCCTGGATCCTCCCAGTGCCTGAGCACATTATCCAGGGCCTCGTCAAGCATTGAATCAAATACCATAATTGCCGCCCATTTCACGTCCTGCCTTATGTTCACCGTGTCGCTGTGAATCACATCAAAGCCCATAAGCGGTACATAACGGTGTTTCTCTGCATAGCTTTTCAATCGCTTAGCCTGCTCATCAACCTTAACATCCACACCTTCCATTATGATGTTCAGCATTCGCTCCATAATCTCATCTTGCGCCATTATTCACCACCCCTTTGAGTGCCTTTTCTAAATCCTTCCGGAAGATATACACAAATGCCAGCAGGACCAGAAGGAGAATCTTTAGCATCGTCATATCTATGATGATAAGGTGCCAGCGCCCGCCAATACGAAGATAAAAAGAAGTGATCACATAATCGGGCAACAAAAGAATGCCTATTCCTGTAATCACTGAGGTAACAACCAGTGCCTGCGTGAATCCTTGCTTAAAATAGAGAAAAACAAAAATTGCCGCCAGTATTCCGAAGATAAGCACACCCTCAATCATGGTGATGCCCCCGGTCCTGGTGCCACGCCCCCGCTCAGCATTATCCCAATCAGAATGCCCGCGATTAGCCCGATGGCCGCAAATACCCAGCCGGGCCATTTCTCTTCCAGCGTCAGGTATCCTTTCCGCATTCTTAATCCAAGAAGGAATGATTTGGTGTACCCGTCCGCCATCTTCTGCACTTCCTCCGTGAGTAATTGATTCTCCGCCGCATACTTCTTTATGTCCGCCTGTAGCTTTCGTATTGCATCGTTCTCCAGGTCCTTATCTTCCTGCGGGAGTAAATGAAGGAAATCAGCGGACATGGGCACATATAAGCCAAGTGCGGAAATCTGGCCCTTGTATGCTGCATCTATCCCTCGAATATTGCCCTCCGTGTACACATAGCGTCCCTGGAAAAACAGCATCGCCAGCAGGAAGGTAATGAACATTATGGAGAATGTGCCCATCTGCACTGCTCCAAACATCCACATCAACAAAAGCGTGTAGATAATGAATGCTGGCAGTAGAAGAGCCATCGCGGCCTCCGGGTAATAGTCCACTATGCGCCCGGGCTTGAGGTACTTCCGCACTTCTCCCCGTAGATAAAACATATCATTCGTTTTCGGATCCTTCAGAAGCGAATTCTTCAGAATAACATGCTTCTTGGATTTTTCCGCCTTCTCTCGTGATATTTTTCCGGTACCCTGTGCCTTGATTTCTTTCTCGTCCAGAACTTCACGCCTGAACGCCTGCTCTCTCTCTTCCACTATCTCCGGGTTCTCAATGTATCTTTCATCTTCTCCACGGTGCAGCACTATCACCGTGTGCGGATAGCCGAACCCGAACGCCCGCGCCACCTTTACTTTCCACTCACTCATCTTTTTTCCGATATTATCTCCTTCATAACTTACCATCTTCCTCACCCGCCTTCTTTCCTTCTCTCAAAATCACACTAACCGCCTGTGCGATTGATGAGCATTCATACACCTTTCCGTTCAGATGCAATTTTATCACACTATCACCTCAGCAAAAACAGAATAATCAGCGATGCAATCATTCCGGCCAGCGCACCCCACATTATACGCTTGGTGATGTTCCTACGCTCCTCTCTCTTCTTCCACCTCTCTTTGAGATTATCCAACATCTTAATCACCTTCATCGTGCTCTGTGTAGAGTTTTACAATCTCGTCCTCGCACTCTTCTATAATTCTCATAAGCTCGTGATAATCGCACATTTGAACACCTCCAAAAAATAGTGAAAAGTTTGGGATCACCTCCCCCGCTTTCTCCCAGCGAATGCTTTACCTACTGCTCCGAATCCCTTGCCAAGTGCCCGGATTACCATTGCTATGCCCTTTATCAGCGCTACGATAACCCAAGGTGCTATGATGAGCAGTATCAGGAACAGAATCAGCAGAGGCAGCGCCATAACAAACGCTTTCCACGCAAGCGGGAGATTGTTCCACCATGCCTGTAGGTTGTACTTTGTAACGTCCCAGCCACCCGGATACCAGCTCGGAATATACACCGTAGTGTTATTGGCCATCAGCGGGCTCCAGTTCTCGCTCACTGTCCAGTTGTCCGGTGTGGTGAACATGTAGTATGTCCAGAAATCAACTTTGTACACGAACCACTTAGGATTTACGATGGTGAAGTTCACACCTTTGAAGCCGTCCTTATCATCGGTACCAAGAAGCCATGCCGTTTCTGTCCAGGTGTCTGATTTTATCATAATTCTGGCCGGGGAGAGAGTAACCAATCGGCTTGCCCAGTCCACCGCCAGCGCTCCGTCCTGGCGGGCCATGTCTATCGCTATCAGCGTGTAGCGGTTCTGGATCGGAGTGCCTCCCTGCGAGGAGGGAGCAATTACAGGAATGGTGCCGAACATGTAGCGCACTACGCCACTGCCGCCGCTCTGCGAAGTGTCAAAGATGTAGCGATATGCCCCTGTGTTTTGAATACTTATTTTTACATTATCTATGTTCGTTGCATAATAGTTAGTAGTGCCATCTCTTTTAGCTTCTCGTATTTCAAAGTAAACTGCAGTTGCACCGTCAGATATGGTAAATTGTATTTCTCCCGTTTCTTCTTTATATGCTCCACCCGTTGGATATAGCGTCTTAGAATACAGCACCGCCCCCGTGTTATCTACTACTTGTATAGGCACATCTTCAGTATAACTGCTATCAACCACATACACCCAAAAATCATACGATATTTTGTAAGTGCTATCATTATGTACACCCATCGCCGGAGAGATAGCATAACTCCCGCTGGTTATCGTGCCGGCATACAATCCAGCATGCACATTTGTCTGGGTAGTGCTAATATTTTTCCAACCCTGCGCACCGGTTTCAAAATCATAGAATGCGCTTGTAGATGTTCCCCAGTCCTTCGTTACTCCCACCTGAAGCGTGTTTGATTCGCTGTAAATTTCGTAGCTCGTGCCATCGGTGGTGAATCTCGTACTCGCCGGAATGTTTGAAATCGTCACCGTTCCCTTAGTGCCATTCGCTCCAAAGCCACCCACGCCCTGGAGCTGGAAGTACCTCGGAGTGAACAGCCCGACCACCACACCGATGCCTGTATGTGCGCTCAAGTCCACCAGCTCTGGATCCACCGCCCAGGCGATAGCCGTGGCCATGCCCGCTATTGCGCCGCCGGCAAGTGCACCCTCCGGGCCTCCCGCCAGCGTGCCCAGCACAGCGCCGGCCATGATTGCAGCAATAACCTTATCTCTCCACGCTCCGGATACATCTGTGTAGCCATATGTCCAGACCATAAGCATCATATTATCTCCGACTTTCTCGCTCTTCACGCTGCTCCAGTACTTCGCGGTTGTCCAGATCAGGAATTTGTCCTCTCCTTCCACCGGGTGGCTGGGATTCTGTGCCAGGAATCTGAATGGCTTTGTATCGCTGTTTGAGTTATAGTTCAGTGCAAGAGATACCGGCATGATGTAGTTCTGGCCGCCAATCTTTACCTGAATCTGATCTTGGTTATTGCCGGTGCCAAACATCACATCGTAAAACTTTGTGCTGACTTCGTGCATGTCTGAGCTCACCGCCACCGCTTCAGTCTGATATGTGGTGATAGGCACCGCCGGAGTGATGCTCATCTGTACCTTTACCACGCTGCTTGTGAGCGGCACATCTGTATCATATACAGGGTTGCCGTACCAGTAGAAAATCACATGGATTCTGGAGGCATCAGTTGAAAAGCTGATGTTGTTCACCTGTCCCTTCCCGGAGTATGTGCCTATATTACTCCGCCACAGGTAGCCATCTTTCTGGATTACTACCTGTGCGTGGTTGTAGATGTTAGGGTTGTTTGGGTCTAAATACCTGCCCTGTGAATCGTAAATCTGAAGTATATAGTGCTCGGAGCTCGCATGTCCGGGCATAGATGCGAAAACTGTGGATACCATAATTGCCAAAAAAAGAAAAGAAAGAAGGCGCTTCATCGGCATCACCACCTCACACGCTTGCCCTTTCCTATCACCAGCAGAATCAGAACGAAGAAGATAACCACGCCTCCGGCTATGATTGCGGTCTTGTGGGCATCGTAAAGGCTCTTTGCCTTCTCTACGTAGCCATGTCCATGCAGAGTGACTGAGTAAGATGCAAACACTGCCGCGGTGGAATTGTATTTCAGCGTCACATTCTGAATGGTTTGGGTATCGTACCCGTCCGCAGAAATCTTTATCTCTCCACCCGTCAGGTTAGTGGTCAGAATAAACAGCGCTTCGCCATCGCTGTTAGTCTGCCCGGTGCTCACCACCGCGGAAAGATTGTTCAGAATCTGCACGGTTGCGTTCTGAACTGCATTTCCATTCTCGTCCACCACATACACATCCACGTAGATCTTCTTTGCCTCACCCGTGAATGTCTGGCCATGCGCCAGCCCTGCAAAAACTCCAGCTATCACTAAAAACATCGCTATAAGAAAACCTGCCATCAGTGCTTTCTTCATCGCCTTCCCCTCCTGTGAGTGCTCCTTTTCTTCCTTCTGCTCCTCTTATGATGATGTGTTTTCCTTCTTGCCGTAAAATCTCACCTCCTGGGCTTTTACCCAATAACTCAAAAATAAGTAAAATAATATAAGGAGTAGCCAGAGTTCAGAGAAAAA
>JAADDK010000021.1 GCA_013154005.1 Methanobacteriota archaeon
CACCGGTGATTGCGAAGAATTACATATACGTGTATGGTGAGGGAATAAATTCCACCAATCCCTACGAGGATGAAGGTGGATTTCTGAGAGTTTACAATCTAACCACCGGCAAAATCGTCTATCAGATGATAATAACTAATGGCGGATGGGAAAATTCGCTGGATATTCCAGATATAGCCGTGAGTGACGGAAAGGTGTTCATAGCCGACGGGGGTTTTTATGTGCTCGTGCACGGCACCACCAGTGAGGAGCAGCAAAATAATATGTGGTACTATGCCGCTGCCGGGGCGGTTGTGGTAATTGCAGTAGTCGTGTCCGTGAACATTATGAAAAGAAACAAAAAATAATTTTATTTTTTAGCTCACCGTTTTCCGCAAAAATTTTGTAATCATATACCATTCTTTGAGTATGAAATTTAACTCTGCCGATTACGTTGAGTCAGAGGGCGGATTGCAGTATCATATCCAGTGCAAGCGTGGAGATGTGGCCCGGTACGTGCTGCTTCCCGGAGACCCGGACCGGGTGCCTGTGATATCCTCGCTGTGGGACGAAGCGCGGGAGGTGGCTTATCATCGTGAGTATCGCACACACACGGGAAAATACAAAGGTGTGCCAATCTCCACCACGTCCACGGGCATAGGGGCACCCTCCGCGGTAATTGCGCTGGAAGAGCTTGCGAGAATCGATGCGGATACTTTTATCAGAGTGGGCTCCACCGGAGCCATACAGGAAAATATAGGAATTGGAGATTTGGTTATATCCTCGGGTGCGGTGCGCCTCGAAGGCACAAGCAAGCAGTACGTGCGCACAGAGTATCCGGCAGTGGCTCATTATGAAACGGTGCTTGCACTTGTGGAGGCGGCGGAGAGTTTGGGATATAAATATCATGTGGGCATAACTGCGAGTACGGATTCTTTTTATCTTGGACAGGGCAGGCACGGATTTCGAGGATACACACAATCTTTTTCCCGGGAGATATTGCATGACCTCAGACGGGCCAAAGTGCTGAACTTTGAGATGGAAGCCGCGGCACTGTTCACGGTTGCTTCTGTATATGGGCTCAGGGCGGGCAGCATAGCGGTGGTGTTTGCAAACCGCATCACTGATGAATTTGAGGTTGTGTCGCAGGAGCCGGTGGCCAGAGTTGCCTCCGAGGCCGTGTGCATTCTCCACGAATGGGACGAGGAGAAATCCAGACGTGGCAAGAAATATTTCTATCCGGGTATGGTGAAGCGATGAACCCGTATCTTTATGTATTTTTAATCTCCATGCTTCCGTTCATTGAGCTGCGGGGTGCGATACCTGTGGGAGTGCTTGTTCTTCATTTGAACCCGTATCTGGTGTTTGTCGTTGCGGTGCTCGGCAATATGGTCCTGGTTCCCATTTTTCTGTTGTTTCTGAAGGATATTGAACGATTTTTGCGAAAATATCCGTGGGCGGAAAAGAAAATGGACTGGCTATTTGAGCGCACGCGCAGAAAATCTTCGGAATCCGTGAGAAAATGGGAGTATCTTGCGCTGATCATATTTGTGGGCATACCACTGCCGGGCACAGGCGCGTGGACAGGTAGCCTTATCGCATATCTCTTTGGGTTTGAGGTGAAGCGCGCGTTTGTGGTAATATTTATGGGAGTTTTAATGGCGGGAGTTATTGTGATGACTGCGACTCTGGGAGTGAATATTTTCGTACCTTGATTCCGCTCTCCATAAGCATCAATTTTGCTAAGTCGTCCGGATAGCCCTCAGCGTAGATTATCTCTTTTATTTGCGCGTTGATTAGCATCTTTGCACACACCACGCAGGGGTGGTTGGTGACGTATATAACAGCATCTTTTATGGACACGCCATATACGGCCGCCTGAATTATTGCATTTTGCTCAGCATGGAGCCCACGGCAAAGCTCATGTCTCTCTCCGCTGGGTATGTTCAGTTCCTCTCTTATACAGCCGGTTTTGTCGCAGTGCGCGAGCCCTCTGGGCGGGCCGTTGTATCCCGTGGCGAGAACGCGTTTATCTTTAACTATGACCGCACCCACATGTCTGCGTGTGCATGTGGAGCGTGTGGCTACAAGGTATGCAAGCCGCATAAAGTACTCGTCCCATGATGGTCTCATAAAAAGCACATGAAAAAATAAGTATTAAATGCTACTGCTTTTTGCGCAGTGCCACGGCTATTAAGAGTACCACAAACAGCAGCATGGCCATAGAAAACGGCTGGAACTCAGGTGTGTTGTTGCCTCCTTCAAGAAACACGTGCACATAATTCGTACTTTTTGCGCCTACCGAGGCGTTAACGTACACTACCGTGTAATATTTGAATTTGTGCTCTTCCATAGGCAGATATGTGCCTGTAACGTTGGAATATGCTCGATAGTCATCATGTCCCATATTTGGACTCATGTAAAACTTCATGCGTATATACGGAAAATTGTAGATGGCTTTATTTTTTATCACACCCCATTCTTCTGATTCTGAACCGTTGTTGGCTCCCTGATATGTTACCGTTGTAAGTGGATTTCCGTTGCTATCTGTGAGATTCTCGTATTTGTATACATGATAGGTTATCTCATCTCCGTTAACGTGGATGAGGACGAAGTGATAGCTGCCTTCAATTGCCGGAACGATCCACTCATATTTGTTATGTGCTCCCGCACCTCCGGTTAAAAGTGTGAACACGCTGTAAGACCCCGATGGTGAGTCCGTGGCGGTCACCTCCCAGTTTCCTGAGCTCTGGTCGTATTCCAGATTTGTGTAGTAGTAGGTGTAGTTATGGATATGCGCTACCACGAGATAATCCACATTGTATTCTTTGAAAATTTGCATAACTTCCACACGGTTTGTATTGTTAATAAATGAGTCATTTCCATCTTTCTCTCTTCCTGGAGGAGTAATTAAAGGCATATGCATAACCACCATCCTGTGGGTATATGACTGTGAAGAAGCAAGATCTTCCTTGAGCCACTGCAATTGCTTTCCATATATATAACCACCATAGTGCGGGTATGGCTTGGAGCTGCCAGGATCAGTTGCATACCACCATGGAGTTTCATTGGTACCATATGTCCAGCTACCATGGTGCCAGTACCCCTCCTGATAATCGTCAGGAAATACAAAATGCGTATTTGAGAAATTAAATGAATAGTACAGATTACCCAGATACTCTTCGTATATATACTCACCCGCATGCCGGGGCTGGTCTGGGTGTCGTGTCACATCATGGTTACCCACTGTAGTGAAGAAGAAGTCGCCACTTGTACCCGTGAGCATATAGAAGCGATTATATTCCATATCGTACACATAATCGAGAGCGTCGTAAGATTCACCTTTGTACTCCGTTACGAGTGCCCCACCAAATCCAGATACAAGATCTCCATCGTCCCATCCTATGGGTGTTCGGATTACGCTTGTGTAGTAATGAGTAAATAAAGTGTACTGAGGTCCCTGAATATACGGATGGTCATAAATACCACAACCCGGTCGATTATCACCCATGGCAAATATCCAAAAATTATTTTTTGGCTCGGCCCAGGGATGCACCAGTATGGTTTTTGTCTCTGTAGCATTAATAGGAAGCGTTACGGTAAGTGAGTAAGTGCCGCGATAAGTATAATTTTCATAGTTTGTTATTACATAATCCGGGTCCAGATTGAAGAAATGGATTCTCACATATCCTGATTTAGTTGTGGGATTGTTTATTGTAAGTGCAACGTGGTATCCCATCATCCTTACGTTCACATCGGTCCAGCCAGTGCTCAATACATATGCGTGATTAGTTGTGATGTTAAGGTCATATCCTGGCACAACATTTTTGAATTCAGTGTTTATTGAGACATAATATGCTCCGTAACCGCTTACAGTTGAGATTTTAAGAACATATGCCCCTGAAGATTTAGCAGTATAATTTATTGTTTCTATGCCTCCGTACCCTGCTTTGTTAGATGTTTCCAATAAAGTTCCATCTGGTGCGTATAAAGAGATTGAAAAATCGCCATACGGAGATGGAAGAACTTTAGCATTTATTGACTCTCCAGAACTTACGTTGAAAACGTAGTAATCTGCACTGTTGTAGTATGCTGGATCAAGTCTCCCATATCCGGAGTATGGCAGGTTTACGCTTTTCTTATCCTGAGTAGCAAGGTCAGGAGTACTCATTATTTCGAACCATATATCTCCCCAATCGTATGGGCGGTTTCCTGATGCATTGTTTCCACTCACATCACCAGTCCATGTGTGTGTATTTAAATTGTAAAGTAAATCAAGACTGAAACTGTCATCTGGTGAAATGTCAATCAGGTCATCCCTTCCCGTTAGGCCGGAATCGTCATCCCACGCAGATATTTCAATCCATACTTCCGGGTCCCGGGTATTTATTTCCAGACTTGCAGTCCAATTTGGTTCGAAATCATCTTCTCCATCCCATACCTGACTTTTAATCTCATGCTGGTTTATGAACACTACAAAGTACGGATCAGGTTTGTCTGGCCATGGATCAAGCCCGGGGTCGCATTTGAATTTTTTTATGTGAACTGATATCGTGCCCACCCATACAGGAGGGGATTTTGTTGCGTTAGTGGTGGCTGGCTCATGAACCCCCAACATAACAGCCCCAGCGGAGAATAAAAGTATTGTGACTATGGCCACTATCGCAAGTTTCATATTACATGATATGTGGCACCTGATATATAAATTTTGCACTTATTTTTGGGATGTTGACTATTGGGAGGCGCTAAAATTATATATCGGAACATTTATTACCCTTCCGCACGCGGGTGTGGTGTAGTTTGGTAACACGAAGCCCTGCCACGGCTTTGCCCCGGGTTCAAATCCCGGCACCCGCATCCCTTCGGGTTTTAGAATGGGCCATTGTGTTTTTCAAGGTTCGTTTCAGGTCTTGGTAAATCAATTCTCTATGTTTGGGATTTTCACAATGCCCCGGGTTCACGAGCAACCTGAAAGGTTGCGAGCTCAACCACGAATGTGGGAGTAGTGAGCAGCTTGCTGTGAGCGCAACCACGAATGTGGTTGTAGAATCCCGGCACCCGCATCCCTTCGGGTTTTAGAATGGGTCATTGTGTTTTTCAAGGTTCGTTTCAGGTCTTGGTAAATCAATTCTCTATGTTTGGGATTTTCGCAACACTCTGTGCGTCCCTCTCTCAGCCCGACGCGCATTTGGAGCTGCCACTGAAAACCCGAAGAGCCGGCCCATAACCAGCTAATAACCCGAAAGGGTAGTAAATAACTGCTAAAAACCCAAAGGGCTGCAAAATTTTTTTAAACTATGGCACATGGCTAAATGTGGAATTTGACCCGAAAATTCAGCGTGCGCTTCGTGATAAAAAAATATTCTCGCTTACCGAGATTCAAAAGCGTGCCATGCCGGAGATTCTTAAAGGCAAAAACACGCTTATCATCTCGCCCACCGGCAGCGGCAAGACCGAAGCAGCCATGCTTCCAGTGTTTCAGATGCTTCTCAGCGAGCCGGGTCCGGGTATATCGTGCATTTACATAACCCCACTTCGGGCTCTGAATCGTGATATGCTAAAACGTCTCGAAGAGTTTGGCAGGAACTTGGGCCTGAACATAGCAGTGCGCCACGGCGACACACCACAATCACAGCGTCGAAAGATGGCGCTGAATCCGCCGGACGTCTTAATCACCACTCCCGAAACGTTTCAGATAATGTTTTTGGGAAAGCGGCTGCGTGAAAGTTTGAAAAATGTTCGCTTTTTAGTGATTGACGAGGTGCACGAGCTTGCCAGTGATGAGCGTGGCGTGCAGATGTCCGTGGCGATTGAGCGCTTGAGAAACATGGCAAAATTTCAGGCAATAGGACTGTCTGCCACGGTGGGCAACGCTGAGGAGATTGCCAGATTTCTAAGCCCGAATGAGGAGGTACGAATTATCGAAATTTCAGGGCAGAGAAGCATGCGGTTGAAGATTCACGCTCCGGAGGCGCCGGATAATGAGGTGGCCGCAAAGATGGGCTGTGATGGCATGTACGCCGCAACGCTCAGAGATATGTGGACCGAAGCATCAAAGCGCAGTGCCACACTGGTTTTCGTGAATACCCGGTGCACGGCGGAAGATATGGGTATGCGCTACAACCTGTGGCTTAAAAACCCCTCCATAGCGGTGCATCATGGCTCGCTGAGCAAAGAGCATCGGGTTATGGTGGAAGACGATTTCAAAAGTGGAAAGATAAAGATGCTGATTTGCACATCCTCGCTTGAGCTCGGCATAGATGTCGGTGTGGTTGATCTGGTTATGCAGTACAACTCGCCGAGACAGGTTACCAAGCTTATTCAGAGAGTCGGGCGCTCCGGGCACAGCATTGACCGCGTTCCGGAGGGCATCATTTATGCAGACAGCCCTGTGGAAATATGGGAATCCGGGGCGATAGCTGCACTTGCTAAAAAAGGGTGGGTTGAAAGAATAAAAATCAGGAAAAATCCGAAAATTGTGCTTTTCAATCAAATTGTGGCAATGGCCAGCACACAGCCGAGAGTAAACGCGCGCGAGGCCTACGAGACGGTAAAGCGAGCCTATGCGTTTCGTGAACTCACGTGGGATGAGTTTGAAGAGATTCTTGAGTTTGCCAGAGACGTGAAAAAGCTCTGGTACGACGGTATGGAGTTTGGCAAATCCCGTAGCGGAATGCGGTACCTGTATGCGAATCTTTCCATGATACCTGATGAGCACTCGTATCGCGTGGTGGACGTGACCGGCCGGTTTCTGGGCGTGCTGGACGAGCGGTTTGTATCCTCGCTAAATCCCGGTGAGAGTTTCGTGATGACGGGAAAAACATGGCGTGTTATTCGAATAGACGATGACCGGGTTGTGGTGGAGTACATCAACGACATTTCCATGCCGCCCTCCTGGCTGGGAGAGGAGATTCCCGTGCCCTACGAGATTGCGCAGGAGCAGCCAGATATGAGCACAATGGACCGGTCTGCGAGGAAACTCCTGGAGAATTTCTCGCTGTGGGAGACCAAAACGCTCACCCTTGAGCGTGGAAAGGGATTTGCGTTTGTTGGTGTGAGAGGCGGCACGAAGGTGAATTACACCCTTGCACTGATTATATCGTCCATTCTGTCCCAGAAAGTCGGTGAGAGCGTGGAGTTCAGTGTTACTCCGTACAGCATTGCTTTTTTCAATGTGCATGTCAGTGTGAGTGATGTGGAGCTTCTGTTAAAGAACCTTAAAAATCTGAGGGGCATACTGAAAATCATTGCTAAAAATTCTCGAGCGTTTAAGTACACGTTTCTGCACGTGGCCAAAAAGATGGGCGTGGTGCGAAAAGATGCCACGGTCACTGCTGCAAGAATGGATAAACTCATCAGTGTTTATAAGGACACCGTGCTCTACGAAGAGACAGTATCCAAGCTGGTGCACGATTATATGGATATCGAGCATGCAGAGCAAATTCTTGAAAAAATAAAAAATGGAGAGATAAATATTCTCCGGCGCCCGCTCAGCAGAGAGGCAGAGGCGCTGCTTCAGGCAAAGGGTGATACTGCCTCGCCGATACTGGCCACCCGCCCGGTTCTGGAGGCGGTGCAGCGCAGATTGCTCAAAGAAGAGATGCTGTTTGTGTGTCTTTCTTGTCGAAAAAGCATACATATGCGGGTTGAGGATTTTGACAGGGCAGTATGCCCGTTCTGCGGCAGTGTGCGTGTGGTGCTGCTCAAGCCGTACGAAGAAGAGCTGGTACGGAAGATTAAGGAGGGCAAAGAAAGCGAGATACGCAGAGACGAGCACGAGCGGTTGCTGGGCATATCGCATCTTCTCAGAAGACACAGGAGAATGGCGGCCATGGCGCTGGCCGGGCGCGGGATTGGACTGAAAACTGCGGCACGCATTTTGAATCTGCCCTACAATGACGAGCTGGAAGTGGTGAAAAGAATACTGAATGAAGAGCTGAAATTTGCGAAGAACCGGCAGTTCTGGGATTAGAAGCTCATGAACACTCCGGCCATGACCGCGGCCCACCATGTTTCCAGAAACGCAAATCTGAACGGTGAGGCGGGATTGAAGAAGAACAGCACCGCGAATCCGTAGGCGGTGAGTGTCAGAACTATGTGTATTATAAGCATGCTGCGGTTTACCTTGCCTCCGAACCTCATCCAGCCGGTGGGAAGCGGAAGCCAGTCAAAGAACGCACCGATTATGATGAGCATAGGTATCTGAAATATCACGGCGGGTATGAAGATGAATCCCGCGATGGCCACGCAGAGCATGGTTTTGACCCTGTTATCGGAGAGTTTCATATTTATAGAATGCTACCACCTGATAAAAAGTTTTTTAAACCTTCACACAATCATCGCTTGGTGCTTAAAAATGACTGAACTGTATGATTACGAGATGCTTCTCAAGCGGGTTCGAGATGCCCTTCCTGAAAATGTAAAGAGCCATGAGAGATTTGACATTCCTAAAGCAGAGGTAATTCGCGAGGGAAAAAATACGATAATCAGAAACTTCGGCACGATTGCCAAGATAATAAACAGGGACCCGATGCACATTTACAAGTACCTGATGCGAGAGCTGGGTACTGCAGGAACAATTCAGAAAGACCGGCTGGTGCTTAAAGGCCATATCTCTCCGGCCATGGTTCAGCGCAGGGTGGATAGCTACGTGCGGACTTACGTGCTGTGCTACGAATGCGGCTCACCGGACACCGAGCTTCGTAAAGAAGACAGGGTGGAGATACTGGTGTGCAAAGCGTGCGGTGCGATGCGCCCGGTGCAGGCAAAGATCGACGTTCGTGTGAGCTCAGAGAATCTTCGAGAAGGCAAGATTTACGAGGTAGAAGTCACAGATTTAAGCAGAGATGGTGATGGTATAGCAAGGTACGGCCCGTATACCATCTATATTCATGGTGCTCGAAAGGGTCAGCGTGTGAAGATAAAGATAACTAAAATTAAGAAGAATGTGGCCTTTGGGCAGATAGTGAGCTAAATGATTGTGGTGCTGGACACAAATGCGCTGATGATGCCCTTTGAGTTCGGTATTAATCTCGATATGGAGCTTGAAAGGTTAGTTGGTGCGCCAAGATGCGTGGTGCCTAGCTGCGTTGTGGGTGAGCTCCGCAAGCTTGCCCGGAATAACCGTTATGCTAAAGCGGCGCTTGCACTGTCTAAAAAATACGATGTTATTGAAGTCGTGCTTCCCGGTGATCGGGGTGTGAAAGAGGCCGCAAAGCGCACCGGCGGTTATGTTGTTACCAACGACCGAAAATTTGCCGAATCGCTTATGGCGGAGGGAATCAAAGTTATAACTCTAAAAAACAACCATCTGGTGATAGAAAATGATTGAGCCACGTCACATTTTAATACTTAAAGAGATAGCGATGTTAGGCGGTGCAGAACGATTCGTAAAGATATCCACTGCGGAGCTTGGTAGAAGAATGGGTATAAGCCAGCAGAGCGCCTCCCGCTGGGTCAAAGAGCTCTGTGAGCATCGGTTAATCGAGCGCAGAAAATCTGGAAGAGAGATGTATCTCAAGTTGAACCGCAGCGGTATGGAGATTTTAAAGCGTGAGCTGTTCGTGTATTATCATATCTTTGGCCCACCTGAAACCATTACTCTTGTGGGTGAGGTCATAACCGGGCTGGGTGAGGGTAAATACTACATAATGAAGCATGGATACAGAACGCAGATTGAAAACAAGCTCATGTTCACCCCGTTTCCAGGCACGCTGAACGTGAAGGTGCACCCCGCGTATAAGGAAAACATTTTGGAGATGCGCCGGAGAGACGGCATAAAAATAGAGGGCTTTGTGGAAAACGGGCGCAGGTACGGCAACGTCATCGCGTATTTCTGTACCATAAACGATTATCCGGCGGCAGTGATTATACCGGAGATGAGCCATTACACCGACGTGGTGGAAATTATAGCGGATGTGAACCTCCGGGAAAAAATAAAATTGGAAGATGGCTCAGAGGTTAAAATCGAGGTGCTTCTCTAAATTATGCTTTCTATCACGTCTTTCTGTTTCATTTCCCTGCCGCAGTACCTGCATTTGAGAATCAACGGCTCTTCCGACAGCACCGTGAATTCCGATTCCACCGGCTCCCGCTGGTTTGTTATGCATTTTGGGTTCATGCATTTCACGATGCCTTTTATTTGCATAGGCACGTGCACTCTGTGCTTTTTCACCACCTCGTAGTTTTCCACTATGTTGACCGTGGCGCTGGGCGCAATCAGGGCAATCTTGTCAATTTCCCGCTCATCTAAGTTTCGGTCCTCGATTTTCACAATGTCCTTGGGCCCGTTTTTTCCGTTCACGTGCATGGCCATGGTGACGGTGGAGCCTCTATCTCCCTCAATGCCGAGTATTTTCAGCACTTTCAGAGCCATTCCACACGGTATGTGGTCTATCACTATACCGTTCTTGATTTTCTGAACTTTCAGGGTCTGCTCATTCATTCTATCGCCCCCAGCACAAGCGCGAGTATGGCCATTCTGACCGGCACACCGTAAAACGCCTGCTTGAAATACCTCGCACGCGGGGTGTAATCCACCTCGGGCTCGATTTCGGTAACTCTGGGTAAGGGGTGCATTATTATCGCCTCTTTTTTCATCTCTTCTGTCATTTTCCTGGTGATGGTGTATGAGTTTGCCACCTTTGCGTACTCTGCGGGGTCCGGAAAACGCTCTTTCTGTATCCTCGTCACATAGAATACGTCGGAATCGCGCAGCACATCGTCAATGCGCTCGTGTATTTCCGGCTCGTGATGCATCTCTCTGATCACGTGTTTGGGCATCTTCAGCGTGCGCGGAGATATGAGATGCACGTCTGCACCCAGATAGCTCAGTGCCACTGCAAGTGAGTGCACAGTGCGCCCGTATCTCAAATCACCGATAAGCGAGATTTTCAGCCCGTCCACGTGCCCGAATTCCTGGAGCATGGTGAATATGTCCAAAAGTGTCTGGGTGGGATGCTGTCCCGCACCATCGCCCGCATTTATCACGGGGTTCTCTGCAAACTCCGCCGCAAGGCGTGCTGCACCTTCGAGCGGGTGGCGCACCACGATAACGTCGCTGTACGAGTTCACGGTGCGAATTGTATCCGCAAGAGTTTCACCCTTGCTGAGCGATGTGGACGCGGGGTTACTGAACCCGATCACCGAGCCGCCAAGCCGGTGCATGGCCGACTCGAATGATAATCGCGTCCGTGTAGATGGCTCGAAGAATAAGGTGGCGAGAATCGAACCGCGCAAAAGCTCACTTTTTTCTTTGCCTTCGGCGATGGGAATCATGTCCCGGGCAACTGAAAAAATTCTCTGCATTTCCCTCTCCGACAAATCGGATATGCTCACAATATCTTTGCCTTTTAGCATCATCGGTATATGGAAAAACTATATAAAAAATTGCCCTCAGATTTTGTGCGTTGCTCCCGAGCACAGATTCAGGAAATGCTTGACTCCCCCCACCGGGCCTTTTGCGATGAGCCGGTCTCCGGGCAGAAGTTTCGTGTTCTCCGTGGGTCCAAATATCCATTTTTTGTCACGCTTGATTGCAATCACCCACATGCCCGTTTCACTGGCCAGATTCAGCTCGCCCAGCGTCTTGTTGGCCAGCACGCTCTTTTTGGACACCCTGCCAAGCACGATTGTTATGTCGCCTTCTCGAATGCTCTCCCTCAGAATAGGATGCGGTGGAATGTCTCGAAGCACCACCTCGGCAATCTGCACCGCAGAGTCGGATATGGCCTCGATGCTTGTGGCAAGGCGTATTATCACCAGTGCTATGGCGGAGTTTTTCGTCTCGATAGCGGTCTGAATCGCCAGCTCCTGAATTCTCTCGTAGGTCTCGTCAATTTTCTCCTCCAAATATTTCACTTCCTCCGCGATTTCCTTATTATCGTAGATGAGCGCCGAATACGCGAGGTCAATCATCAGCTCTGATATGTTTTTCATCTCGATGAGCATTTCGCCTAATCCCAACTTTCTTCACCCCTTGCAACTTTCTCGAGGAACTCGTAGCCGTCCTCCGTGCCCCTGACTATGAGTGCATCTCCGGCCTTTATTCTCACATTCTCATCAGGATCGTATATCCAGCTTTTGCCCCGTTTTATTGCGATGACCCGCACCCCCGTCTCCGCCTCAATATTTAATTCGCCAATTGTGCGATTTACAATCTGCGACTTTTCGCTTATCACCACAACATGTATCTTCTCGTCCGCCTTCATAAACAGGCTCGGCAGGAACGGACGGGTGGTTATGTCCATATCCAAAAGCGAGACGATATCTGCGGCCGCATTAGCCAGATTCTTCGCCGCGTCTGCCACCTGCAATATGCCAGATAGCTGCTCCGCCTCCTCAAAATCGTTGGCTGCCAGCATGGTTCTTATTCTAATCTTGTAAACAAGCTCGTCCATCTCTTGCTCAATTTTTTCCACTTCGTTGGCCATATCCTCACTGTCAAAGATTATTGCAGAGTACGCTAAATCCACAATGAGCTCGGATTTTTCTTTGATTTCCACGAGCAGGTCTTTAACTGTTTCCATTGAGAGGCGAAGATAATGGCGAGATATAATCTTTTCGCACCGAATATTATCACCACCATAAGTGCCCACAGCAAGTTTTATATAGAAGAACTAATTTACAACCTCCGTGACAGAGAAAGATGAAAATGAGGATTTGGACGTGGAATCATTGCTAAGAGAGAGAGATGAGTATCGCGACAAGTATCTGCGCAAGCTCGCAGAGATGGACAACTATCGCAAGATGCTTGAAAAGGAGAAAAACATGGAACTTGAGAGATGCAGGGCTGAGATAATAAAGCTGTTCATTGAGCCGTACGAGAATCTGCAGAGGGCAGCGCAGAAACTCAAAGATGAGGGCATTGAGCTTGTTCTCAAGCAGATGAAAAAGGCGATGGACGAGCTGGGTGTGAAGGAGATAGAAGCCATCGGCATGAAGTTTGACCCCATGCTCCACGAGGCAATAAGCATAGTGGACGGGGAGGAGGACGACGTGGTGGTGGAAGTGTACCAGAAGGGCTACACGCTGAACGGCATGGTGCTGCGCCATGCGAAGGTTCTGGTATCCAAGAAAAAGGAGGTGAAAGAAAATGAGTGAGAAAATAATCGGAATAGATTTGGGAACGAGCAACTCCGCTGCGGCGGTGTACATAAACGGGAATGTGAAGATTATCCCGAGTGCGGAGGGTAATACGCTGTACGGTAAGGCGTTTCCCTCGTATGTGGCATTCACTAAGGATGGCCAGCTTCTGGTGGGCGAGCCGGCGCGCAGGCAGGCGCTCACGAATCCCGAAGGCACGGTTTATGCGTTCAAGCGCAAGATGGGCACTGATTACAAATACAAAATCTACGGCAAAGAGTACACGCCCCAGCAGTTGAGCGCGTTTCTTCTTCAAAAGATAAAAAGAGATGCAGAGGCGTTTTTAGGGGAGGAGATAAAGAAAGCGGTTATCACCGTACCTGCGTACTTTAACGATAATCAGAGACAGGCAACCAAGGATGCGGGGGAGATTGCCGGACTGGAAGTTGTGCGCATAATCAACGAGCCCACTGCGGCTGCGCTGGCGTACGGAATTGACAAAGAAGATGAAGAGCTGAAAATCATGGTTTATGACTTTGGTGGCGGCACGCTCGATGTCACGATTATGGAGTATGGCGGAGGAGTGTTTGAAGTGGTTGCCACTGCGGGTGATACGCAGCTGGGCGGCACGGATATGGACAACGCGATAATCGATTATCTTGCCGAAGAGTTCAAGAAACAGCATGGTGTGGATTTGAGAAACGATAAGAACGCGTACATTCGCCTCAAAGAAGCGGCGGAGAAGGCGAAAATTGAGCTTTCCACGGTTCTGCAGACGGACATAAATCTGCCGTACATTACCATGATAAACAACGAGCCAAAGCATCTCAACATCACACTCACCCGTGCAAAGCTGGAAGAGCTCGTGCGCCCCATCGTGGAGAAGAGTGCGAAGAGCATCGATGCAGCGCTCAAGAACGCGGGGCTGAGCAGGAGCGATATTGATAAGATAATTCTTGTGGGCGGGCCCACGCGCATGCCCATTGTGCAGAAATTTGTGGAAGAGTACATGGGCAAAAAGATTGAGAGAGGCATAGACCCCATGGAATGCGTGGCCACCGGAGCTGCGATTCAGGGTGCCGTGCTCGCGGGCGAGGTTAAAGATATAGTGCTTCTGGACGTTACGCCCCTCACTCTCGGAGTTGAGGTATTAGGCGGGCTTGTGGAGCCGCTGATTCCCGCCAACACGACCATTCCGGTGCGCAAGTCCAAGGTGTTCACCACCGCGGCGGATAATCAGACCACCGTGACCATTCATGTGGTGCAGGGTGAGCGCCAGTTCGCCAGGGATAATGTCTCACTGGGCATGTTCAATCTCACGGGCATACCTCCCGCGCCGCGAGGCGTGCCTCAGATTGAAGTGACCTTCGATATCGATGCAAACGGCATTCTGCACGTGAGCGCCAAAGACCTCGGCACTGGCAAGGAAACGGGCATAACGATAAGCGCGTCCACGAAGCTCTCAAAAGAAGAGATAGAAAAAATGAAGAAAGAGGCTGAGAAATTCGCCGAAGAGGACCGCAAAAGGAGAGAAGAGATAGAGAATCGCAACCGGCTGGAGCAGCTCATATACGCGTCGAAGAAATCGCTGGAAGAGTATGGCGATAAAATACCCGGCGACGTGAAAAAAGAGGTTGAAGATGAGATAAAGAACGCAGAGCAGATATTGAGCGAAGGCGATGCAGAGAAGATAAAGAACGAGCTGGAAGTGCTATCCAAGAAAGTGGAGAAGATAGGAACGGCGATGTATCAGCAGGCGGCCCAGCAGCAGGCCGGGCAGACCGCACAGCAGCCAGAGGATAATGCGGGCCCGGGCCCCGGTGGCAGAGTGCACGATGCGAGCTATGAAGAGAAGTGACCCACATGGGCAAAGACTACTATGAGATACTGGGCGTGAGCAGAGACGCAAGCAAAGATGAGATAAAGAGAGCGTATCGTAAACTTGCAAAGAAATATCACCCTGACCTGAATCCCGATAACAAAGAGGAAGCGGAAGAGAAGTTCAAGGAAATCAGCGAAGCGTACGAGGTTCTCATGGACGATAAGAAACGCGAGATATACGACCGCTATGGCGAGGAAGGGTTGAAAGGCAGAGTGTTCAGCGATGAAGGATTCACGTGGAACGATTTCACCCATTTTTCCGATGTATGGGACATATTTGGAGGCATGGGCGATTTCTTCCGCGACTTTTTTGGGTTTTCTCCGCAGCAACAGCGCAGAGGCAGGGACATGGCCATTCGCGTGCATATCCCTCTGAAAGATGTGCTCACCGGCGTGGATAAAGAGGTTAAAATTAAAACGCACGTGAGCTGTCCCACCTGCAACGGCACGGGTGCAGAGCCGGGTAGCGAGGTGAAAGTGTGCCCGGCGTGCGGCGGCACGGGACAGCGCAAGGTAGTTAAGCAGCGTGGACCGTTTCAGTTTGTATCTGTAACCACCTGCGACGTGTGCAGGGGCACGGGTAAATACATTGAGAAAAAGTGTCATACCTGCGGCGGTACCGGGCGCATATTGGGTGAAAAAACCATAGTGGTGCATATCCCGCCGGGCATTGAGGACGGTGATGCTCTGCGCATTCGCGGCAAGGGCGAGGTGCCCGAAGGCGGAGGCGTGCCGGGCGACCTGTACGTGTACGTTAATATTGACATGCCTGAGGGCTACGTGCGAGAGGGCACGACTCTGCACAAAAGATTGAAAATACCGTATCCGGTGGCGGTGCTCGGCGGTGAGGTGGAAGTTGACACGCTTGATGGCACCGAGCGGATAAAGATCTCGCCGGGCACGGAAAGCGGCTCACAGATAACGCTTCGGGGCAAGGGCGTGCCCAGATTCGGCGGGGGCAGGCGCGGAGATTTAATCTTGCACGTGGAGATAGACGTGCCCAAGAAACTGAGCAAGAAGGCGAAAGCTCTGCTTAAAGAATATGCGAAAGAGCTGGGAGTGGAAACTAAAAAATCGATTTTTTCCAGATAAATATTAATACTTTTTCTCCTATGTCGGATTATGCACATTAAAGGGCTGTCGCATATAGGGGCAATTTATATCTCATTACTCACGGTGGCACTTGTTGTGTCTGGAACTTTATGGTGCACAGATATGAGCAGAGGCCTGTTTTACTCGCTGCTGGTGTTTTGGGCGATGCTGATTGTCGCGGCAGTTATATTCAAAAAAATACGGGGTTTGTACTTTACGCCGCACGGGGCCCTGCCGCCTCACATAACCACGCTGAATTTTCAGAAAAAGAGTGCGGGATTTTTGATTATGTTTCTTGTGCTGGCGGTGTATGAGTACCTGACTATGATATTCGTCAATGAGGGTACCGCGTGCACGCTCATTTTAGAATTAGTTGCCATCTCGATTTTGGTGGGGGCGCTTCTGATATATATGTTTGATTCACTGCTCGTCATTGAATTTCTTCCGGGTGATAAACTCAAAATATACTGGAAAGGTAAATCGTATGAGACAACGTTTGAAAGATTGAAAATAAAGACCCTATCTGGAAATGATTTTTCATCGCCGTTTATATCTCTTTCGGATAATGGGTGGGAGGTTAAAATAACGGGCTTTTCAAACACCAAAGAATTAACGGAGTTTCATGGCACGCTTTACTACCGTATGCACCCGGAAGAGTACTTCGAGAAAAAGCTTTCAAACACGCTGAAAACTTAATATAAATGCCTTTCTTACTCCCTTTTATGAGGACGATAGTTCTGGCGGTAGGCGGCAATGCGTTGCAGAGACCCGGAGACCACGGCACTGCGCAGGAGCAGATGCTTCGTGCCAAGCAAACGGCAGAGAGCATATATCCGCTATTTGAAGAGAACAAGGTGGTGATTACTCACGGTAACGGTCCGCAGGTGGGGGCGATTTTACTCCAAAACGAGCACTCTAAAGATGTGGTGCCCGCGATGCCGCTCGATGTGTGCGGGGCGATGTCTCAGGGCGAAATCGGGTACATGCTCGCTCAGGGGTTCCATGAGGTGTTTGCCAAGCACGGCATCGCAAAAGAAGTGGTGCCCGTGATGACTCGCGTTATTGTGGATAAAGATGACCCGGCTTTTGAGAATCCCACCAAGCCCATCGGGCCTTTCTACACCGAAGAGGAGGCGAAGCGCCTTGCGCAGGAGCGGGGCTGGACCGTGGTGGAGGATTCCGGACGCGGCTGGCGCAGAGTGGTGCCTTCGCCCATGCCCAGAAAGATTGTGGAAAAAGACGCGATTCGTAATCTCATAGACGCTGGTTTTGTGGCCATAGGTGTGGGCGGCGGCGGTGTGCCGGTGATTGTGGAAGATGGAAAACTGGTGGGCGTGGAAGGCGTGATTGATAAGGACCTTGCATCTTCAGTACTTGCGCGCGAGATAAACGCGGATATGCTGATTATTCTCACCAGCGTCGAGCAGGTGTACCTGAACTTTGGAACCGAGGAGCAGAAAGCACTGTCAAAGCTCACCGTGAACGAGGCAAAGAAATACATGGAAGAGGGCCATTTCAAGAAAGGCAGCATGTATCCGAAGATTTTCGCATCTGTGCTGTATCTGGAAAACGGCGGTAAGGAGGTGCTCATAACCTCTCCGGAGCGGCTTCAGGACGCGCTGGCAGGTAAGACGGGTACCTACATCGTGCCATAATTTTTTGGAAATTTTTCAGTGAAAAATTTTAAGCAATGAAATGATAACCCTCTTTATGGTTGACACGCCCATAGTTGATGCGCTAAAAGATGTGAGGGGTTATATAAAGTGGTGCACTCCATCAGTGCTGCACGAGCAGGTGAAAATTGGTGATGTGTATCGCACGGATATCTCGGTATCTGCACATTTTTTAGGCAGTTATGTGGATAACACCGGTATATTCCGCGAGGCGCATAAAAAGGCGGCCAAGGTGTACGGTGCGGACCGCACTCTGTTCAGCGTAAACGGCACCACGGGCAGCAATTTCATAATTATGCGTATGCTCACGCTTGAACACGACGCACCGCAGATTTTGGTTACCCGTAATATTCATCATTCAATTCTCCACGCTGCAGAATGGCTCGGTGTGCGATTCAGATTCATTAAATCCACCTATGACCCGCAATTTGAGAGCCTGATACCGCCCAAGCCGGAGGAGGTTTTAGACACACTAAACAGTTATCCAGAAAGCAATGCGATAATTCTCTCATCGCCCACATATGCCGGGCTGGCTGCGAGAGTTAGCGATATAGTGAAGGTAGTGAAAAACTTCGATAAGGAGATTAAAGTAATCGTGGACGAGGCGTGGGGCTCGCATTTTCACTTCTCAGACCGGCTTCCGGAGAGCGCAATGCAGGCAGGCGCGGATATATCGGTGCAGAGCACGCACAAGCAGGGCGGCTCTCTGCAGCAGACGGGAATGATACACTGGAAGGAAAAGTACGTTAATTCCGAGCTGATGTACGAAGCATTTAGAGAATATGCCACCACCAGCCCGTCGTATCATCTTCTCGCCTCGCTGGACGCGATACGCGCATACATGGAAGCGCATGGCCATGAGGTGGTGGAAAAGTTGATAAAGAAGGCGGATTATTTCAAAGACCTGCTTGGCAAGAAACTCATTCCGCCAATGAAGATAATGGACGATTCTCTGCAGTTTGACCTTGTGAAGGACTATATCTCCGGATACGATGTCACCAAGACGAACATTGCACTCACCAAGTTTTCCGAAACGGGTTTTCATATGGGCGAAACGCTGGCCCGCAAACACAAAATTATCGTGGAGAAAAGCGGCCTGAACACTGTGCTGTTTCTGACCACGCATTCACTCACATTCTCAGATGTGGATAAAACCGTGCGCGCACTGGTGAGCATCTCTAAAGATATGCACCGTGCTCAGAAAAAAGAGCTGATTCCAAATCCCTTCAAGCATCTGGAGACAAAACCCGTGATTGAGCCGCACACTGCGAGGAGAGTGGCGCAGACGATAGGGCGCATCTCCACATTGCACGAGGCAATAGGCAAAATCGCAGCGGAGCACGTGGAAGTTTATCCACCGGGCATACCCGTGATTCTGGAGGGTTTTCGCATAACTGAGGAAAATGTGCGGTATCTGCTGAAGGTCAAGGAAATGGGCGGCCACATAAGCTCTCGGGACCCTTCGCTGAAAACGATATACGTGCTGTGAGCAAAAGAATAAATACTTTGAAAATATTTATCGCATTATGTTTGACTGGTTCAAAAAGCGGAGTCCGGAGCGGTGCGTGGACGATATAATCAACAGATACTTCGACTCTGACGAGGCGATGAGCAAAGAGGATTATTCAAAATTGAAGGAATGCCTTGAAAAATGGGAAGCGCGGGACACCCCTGAATTTCTGGGCGCAATGGCTTACGTGCGATATAGAGAAGGAGCGATGAATAAAATGTGGGATTATATCGAAAAAGACTTGGAGATGGAGCTTGCCGAGGAAGAGCACGGCGCTTTCATACCAGCCATGATGGCCGATGTGGAGCCGAAGGTTAGATACGAGATTCTCAAAAAGATTCACAGTCATATTGGTGGTACGCTATCGCTCGAAATAATGGCACGGCTCGCTCCCGAACTGGGCAAGGAGGCCGAGCTGGCAGAGATTTTGAGAGTGCATCTGGAGCAAAATCCGGACGATGCAAAGGCGAAGAAAATAATGGAAAAATTAAATAAATATTAACTCTTTTTTATCTGTGATTCTGGCGAGGGATAGAAATTCCGCAGACGTTTTGAGATAAACTGGATATACGAGACCATAAACGGCACCTGCACAAGGACACCTCCTATTGCCACACTCATGGCGGCTGTGGGGCCGTAAAGCATAAACGCCAGTGCCATCGCTATCGACTCGTTCTTTGCCACGGAGGTTACGGTGATAGACGCGCTATCCGGGTAGCTAAATCTAAGTGCACGTGGTACAAGAATTGCGATGAGCATCATAATCGAGAAAAAGAATATTGAGAGAAGAACCACATTGACCATCACATGCCAGTATGCAATGATTCCGTGAGCGTTCAAGACAAACAGGAAAAATATCATAAACAGCACGCCCAGAAACGAGAATCCCTCAAAAGAGGGCACAATTTGCAGGTACCTTTCCTCGCCCATTTTTTTCTTTAGTGCCATGCGGGTGAGCCAGCCAAAGAACATTGGCACAAGAATGACAAGTGCAATCTGGCGCACCATAAACCCGAAGGGTACAGGCACTGTTCGGCCCATAAACAGTGTGGCCCAGATGGGCACCGCTATGATGGTGAGCAGATAACTTACGGATACTATTCCAAGAGTGAGTTCAATATTCCCGCCCACAAAGGCGGTTGCGGCGGTGTTCATCGCCGAGCAGGGGCTTATACCCACAAGCATGAGACCTGCGCCGATTCTCGGGGTCGAGGCAAGAAAATAAAGAACCAGCGGACCGATAATCAAAGGCGAAACGACAAAGTTAAGGAACAGAGAGGTGCCCATTCTCTTGGGCCTTTTGAATATTTCCTTCATCTCGCTCATTTTCAGGTCAATCATCATAGGATACAGCATCCAGAATAGGCCTATTATCACGGTGAAATGAAGCTTCTCCGCAATTGATTTTGGAGTGAAATATCCTGCAATTATACCCAGAATCATCGCAATGCCCACGGGTATGGCAATGTGGCTCACCATCCACCGGGTAATACGAATAAACTTCTCCAGCGCCATATTATCACCTCCTGACCAGAAGAACCGGCACGGTGGAGTGATGAATTACGTTCTCCGCCACATTTCCCACAAAAGCCTCGCACAGGGGGCTGTGCCCGTGCGTGCCCATAATGATCAAAGAGACCTTTTCCTCCTCTGCGATTCTGGCTATTTCCCTTGAGGGATTTTCGAGCTTCACTTCCTCTCTGACACTTATCCCTGCATCCTGGAGTTCCTTCACAGCATCTTGCATTTTTTCCCTTGCTTTTGCAATCATTCTCTTCTCCGTTTCCTCCTCACATTCTTTCACTGACTCGTGTTTGAAAAGGCAACCCTCTATCATAGCCTCCATGTCCCGGGAATCACTCACGTGCAGCACTATCACTTCCTCAGTTCCCGCTTCTCTCAGTTTTTTCACGTATTCCAGCGCTCTTTGTGACACTTCCGAGAAATCAGTTGGAGACAGAACCTTGCGAAACATTTTTATCACCCCACAGCTCTGCTATTTTTCTCCAAATTTTCACGTATCCTATCAAAAATGGAATCTGAATGAGTGGCGTTATCGCTGGCGGAATGGCCATCAAACCCATGCCGGCGCTCATGGCAATTGCCATTGCTGTGCCCTCATTTTTGCCCACCGATGGGAATGTGATGGCCATGTGGTCCTCATAGCGAATATGAAGAGCACGATTAAAGTAAGTTAAAAATCCGAGGGATATGAGATAGTACAGAGTAAGGGGTATGAGGGCAATGAGCACCATCTCCGGCTTCTTCGCTATCAGTTTTGCCTTTTCCATGAATATTAGAAAAACTATGAGATACATTCCAATCAGAGATATTGAGGGAAATAAAGGTTTCAGGCGCAGAAAACCATCTGTTCCTTTTTTCTTCAGCAGATAACTGCGGGTGAGTATGCCGAAAAACATAGGCACGAACACGACCTCAATTATAGTGATTATGAGCAGCATGGTGGGCACTGAAACATGAGAGGATGAGGCATATAGCCAGAGCCAGCCAGGCACTGTGATTATTGCCAAAATGAAGCTGAACGCTACGATTATGGTGGCGAGTTCAATGTTTCCCTCCGTGAAGCCTGTGTAAGCAATGCTCATTGATGAGCAGGGCACCACCATCGCCAGCATGAGTCCAAGCTCAAGCTGAGGATTGAGGGGATGAAACACCGAGACAATGTAAATCAGGAGCCACATCAGGAGCGGTGCAACGATGAGACCCATGGTGAGGCCTATTGCGAGCTGTTTTCCCTGTTTCATTGAATTTTTCAGTTCCTCAAGACGGAGATTGATCATCATTGGATAAATCATGGTTATGACCACGGCAATGTTGAGCCAGTGTAGATAATTGTGGTATTCCTTTACATTTATTCTCATACCCGCTGCAAATCCAATAATCATTGCAAACGTTACATAGAGCGGCAGAAATTTATCAAGATGATTTTTCAAACGCAGATAGTCCATATTTATTCCCCCTTGTGCGTTTTTATCACGAGCACGGGTTTTCTTGTTTTGCGCAGAACTCGTATTGTGGTTGAGCCCATCAACTCCCGGGAGAACCCCAGTCTCCCATGGGAGGGCATGAGAATCACAGAAACATTCTCCTCCTCTGCTATTTTTACGATTTCCTCGTGCGGAATTCCCACAGTTACACGGAGTTTAACACTCTTTGCATGCATCATTTCTCTGCATCTCTCTTTCCTTTCCTCGAGTTTTTTGAGTGCGGTGTCTTTGAGACGTTTAATAATATCCTCCACTTCCAGTTTCTCATTCTGGTACATAAGAGAATATCCTGTTACAAGCTCTTCCACAATGCCTTCATCGATTACGTGCAGCATTATGCACTCTTTCACCTCCACAGTGTTCTCTTTTTCAAATCTCTGTATGGCACGCATTGCACCTTCGCTAAAATCTGTTGGAAACAGTATTTTTCGGAACATTTCGGGTCACCTAATTCAATTTATTTTGAAGTGAAAGCAAATGGGTATTAAAACTTTTCTGGAAACTTTTAAATAACATTATGAACTATCTCAGAACTATGGTAAACACCAGAGGACAGATAAAAAAAGATGCCTTTGATGCGCTTAAAAAAGTAATGGTGCACTGGGGATTCAGTGAAATTGAGGCCACGATTTACTCACATCTCCTTTTGAAACGGGAATCCATGACGGCCAGAGAGCTCTCTGAAGAGATTGATTATGCCTACAGTTCAATAGTTAACGCCCTGAACCAGTTGAAAAGACATGGGATGGTTGAAAGAGAAAAGAGAGGAAAATGTTATTCCTACTCGGCAGTATTTGATTTTGTAAAAATAATAAAGAATGAGAGAAAATATGTTAGGGAGCTTTTAACCCGTGCTATGGAGGATTTAAAAGGGGTTGAAGCGTATATTGAGGTTTTGGAACATCTGAAAGAGAGTGTGGAATATCTTGGGAAAATCGATAAGGAGGTGAGCTGATATGGAGAATGAGAATGGTGGGGAGTTTGATGAGGGAGAGATCGTGGATTATTTGCACAGGGTGATGGACCATAAGTTCACCCAGTTTATATTGAAAGAGATGACTGAGGTGAAGAAACTTGAAAAAGCGTTTGCAGTATATGCGGGGGTTGAAAAACCGAAGGGTGTGCGCGAGAGAATGCATGCGAAAATCGTTGGTGCTGCGCTCGAAAAGGGGGCTGAGAAGTTTGGAGCAAATCCCGAGGCAATAAAGGCCTTTCTTAAAGATTCCTACATGAGAAAGGGATTTGCAGTAATAATTCGTAGTATCGCAGAATATGGCATAACCAAGCCCCAAAGATTGATTGCACCGTTTATGGTTGTCTGGAATTTTACCAAACAGTGCAATCTCAGGTGCAAGCACTGCTACGCAAATGCCACTCCGTACCCCGCGCCGGACGAACTGAGTCTTGAGGAAAGATACAAAGTTGTGGATCAGCTGGACGAGGCAGGAGTCGCGGCAATATCATTCTCAGGCGGCGAGCCACTTACAAATAAGGATTTTCTTAAAGTGGCAAAATACGCATCTGAGAAAGGATTTTACCTCAGTGTGGCCACCAATGGCACTCTTATTTCCGAGAAGGTAGCTCTGAAACTCAGAGAGGTGGGTATAAGGTATGTGGAGATAAGCCTTGACGGTCCAACTCCGGAAATTCACGACGAGTTCCGTGGTATGAAAGGAGCGTTCAACGCCACCATAAGAGGCATAAAGAATGCAAAGGCTGCCGGGCTGGAGGTGGGCATCGCCACCACCGCAACGCATGAGAATCTGGAAAAGATTCCTGAGATTGTAAAGCTTGCACGGGAACTAAATGCCGACAGGCTTATAGTTTTTAATTTCATACCCACTGGCAGAGGTAAAAGTATAATTCGGGAGGACCTGACTCCTGTAGAACGGGAAAAACTGATGAAATACCTTTATAAAGAGTGGGAAAAGGGAGATATGCAGATATTCTCCACCTGTCCTGCCTACTCCAGAATATCGCTTATTGCTATGGACAAAGGGGTGGGAGATAAGGTTTCACCCACACACTTTGCAGAGATGGAACTGCCGGCTGAATTTGGCGGAGCGGCTAAGGCGCTGACAGAGTTTATAGGAGGTTGCGGTGCCGGACGTATATATTGCTCAATAGAACACAATGGCGATATACAGCCCTGCGTGTTTCTTCCGATAAAGGTGGGCAATGTTCTTAAAGACGGATTCGCAAATGTGTGGAAAAACAGCGAAGTTCTTAATGCGCTCAGGGATAGAGACGCTGAGGATTATGCGGGGCATACCTGTCCGTTTCGATATATTTGCGGAGGGTGTCGGGCGAGAGCGTATGCGTATTACGGAGATATACTGGCGCCGGACCCTGGCTGTATCGTGATGGAGAAAGAATGGGAGAAACTTACAGAGAAAATATTCAACTCTGAGGGCTTTGCACATTCAGGTATTCACGGGGATGTTCATAATATGTAGGCTTAAAAATAAAGTCAGTGTTGGTGTCCGAAATCTCCTTTTTCTTTCCAGTTTTCTTCCGTTTTTATGTTGCCTTTTAAAAACGCGTTTACCACATCGCCCACGCGCCCGTACGCGCCGAGGATAACTTTGATTCCCAGCTGGTTGAAAAACTGCACCGCACGCTGGCCCATACCGTATGCGATTACGATGTCTCCGTTGTTTTCTTTTATGAAATTTGGAATATCGCCGGGGCCGTGCTCTTCGAATGGTGTGGGCACGGATTCCACGTTTTTTATCACTCCGTTTTCGACGGTTATGAATGTGTAATACGGAGTGCGCCCGAAATGCATGCTCACCTCGCTGTCCAATCCCTCCGGTCCTGTGCTCGGTACTGCGATTTTCATAGTTACAGAATGTGACTGCCGGATTAAAACCTTTGCATTTTCAGGCATGCTAATCACTTAAACTGCGCTGCACGAGCCGCTTTGTCACGGGCCATTTTCTCGATTTCCGTTATTCCGTCCTGTTCCAGTGGTCGATATTCGAGATATCCTGCATCTGCGGCGGCGCTCAGCAGATTCAGCACCGATTCATCACGCACTATTGCACTGCGCCAGCCGTTGGATGAGCCTGCATTTCCAAACGAGATATCCGCACTTTTTGCCGTAAAATCGTCGCATGACAGGCACGCAAATTTTATATCGCCCTTCACCTCGTCAATCGGTAATTCTTTGATTTTTCCGTTTCGCAGGTACACCACAAATTTATCCGCTTTTATATCTGCTTTTACAATCTCCGGCAGCGTAATCCCGAATTTGCGTTCGAGCATGGTTTTAAATCCGTCCTGCGTGAACGAGCCCATGCAGAACAGCCCCACAATCATCGTGATTCTTTCAAATATGTCTCCGAGCTGCATCGGATATTCCTTTATATCGCGAATTGCCTGACACTGGCAAGGCGTGCCTATGATTGCGACTTTATCCATTCGCTCGATTCGCAGAGCATCTATAATTGCGTCTATCAGCGGGATAGTTACCCACTTTGTGCCAATGGTGGCTCTCAGTTCTTCGCTGTTTCGAGCTACAACCGCTTCTGGTTTGCAGTGTTCGGTTGCTTTAACCACTATTGCGCCCTCTATTACCCCGGCATCGAGACAGTATGCCAGATAACTGGTGGTTGCCCCCAGCCCTTTTTTAAGAGAACGCACTTTCAATATTTTTATATATTCTCCAAAATACTCCGAATACATCTAAATCACCTCCGCATTTTCTTTTCTTAATTTTAAAAAGTTTCGCGGGCATCTGAAATAGCAGGTGCCGCATCTGATACATTTATCCATCCGCACTTCAGGAAGCCCTTTAATCATCTCTATCGCCTCCACGGGACAGGATAACGCGCACATGCCGCACCCCACGCAGAGCCCGGCGGATACTATCTCATCCTGCAGATCCTGGCCGCTGGCTCGTTTTTTCTTCACCAGGTTTTTGAACGGGAGCAGGTATTTTTCGTTGCCTTTGTGATACGCTTCCACGAACTTTTTTAAAATCATGGTGGATGCCGGACAGCCGGGTATTGCATAGTCCACCTCAATCACTTCTGACACCGGCAAAAATGTTTTGTGCCCGGTCTGCGGGAGCTGGTCTCCTCGGCAAAATCGGGTGATGCCTCCCACACATGCGCACGAGCCCACAGTCACTATGTGCCTGCATTTTTCTCTGAGCTCTTTGAGTATGCTGATATGCTCCTTAAATTCCATGCACACAGAACCGCTAACAAACCCGATATCTGCCTGTTGCAGAGTGCGATTATCAATCAGATTCGGACAGTATACCAGCTCGATATAGTCCAGCGAGAGCACGTCCAGAAAGTTAATCATGCATCCGCTGCAATCTGCAAGTTTAATGTAACTCACTCTCATATTATAACCTCCTTTTTTCGAGTTTTATCGAATGAGTTGCACAGGACAGGCACGGGTCGTAGCTTCTGACGATTATCTCCGCAAATGAGGCTGGCGCGCCGATCAGGGCGGTATCTATTACAGGGATGTTGAACATGGTGGGCACGATTATTCTGTAGTCGGTGATTATTCCGTCTTTTCTCAGGCTCAGCACATGTATGTTCGTGCCACGGGGCGCCTCGTGCACGCCTATGCCTTTTCCAGCTTCTGGCTGGGCAAAGTTGCGCGTTTTGCCCCGCACGTTCAGTTCTTCGCATATTTCCAGAATTCTCTCACAGCCCTTTATCGCGTCTTCTATGTACGCAATGTTTACGGAAAGCGGAAGCTTGCTGTGGAAATTAAAATACGTTTTCATTCTCGCGGTGGGCCCGGTTTCGGTTATGCTGTTCCGATAATACGCTATTGCAGAGCCGCACTCTTCCACAATGTCCGGAGAGTCATAATATTTGTCTGGAGGTACGACGTTTAAGTCCAGAAGCTCGATTTTTTCACGGTCACCGTAGTACGGGCCGGTGGTGAGAAGAGGTAAATCCACGTTGCCCAGCGATTCTGGAATCCGGTTTTCGTTTAAAAGCGACTCAAGTTTTTCTTTAAGTAAGCTTTCGAATTCGGTGATGATGGATATGTAATCTTTTGCGCATTTTTCTATCTCCGTTTTTCCTTTATCGCTGATGTTTTTCAGCATGCCGCCGACACAGACGTTGGACGGATGGATGGGTGTGTGGCCGCTTATTTTGACTATCTCGCTGCCCAGTTCCAGCATCTTAAATACCATCTTCATTATCTCGCGATTCTCGCCGAAAAAGTCGTTGAGCAGAAACAGCATGTGCATGGCGTGGCTCTGCAGGCGGTTGCCGAGACCTGCGATTTCTCGCAATAGCGCTCCGTCCCGGGGTGGCTCGAGGTGTAGGGCATGCTCGGCAGCCTCTATGGCGGCAATGCCGTGAGTGACGTGACACACGCCGCAGATTCGCATGGCGGCCACGGGCAGAAATTGCAGGCTCTTGCCCACAAGCATACGCTCGAATCCGCGCACGGGCATGAACGGGTAAAAATGCGCTTTTTCAATAATGTCATCTTCGCCGAGCCACAGAACAATCTTCCCGTCGGCTTCTATTCTCGTCATTGGATATATGGAAATCGTTGACATTAATACGATATGCGTTTCAAATATATAAATTGTTTCCGGTTTGATTGTCTGCGCATGGGGTTTATTTTCGAAATCGGCAAATTTGCGGGTTTGTGGAGGAGATAATTTATTTTTTTGCCACGATTTTTTGACGTTTCTTTATAAATGAGCACCCTTACCGGCGATCTGTCAAAAAATAGGGTGTTGGGGAATAAAAACACGTCCGGGAAACCGAGTAAAATACGAAATATTTATTAACATGAATTTCTTATATTCGGTTGGTTAGAATAGCACCATGCTGGGATTGAAATAGCGCGGCATAAGCATGGCGCAATTGCTCGAAGATATGGTTAGAATAGCACCATGCTGGGATTGAAATAAAACAATAAATATTTTTCTCTGCAACCGTAATTAGTAGTTAGAATAGCACCATGCTGGGATTGAAATTCGGCATCGGAATCTTACGCGACACATTCATCTTGCTGTCGCGTTAGAATAGCACCATGCTGGGATTGAAATGAGAAAAGACACCGGGAAAAACACAAAAGTAGTAGTAGTTAGAATAGCACCATGCTGGGATTGAAATTTGATTGAATGGGGAATAAGTGAAAAGAGAGCATTGCAGTTAGAATAGCACCATGCTGGGATTGAAATAACACACGGCAAAAATAAGGAGTGGTGAAAATGAGATTTGTTAGAATAGCACCATGCTGGGATTGAAATTTATCACCCCAGAATTCAGAATACACCACCTCAGCCCAAAGTTAGAATAGCACCATGCTGGGATTGAAATTATTTTTGTCAGGTAATATATTTTCATTTTTTAGCGGTTAGAATAGCACCATGCTGGGATTGAAATTAGCTTTTGATATATATAACTCATCTATTAGTTTTTTGTTAGAATAGCACCATGCTGGGATTGAAATGAGCTGGTTAGATGCAGGAAGGTACAACATTGCAGCGGTTAGAATAGCACCATGCTGGGATTGAAATTCTTTGCACTTTCATAAAGGATTATGCCATAACTCTCCGTTAGAATAGCACCATGCTGGGATTGAAATCATAAAATTGTGGTAATGGATGAAAAGAGAAAAGTGGGTTAGAATAGCACCATGCTGGGATTGAAATGCATAGAATCGAAGATAAGCGTAGCCGTGAGATTTACAGTTAGAATAGCACCATGCTGGGATTGAAATAAAGATGAGAAAGGAAACCCAATCACAGAAGGAGCAGTTAGAATAGCACCATGCTGGG
>JAADDK010000042.1 GCA_013154005.1 Methanobacteriota archaeon
TCTGTGATTATCAGAGGCGGGCGGAATCTTATGCCGCGGGCACCGCTCTTCAGGGTGAGCAGGCCGTTCTTGTACGTCTCCGCAAAGAACTTATCTCTCATCTCCGTGGTTGCGAGGTCAAACGCGTCGAATATTCCAAGTCCGCGTACGTTGCTTACCTTCTCCGGATACTTCTCTTCGAGCTCGTGCAGCATCTTCATCATTGCGTTGCCCATGTTCTTCGCGTTCTCCACTAATTTATCCTCGTGTATGATTTCGATGATTCTCTGTGCCTTCACCATATCCACAATGTTGCCGCCCCACGTGGAGTTTATTCTGCTGGACACGTGGAACACGTTGTCCTTTACCTCATCAACCTTGGGACCCACCATTATGCCGCACACTTTCATCTTCTTGCCGAAGGACATTATATCCGGCTGCACATCAAAATGCTCGTGTGCCCACCACGCACCGGTGGCACCAACGCCGGTCTGCACCTCGTCCACTATGAACATTATATCGTTCTTGTGCAAGAGCTCTTCCACTGCCTTGAAATACTCCTTGCGGAAATGGTTGTCTCCGCCCTCGCCCTGAATGGGCTCCATTATGAACGCGGCTATGTCATCACCGTGGGTATCAATTGCTTCCTGTATTTCCTCCAGGCTCTTTTTTTCCAGCTCTTTCACTTTTTCCAGATTCTCGCCTTCCAGCGGGAAGGTTATCTTCGGATTGGTGACGCGGGGCCACTCAAATTTGGGGAAATACTTCGTCTTGTTCGGGTCAAATGTGTTTGTGAGGGCAATGGTGTAGCCGCTGCGGCCATGGAACGCCTCTCGAAGATGAATAACCTTGTACCCTTTCTCTCCCTTGCCAGCGGCCAGATTCTTGCGTACTTTCCAGTCAAATGCTGTTTTCAGAGCATTCTCCACAGCCAGTGCGCCGCCGGACACGAAGAAGAAATAGCGGAAATATGAAGGAGTGGCATATTTAGACAGTGTGTCAACAAACTCCGCGTACTCGGAGGTGTATATATCGCTGTTCGTAATTTTGTTTATTGCGGTTCTCTGCAATTTTTTCAGGAACTCCGGCTCGAACATACCCGGATGGTTCATTCCCAGCGCGCTCGTTGCGAAAAATCCGAAGAAATCAAGGTAATATTTGCTGTGTCGTGCATCATACAACCACATTCCATGGCTCTTATCAATGTCAAGTACCATATCAAGGCCGTCGGTCAGAATTCTTTTCCCTAAAACTTCATGAACTTTCTTTGGCGGTATCATGGTTGAGGGTAATGGAAGCGCTCTTAAATATCTTTCCCACACTCTTCACAGAGATTTTTTATCTCCTCAACAATCATTGTCAGTTCCATATCTTTGAACAGCCTCGCGGCAAGTTTCAGATGTTCTTTTCCCCGGGGGTCATTCTTTTCAATAAGTGCTTTTCCGTATTGATATTGCATTTCTGCGTAGGATGATATATATCCCTGCTTTTTGATGTATGCTATGCCTACCCTGAAATCCTCGTCTCCATTTTCCCCTATTTTTACCCTGTGTATTGCTCGGAGCACTTTGTACGCTCCCAGCATATACCGGTCCTCATGCCATTTTAATAGTTCTTCTATTTCTGCAGCCACATTTTCTGCCGCATCAAGTTTTTCTGCACTCACCAGAGCTTCGTATTTTACCAGCAGGTATTCTGGGTATGCGTCCACATCTTTTTTCATCTCCTCTATGAATTCAGGTTCCATTTTTAGGGTTTTTAATGCCGCTTCGTAATTTCCCATCCTTGTGTATATTCTTGCCAGCGCCACATTTGCCATAAAATTGAGTTTTGGATACTTCTCTTTCTTTCCGATTTCCATTGCATGCCTTATGTGTTCCATAGCTTCATCGTATTTTTTCATACGCATCTGGTACACTCCGAGCCAAACCTCTGTGAATGCGCGATAGTACATGTTCCCCATATCGTCATACAGTTTCAGTGCACGGAGTGCGTATTCTTCTGCTTTTTTGAAGTTGCCCAGATCAGCGTACACTCCGCTCAGGTTGTAATAGGATAGGGCAAGACTGCTTCTGTCTCCCATTTTACGATGAAGCTCCAGCGCCTTCTCAAGGTGATTTTTCACCATTTTCAGGTTGCCAAGTGTGTAATAGAGAATACCCATGTTGTTATACGCCAGAGCCATGCCTTTCAGGTCCCCTGCCTTTTCCGCAAGTTGCTGAACCATACGATACTTTTCCAGAGCTTTTTGGGGCTTTCCAATTACATCGTATATCACGCCCAGCAGGTTGTACACGGCGATGAGCTGCTGATAATCACCCTCGTTTTCTGCATGTTCCATGGCATTTTTCGCATATTCCAGCGATTCTTTGTACTGTGATTGATGGAATTTTAAAGTTGCGAGGTTAAGATATGCCTGTGCAATCTCGCTCCGGGTGCCTTTCTGTGAGATATATTCAAGAAATTCCCGATAATATCTTTCTGCCTTTTCCATATCTCCAGTTTTCATCATAATCTTCCCGAGATGGCTTTTAACCCTGTTTTTCAGGTCCTCATCGGGGATGTTATTTATTTTTGCAATGTATTCTTTGGCCCGCTCCATATCACCCACTGCAATATGGCATCTGGCAAGTTTCAGCAAAATCTCACCTTTTTCCGTTAAATTGTAAGCCAGTGTGTAGTGCTCTATTGCGTCCTGGTACCTGCCCGTTAATTCTTCTATATCAGCAAGTTTTTCCAGAAGCTCACCATCTTTTTTACGATATTTCTCACATATTTCCAGGGCATTCCTGTACAGTTCCACGGCGTTCTCCATTGCGTATATCTCTGCGGCCTTATCTGCGGCCCTTTTTAGCCATTCAATAGCCTCCCTATCCCGTGCTTGGCTGTGGTGATATGCTGCACGAAAAACATCCTTATTTTCGTAGTATTTACTGATTTTTTTGTGGAACTGCACCCGCATATCTGGAGGAGTGGTGCGGTAGATGTATTCCCACATTATGGTGCTCCTGAATCGGATATGTGTGTCAAATTCTAAAAATTCTCGAGCATTTTCTAAGGTTTTGAACACACTGCCCATTATTTCCTTTGCCTCCTCAAGGTCTGCTTCACTTCCCACCGCAGCCAGAAATCTGAGCGCGTACAGCGTATCGTCATCAATTCCGGAAATCTGAAGCTCCATACTTTCCATTATTGTGTCTGGTGTAAACTTAGAATCTCTGTTTTTGTATTTAATCAACTCTCTTATGAGCAGGGGATTGCCGCCACTTTTTCGGTATATTTTCTCGGCATTTTCCACACCCAGCGTTTCTATAAATTGTATGGCTTCCTCTTTTTTTAGGGGCCCCAGCCTTATAAACACAGTGTTTTCATAATCTTTTATTTCCTTCAATATGCGAGAGCGAGAGGTAAATGCCACCTGTTCGCCTCTGTAAGTGACAATAAACATGACCCGTTCCGGAGAGCTCCTGGCCATGTAATCTAAGAGTTTAAGTGTGTTTATATCTGCCCAGTGAACGTCCTCTATAACCACGCACAGAGGTCTTGCTGCAGAAACATGTTCAAGATACTTTCTGATGGTTTCAAATATTTCGTAGGGTGCAAAATGCTCCTGATGTGGATTTAGATATGCATCGATGATATTATCAAAAAACTTTTGTTCGTGTGTGCTCAGATTGCCTCCGTAAACATAAATGTGACGGCCTTTCAGTACTGCCACATCCCGGATATATTTCAACCACAGGTATGCTTCTTTCAGGGAATTGTAATCAATGATGCTTCTGAGGCAGTTGAGCGTGATATCTGAGTGTTCCAGGGCTCTCAGTATCTCCTCTAAGAGCTTAAATCTCAGCATGCTGGGTCTCAGAGGTGAGTTTTCGGACACGGTTTTATCTCCTCCTTCCTCTGCGAACACAGTTCCGTGTCTCTGCGGAAGGGTTGTGAAAATCAGCGTTTTATCTTTTCTGTATCCCGTATCTCCTAGATTGTACACAGTTTGAAATATCGAAAGTATTCGTCTGGCGCTGTTTTCATCCATAGCTTCCAGGTCCATCGTTGCTATCAGTGTTCCTTTTTTAAGGGCATTTGCAATGTCTCTCAGTACCATGGTGAGTTTCTCTGTTCCAACGGTGCTTTCAAGATAATTTAAATTTTCGAGCAATATCACGGGATTTTTACTGAATTTTATGTATTCAAGTATTCTATCCAGAATTTTAGATTCCAGTTCATAGGGATTATATCCGTTTTCTACATCAAGCTCTGTTATAAATACCTGCTCTGGATTTGTGGCGGAGACTCGAAGTCCGTTTCCGAGAATTTCAAAAAGCTTCTCTGCAACCACGTTTCTTTTTTCGTTGAGCAGGATCAGAGCTTTATTTTTACCCGCAATCTCTTTTCTCAGGGTGTCTGCCACTATCTCACTGTGGCTCCTTTGTACCTCCTGAATGCTTTTGACTTTAAATGCATTTAAGAATGTGGAATATGGTATGGATGCGGTTTCCGCTCTTGCGGCAGTCCTGCGCACAGTAAAATCTTCGAGTTTCTCGATTATGCTATCTATAAACGTACTTTTTCCTATGCCTGCGGGACCTTCCACCACCACAAATCTGCCCTCTCCCCTTCTCACATCATCTGCAGCGGAAATGGCCCTCTCTATTTCCCGCTTTCTACCGATAAACATCGTGCATATATACTTTTACGGCCTATATAGTTTTTCCGCGTATTTACGGCATACATATTTTTGTATCTCTGTTATAATCGGGTTTCGGCAAATGATTATATGCAAAAACGTCATGCACGCACACAGGAGGTAATGAGTATGACACACAAAATTGCCGTATTGCCTGGTGATGGCGTTGGAAAAGAAGTGATAGAGGCAGCGATGATTGTTCTGGACGAAATAGCACTGGATGCGGAGTATATCTACGGTGATATTGGCTGGGAGTTCTGGCGCAAGGAGGGTAACCCTCTGCCAGAGAGAACCATTGAGTTGATGAAAAGCACGGATTGTGCGCTGTTTGGAGCGATAACCTCCAAGCCGAAAGAGGAGGCGCAGAAAGAGCTTGCACCGGAGTTGCAGGGCAAGGGACTGCAGTATTACAGTCCAATTGTGCGACTGCGCCAGCTGTTTGACCTGTATGCAAATGTGCGTCCTGCAAAGGCTTATCCGGGCAACCCGCTGAATTACAGAGATAATATCAATATAACCGTGTTCAGAGAGAACACCGAGGGTCTGTACAGCGGTGTGGAGTACTATCCTGTTCCGGAGGAAATAGATAACGCGTTCAGAGAGCATCCGCGCTATCAGAAATTCATTGGTGTGGATAAGGCAATATCGCTGCGTATCATATCTCGCAGGGGTGCAGAGCGCATCATTCGTACGGCGTTTGAATATGCAAAGCAAAACAACCTCAAGAACGTGACGGTCGTGGAGAAGCCCAACGTGCTGCGTGAGACCAGCGGGCTGTTTGTGAGAGTGGCACGCGAAATACACAAAGAATACCCTGACATCGAGATGTGGGAAACCAACATTGATGCGCAGGCAATGTGGCTCGTGAAAAACCCGGAGAAGTACGACGTTTTGGTCACCTCGAATCTGTTCGGCGATATAATGTCAGACCTGGCCTCCCAGCTGGTGGGCGGACTGGGCTTTGCAGCCGCAGGTAATATAGGCGACAATTATGCGGTATTTGAGCCTGTGCACGGCTCTGCGCCGAAGTATGCGGGGCAGTACAAGGTTAATCCGATTGCAACGATTCGCGCGGTGCGCATGATGCTGGATTATCTCGGAGAGAAAGAGAAGGCGGAGCGCCTGGAGCGTGCGATAGAAGAAGTGGTGAAAGAGGGAAAGGTGCGCACGTACGATATGGGTGGCGACGCCAGCACTCTGGACATGGCAAAGGAAATCGCGAAGAAGTACGCAGAGCAGTGAATTTCTTCTTTTCCTTTTTTGTTGTTTTGATTCGGTATATTGTGATTAACCGGATATGTGGGAATTAGTTATGAAATGGGTAAAATTTATTAGTCTGTTAATAATCCCGCCATATGGTGCTAAAATTGAAATCAGGCAAAATTTCTCTCTGGATTGTGGTGTTTGCAGTGTTAGCCACTGCTTTTGCAGGGAGGGCAACTGGAACCTCTGGTGCATCCGTGGGCCAGTTTCGTGGCACCACAGTTATCTTGATTCACAATGTGTATGAATTGCAGAATATGAGCAAGAATTTGAACGCAACCTACGAACTGGCGAATGATATCAATGCCACGGTGACAAAAACATGGAACGGTGGGGCGGGATTTGTACCTGTAGGAAGTAAAGATAATCAATTCAATGGCACGTTTGATGGAAACGGGCATAAAATCATCGGATTGTTTATTGATGGGACTTATTCTTATCCGGGACTTTTTGGAGTTACTACAAAAAATGCAACGGTGAAAAATCTAAATCTTATTGATGTAGTTGTTGTGGGTTCCCGGGATACTAGGGGACTTACTCGTAATGACTCACGTGCCTGCAAATCCGCCACTCCAGTTGGCAGTACCTGGAAGATTGCCAGCGATATTGCAGGGGCCATTGTCGGGGTGAATTATGGTAACGTAACAAACTCTTATGTCTCTGGAAAGGTAAGTGACTTTATGGCGGGAGGCATTGTTGGCTGGAACTGGGGAGTTGTGCGCAATTCAAAAAGTATGGCAAATGTAAGCTCGATTGGAGATGACGGTGCGTCAGGCGGTGTTGTGGGTGTAAATTATGGTTTCATGGAAATGGACTTCTCTACGGGGCATATAAGTGCAGAAGGAAACTCGACAGATGCAGGAGGACTTGTTGGTGATAATGAAGAGAAGGTTATTGAATCATATTCCGAATGCGATGTGGCCACAAATGGAACAAGATCCAATGGCGGTGGATTGGTAGGGTTCAATAATGGTATAATAAACAACTCCTATGCAACTGGGACGATAGAGGTAGATGGTACTTGGTCAGATGGCGGCGGCCTTGTTGGAAATAACTGTGGTAATGTGACCAACACATATGCAACGGGAAATGTGAGTGCAGAGTGGGCACCGGGTGGTCTTATTGGTGAAAACTGGGGCGGTGACATACTCTATAGTTTTTGGGACATGGAATCATCCGGGCTAAAAACCAGTGAGGGTGGCACAGGAAAAACAACGGCAGAGATGATGAACAAAACTACATTTCTCAATGCTGGCTGGGACTTCACAAATATATGGAATATTGTGGACGGAAAAACTTATCCTTTTTTCAGATGGCAGGAGCCAAGTAAACCCTCCGAGCCGATGTATCTTCATGCTACTATTGGAAAGGGGTATGTCAACATCACATGGACAAATCCGTCGTTTGACGGCGCTTCTCCGATAACAGAATACAGAATATATCGCAATGGTGAATTGTTAGGCGTAGTGCCCGCCACGCAGCTTTGGTACAACGACACGAATGTGGTAACTGGTCAAACTTACACATACTACGTGACAGCAGTGAACGCCGCAGGAGAATCGCCGAAGAGCAACGAAGTGCAGGCCACACCGGGAGAAGTGGTGCCTGAGTTTGGAACATTGATTCCAGTGGTGGTTATTTTAATGGCCATGCTCGTGGTGTTACGCCGGCGATAATTTTTTAATTTTTTTTACATAACCCCAGTTTTGTGTAAAACTTAAATATGAGTTATTCATATCGAGGAGATTAGAAATCTCCCGCTTGCTGGCCGGGTGGCGGGATTTCAACAGGAAGGTGGAAGCATGAACAAGGCCAAATTTATTCTGGTTACCGTTGTGATTCTGCTGATTGACGGGGCATTTTTCATAATGATTAATGCGGGGACGGGCCACGCGCCCGGGCCGGTGCCGGGCAGCGTGATGAAAAGTGTCGAGCCAATTAAAATTGATAACAACACGGATTTTGCGACGCAGGCCGCGGCGAATAACTGGTCGGGAAACGGAACTGCAGATAACCCGTATATCATTGCGAATTACACAATAGACGCAACCGGTTATGATTACG
>JAADDK010000071.1 GCA_013154005.1 Methanobacteriota archaeon
GAAAATTCTGAAAGAATTTTACGACTAAGCCCGGGCCATTTTGAGCGAAGCGAAAAATGGACCGGGCGGGATTTGAACCCGCGACCTCCACCATGCCAAGGTGGCGATCTTCCAACTGATCTACCGGCCCGTGGTGCGGATAAATCAAATAAAGAATTTAAATTTTTCCAATGTTCACGGTGAAATCAATACGCCACGCCAAGTTTTCTTTTGAGTTTTCTAACCTCCGCTCTCGCATCGTCCAGAGACATGTACGTGGGAAGAATCACCATCTCTATCCTGCTAAGCAGGAGCTTTATTTCTTTCTCTCCAACCTCATTCTCATCTGTGCCGAGTATCTTCAGCTGCGTGGCCACGACGTGCGGAGCAATCTCTGCAGGGTACCATTTCTCCAGAAATCGCGTTATTTCATTGAGCGCTTCGCTGGGTGCAACCTTCATTTCATTCACCCATGCCGCTGAGCTCCAGCAAATATGCAATTATATTGAACAGCGTCTCCACCTTGCCCGTGGTAAACACTGCAAGTGCAGTTTTATCCCCGTATGGAAACATCCACGCGCTCAGATTCTCCCAGATCATCTCTATGTATTTTCCCTTTCCAAGTCCTGCGCGGTTCAGGTGCGCATATTTTTCAAACAACTCACTGCTTCGCTCACGGAAAATTCTCTCAATTTCCTCCGACGCCAGCTCCGGAGCAAGCGCAGCAAGTGACTCTGTGTCTAAAACTGTGTCCAGAACGTTACCCTCACAATCACCTGTCACAAATGCCACCACACCGGGCATGCTCACAGTGCCGGTCTCACCGGTTATGCAGGTAATGAGCTCCACAAAGTACTCTTCCAGCTTTTTGTCGGTGCTGATCATTACAACCTCTTCGTCCATCACGAAAATGTACACGTAAATATATGATTCTCCCTGCTTCCATATTATTTCCAGATACCGCCCTTCAAGGTCCGGAAGATCCAGCATCTCGCCCATGCTCATAACAGTCCAGTAAAAGCTCCTGGCTGAGCGCAGGCACTTTTCCCGGCACTCTTCATCTTTGGCCGCATAGGCGGGTACAGAGCCATCTCTGAGAATCACCCCGGCCCACCGTGCATTGTGTCGCTCAACCATGGCATCAACAAACCTCTTATAATCTTTCATCTTTCACACCGATTTTTCTCAGAACTCGATGAGTTATAAAAGTTTCTAAATTTTGCTTTAACCCATTCAATTCTTTTTTACTTTTTTCATCATCTTCATACCATCATTCATCATGTCCATTCCGGTTTTCGCACCTTTTGCAGGCACATTCGCAATTTTCTCAGGGGCGGATTTGGCCATATTGTGCATGTCCTCTGAAGTTTTGCCCCATACTGTTAGGAAATTTTCTTTCTTTGCGTAAACGCCGCCGAACAGCAAATACAGCGCTATGAGAGCAAGCGGATTGTAAATAAGCGGCAGATACGCGCCGCCCAGCGGCAGAAAGAGAAGCTTGACAAAATAACCCATCATAACCTTTGCTATTGTATAAAGTATAAGGAACAGCACGAACATAAAAAGCCACATGTAAATGAACATGGCAGGACCGAGCGAATAACCACGCTCTTTTGCAAGGTGCAGGTCATGCACGTACATTGCCAGTTTCTTGCCCGCCATAATAGAGCCAAAAAACGCAAGCGCGGATAACGCGTAAAGAATGTACGAATTCAGAGAGTACATATCCATAGCAAAAAGCAGCACGCTCGGGACAAGCAAGCCAATCCCCACACCCATGTAAATTCCACGACCCATGCGTATAAATACGCAACAATAATATAAAAAATTTGTCCTTCAACAATGCGCAACTTTAAATTATGTGCATCAATAAACGCCCATGGACAACTCCCACGTGGTCAGGCTCATTCGACAACTGCGAAAAGAAAGCGCCCGAAAAGAGAGGAAAAACCTGATTGGGGCATGGCGTGAAAAGGACCGCCTGAATGGAGAGCTCGTGGATTCGTTCGTCATCATATTTCGCACCTCCGGCTGCAAGTGGGCGAAAATTTCAGGGTGCTCCATGTGCGGATATTACAACGATACCAGCCCGGAAATTGATGGCGCCACATTACTGACCCAGCTGAAAGAAGCGCTGGGCAAGTACCATGGAGAGAAAGTTGTGAAGATATACACCTCCGGCAGTTTTTTTGACGAGAATGAAATTCCAAAGAGCGTGCAGGACGAGATACTCTCCTCGTTCAGCGGTGCAGAAAGAGTGATTGTTGAATCACGTCCAGAATTTATAAAAGACCCGCTCGCAGAGGCACTGCACCAGCGCGGAAACGTCATGGTGGCACTGGGCATGGAAAGCGCCAGCGACGAGACGCTAATTTATCGGATTAACAAGGGATTTTTAGTGCGGCACTATGTGCGCGCGGCTGAGACACTGAACAGACACCACGTGCCCGTGAAAACTTATGTGCTTTTCAAACCTCCGTTTATGACCGAGGCGGAGGCGATAGAGGAGGCGGTGCACAGCATAGAATTTGCTGCAAAGTACTCGGACGTGATATCTCTCAATCCCATGAACATACAGCGCAGCACTCTGGTGGAGTATCTGTGGAAGAGAGGTGAATATCGTCCGCCCTGGCTGTGGAGCATTGTGGAAGTGCTCAAACGCACGCATCATCTGTGCGAGGTTGTTTCATATCCCACCGCCGGCGGCACCCGCAGAGGCGCACACAACTGTGGCAAATGTGACGAAAAAGTGGTGGAGGCAATATACAATTTCTCCCTGCATCAGGATATAAGTTATTTAGAGCAACTCGACTGCGAATGCAAAGAAAGATGGGAAAAAATAGTCAAATACGGTCCGCAGTTCTGGGACTACACGGTGGAATCATAGCATCGCAATGGCGAGGTACACAAGCAACGCGATGAGTATGTAGAGCACGTAGCGCCGGTCGTTGCCGGGCATCAACATACCCCGAAACTTCTCTGACGCGCTCTGTGTGGCCGTGCCGATTCGAATGTACGCATTGTGTATCATATCTGAATACTGCATCTTCTCGTCCGTTCTGAAGAGCCATTTTTGGGTCAGCAGCAGTATGGAAGAATGCGCCCGAGTGGGATACTCTTCGTTCTTCAATCCTCCGCTCCACGCTCTGACAACTCTTCTCCGGCGCATTGGTCTGCGCATTATCAGGTACACGGTCAGAAACACACCCACGATGAAGATGAACAGCAACGTTGGAGATAGCACGCCGAATCCCTTGCCGGAGATTATCAGGTACCCATCAGGTATGCCAAACAGACCGCCCATGAACCTGTCCGCAGGCACGCCCGTGATGCCGGATATTACAGGCGAGGAAAGCCTGAATATAAACTGCGGCAAAAATCCGCCAAACACCAGCAACGCCGTGCCGATGGCCAGTCCCAAATCCGATAGCTCCAGTGGCCCACGCTCTCTTCGCTCCACACCATGCACTATAAACTTGCTCATGGCGATGGTGCTTATCCCCGCAGTTAGCGCAATCAGCGCGCCCACCGACACCGTGAGCACTCTGAGCCAGAGGTCCGAGAAGTAAAATGACTGAAACATCGATTCAAGAGCAGTCCACTCCGCGATGAACCCGGGAAGCGGAGGCACCCCTGCAAGCGAGATTGCAGCCACGTATCCGGCGAATGCACCGATGGGTGTGAGCCGGTACTTGCCACCCAGATACTCACCACCGCTCTTTTCGAGTTTGCCCGCAATTATGAACAGCAGTGATTTGGCGATAGTATGCGCAAATGCAAAGAACATAACACTGAGAAGCATAAACGCTGCCACCACGTGCTGGCTGTTCTGATACGTGATGATGAACGCGCCCACCAGAGCGATGAGCACACCGTCATTTTCCACCGTGCTGTACGCGGGAAGCTTCTTAACATGGTCGCATATTGCAGCGTAGAACACGCCTATCAACGCACTTACGCCACCGATAATCAGAAGCACCGCGCCAACCCATGAGCCGGGCACACACACGTTCAGAAACGAAACGAGGCCGTAAAGGCCCATGAGCGTCATCACCGCGCTGAGCTGAGCGGACATATTTGCAGGTGCGCGAGAATGCGCCTCTGGAAGCCAGATGTGTGCGGGTACTGCGGCCATTTTTATCATGAACCCGATTGCCATAAGCATGTATATGGTGCTCCAGTCCTGCGTGCCCCACGCGGAGAATACGGTGGTGCCTGCATGGGCAGAAGCTAACAGAAACCCTGAGAGGATAAATATAAAGCTCGTCTCACCGAACGCAATGAAAAGATACGCGGCACGGCGAGAATTTTTGTGCGAGTACAGCGAGAAGAACGAGGCAACGGTCATGCCCTCCCAGCCCAGCAGGAAAGTTATTGCATCTTTCGAAAGTAGTATGAGAAGCATCATTCCGGTGGTGAACGCAAACGTGGACGCAAGTATGCCGTCATCTATCTCGTAGCTCAAAGAGAACAGTGAGATGAACAGCCATGCGAGTGAAGACAGGAAAATAAAGTACCACTGCGTCGGGTTCACGCCCATACCCGCGTACAGGAAAAGTATGCTCAGCGCTGCCACGGTGGCAACCATTACGTACGCTATTCTTTTAAACTTAAATCCCACCACTCCGGCAAGAAGATAAAGAAGCACCAACAGCATAGGATTCATTCGTTCCACCTCCCTGCAACGCCCAACAGCACCTTCAAAATCTCCACCGGCTGCGGCGGACAGCCAGAGATGCGCGCGCTAACCGGCACCGTGTCTTCCACTTTTTGCCCGAACGCACCGTTGGCACATGCGCCCAGCGCCACCACCGCTTTTGGCTCGGGCATGAGCTCGTACGCTTCTTTCAGCACAGGCACCATCTTTTCGGTGGGTGCGCCCAACACCAGCATCACATCGGCGTGCTTCGGAGTGGGCGTGAAAAACAGGCCAAGACGATGCAAATCGTACTGTGGCGCTTTGAGAAGCGAAACTTCACGATTGCACGCGGCACAAGAGCCCACGTCCATGACAAATATGTGAATCGAGCTTTTCAGCGGAATTGTATCTTTTATTTCGATTTTCTCCGTACTCTCTTTCATCTCGCAGAGCCCGCACGCAAGGCATGAAAACTCATCTCTGGCAAACGGGCATTTATCCATCTTTACGGGCCTGAGCGTGAGTGGAGCGTCCGCCTCACCCTTCGGGAATCTGGTGGTGAGCACTCCCTTTTTCAGCCCTCGAAGCATCCACATCACAGCCACCTCCCGTGCGAGTCCGCGTCCGCAAAGTAAATTCCAAAGCTGTCCAGTGCAAACGGAAAATCGGTGAACACGTTTCCTTTAATGCCCACAGAAAACGCATGGTACAGAGGCAACGACGCAGGACGCAGCATAAATTCGCGAACCCTGCCATCTTCCACGCGCACGGCCATAAAAGCATCTCCCGGCGGGGTCTCTATAAACCCGTACCTGAACGCATTTGCAGGTTTGAATTTGCACGCGCCCCACTCTGCAGATTCGAGCATGGCAAGGCTATCTTCAACCTCGTTTATGCGCACCATGAGCCGTGCAAGAGCATCGCCGTCCTGCTCTGTGTGCGGGACGAAGTTTGAATACAGAGCTTTCAGCACTCCGTATTTTCGTGCATCTCGCGCCACTCCGGCAGCGCGTGCGGGTATGCCTCCAGTGTCATTGAGCAAAACGGCATCGGCGTCTAATTTGCACGTTGTATGCAGTCTATCAATAAATATGCGAGAATTGAGCAGCTCTTCGCTCAATCCGGTAAACTCTTCGTGTAGCGTCCTGATTTTGCCATAAAACTCCTCGTATTCTCTCGGCCCGTGTCTCAAAAAGCCCATACCGTACCGATGCCCGAGAAGCCGGAGATTGATGCGCAGCAGCTCTTCGGTCATTGCGGCAAGGTGCGCGGTTGCCACCTTCTGCGACGCATCTCCCGCCAGCTTGTGCATCACCCAGATGTGATTGTGCACCCTTTCCAGCTCTAATGCGGTGTGTATGTACTGCATACACTTCTCATTTGGAGAGAAAGCCAGAACGGCAAACAGCGACGCGTAGGATATGGAAAACTGCCCAGCGAAGCGCTCAATGAAAAGAAGCGCTTCACCAACCTTTTTGTTGATGATGTGCGCTCCAAGCTCTCTATTTTTGAACCCCAGAAACGGAACGAGCGCGTCTATTCGCTCGCCGCACGTCTGGAGCTTAAACGCGCCCGCCTCGCCCAGCCCGCCAGCAGCAGGCCCATAAATTAGAGTGCGTGAGCACGGCAACCCGTTAGGAAGGGCGTAGTTGTGTGTGTACGCTCTCGCGACAGGACGCACATCGTAAAGCTCTTCCGGCACGGTATCCCAGCGAGTAAAGCTCACCTCACCGGTATCGTAATTGAGCCAGACATAAAGCGATTCATGCGCATCTTTAAACAGTGCAGCAAGGCTCCACGGCCTTTTTATTTCGAGAGGATTCACAAATTCAGCATTCACAGTATCCACCCCCACATAGAGGCATAAATGATTGCGGTGAGAAGCACAGTACCAATCGCCGCGGCAAAGGGCACGGCCGAGTGCTTCAAGTCCACGTGCACACCCGCGTCTTCGCGATTAAACAGCATTTTAAGCACGTGATAGTTGAGAGCCAGAAACGAGAGAAGTATGCCGCCCAGCAGCGCCGCGAACGCGTACACATAACTCGCGATGCTGAGCAATATACCAAACTCTCCGAAAAACATTGGAAACGGAGGCGCACCGGTGACGGTCAGCGCACTCATCAAAATTCCCAGCGCGAACACCGGTGAGGCGGTCAGATTCTTAATCTGCGAGAGCTCTTCATAGCCCATTCTTTTGAGCACGCCTGCGGCCAAGAACAGTGAGGACTTGCCGAGCGCATGCGCCAGAAACAGAATCAGAACGTAATGCATCACTCCGGGCGCCACAAAACTTATTCCAATGCCCACGGTGGCTATGCCCATCACGTCCATACTCGAATAAGCCAGCAATCTTTTCAAACGCTTCTGCGAGAGCATTAAAAACGCCGCAATCCAGAGCGTCATCAGTCCGACAATGACGGTGAGATGAAACAGCAGCTCAGAATGCAAAAGCGTGAATATGCGATAATACACCACCAGGGCGGAGGGAAGCAGCGCACCGGAGAGCATGGCACTCACCGGCGAGGGCGCGGTGCCGTGTGCGTCCGGAAGCCATGTGTGCACCGGAAACAGCCCGGCTTTTGCGCCGAACCCGAGCAGCGCGAGCACTCCTATGAGCTCCACGCCCCGGGTAACCGTTGTGTTGACCCAGATAAACGTCCCCGTGGCCCAGCCAAATATGATGACTGAAAGCAGCGCCATGCCCAGCCCTGCGGAGGCAATCAGTATATATCGCCACGCGCTCTCCACATGCTCTTTTCTCCTTTCCACAAGTATGAGCGCGGCGCTTATTATCGTGGAGGATTCGAGCCAGAACCACGCGTATCCGATGTTAGGCGAGGACACTGCGAGCACCATGCTCAGCGCAAATAAAGACAGAAGAACCCAGTAATAATGCGGTGCAAGATAGAACTTCTTCACATCTTTCAGACATACTATCGAGTGCAGCACCGCCAGAAGATACGTGAGCGTTATCACCACCAGCATTCCGAGAGTTATGCTATCACCGTAGAACCAGTCGTTGTAGTAATAACCGTGCATGTAAAGAGATAGTGAGAACAAAAACGCGG
>JAADDK010000007.1 GCA_013154005.1 Methanobacteriota archaeon
TGTTTATGTAAATAACCCAGCTGTTTATGGATGGCCCGGAAGTCACCATAAAACTCAGGATAGCCGCCAGGGCCACAGCCGCCACCACCACTGCAATCAGAATATACAGTGGAAGTCCTATTACGTCACCTTCCTCTTTCCTCATCATATCACCGTCCCTATATTCACGTAATGGTATATAAAATTTTCTCAGAAAATGAATGTGTATTCGGTGTTTTTATGAGGTTTATCCTGCGAATATGCTCTGGAAATCCTTTTATATATGAATTCTTTTTCCAGTATCAGAATAAAGAGGATGGGATATTATGAAGTCCTTGATTGGTGCAATAAAAAATGAGGAAATGCGCAGTGAGCAGCAGATGCCCATGACTTCTGAAGATGACAGGGAACTTTTAGAGGTTGTTGAAAAACTGAAAGTGAAGATAAAGATAATTGGTTGCGGAGGCGGTGGAAGCAATACCATCGACAGAATAATGGAAGAGGGAATTCATGGGGATGTTGAGCTCATAGCTGCAAACACAGATGCACAGCATCTTTTGCAGATTCGCGCAAATCGTAAAGTGCTTTTGGGAAAGCGCAGAACCCGGGGTCTGGGTGCTGGCTCGGACCCGCTGGTGGGTGAGGATTCTGCTCGCGAAAGCGAGGATAAGCTTCGTGAGATACTGCAGGGTGCGGATATGGTGTTTGTGACCGCGGGCATGGGCGGCGGCACCGGCACTGGAAGTGCTCAGTATGTTGCACGACTTGCCAAAGAGATGGGCGCTCTGGTCCTCTCAGTGGTGACGCTTCCCTTCAAGGCCGAGGGTCGCGTTAGAATGGAAAACGCAATGTGGGGCATAGAGCGATTGAGAAGATATTCGGATACAACAATCGTGATACCCAACGATAAGCTCTTGGAGCTCGTTCCGAGACTTCCGCTTAATGAGGCGTTCAAGGTTGCGGATACCGTGCTAATGATCACGATAAAGGGCATTACTGAGATTCTGACCAAACCCGGACTGGTTAATGTGGATTATGCTGATCTCCGCACTGTGCTGGGCTCTGGCGGCGTTGCAATGGTGGGTATAGGCGAGAGCGACAGCACACAGGACCGCGTGAAAGAAGCGGTGGAAGAGGCTATAAACTCTCCGCTTATCGATGCTGATATAAGCAATGCCAGCGGTGCACTGGTGCGCATAGTGGGCGACTCCCATATGAGCGTGCAGGAAGCGCAGATGGCCGTGGACCTGGTGCAGAAGAAGATTAACAAGATGGCGAAGATTATCTGGGGCGCCAGTGTAGATCCCGAGATGGATAATATGGTTCAGGTCCTTGTGGTGCTTTCGGGTGTGAAATCTCCGTACTTCATCGAGAAGGGCGGCTCGCTCAGGGCGACCAAGAACATGGCTGGCGATACACTGGACGCGGATATCGATATAATCGATTAAAAAAGTGGTCGTATGGGTAAATCGGAGCTGAGAAGCGCGGAAGAGAAGTTCAGGTTCTATAAAGAGAAACGCAATGAGCTTCGAGCACAGGCAATGGAGCTTCGCGATGAGCGAGATCTCCTCCGTGATGAGCGGGAGAAATTGTTTGCTGAGCTCAAAGAGGAGAAGGCCGGGCGAGATGCCATTGTTGCCGAGATGAAACAACACAAGGAGAAACGCAACGAGCTCCGCGACAAAATCCGCGCGCTCATCAATTTTGCAAGAGAATCGAGGCGCAACGCCTCCGACACTCTGGAGGGTGAGTATGCAGAGGTGGGCCGCAAAATCGCACAGTTAGAAAAAGAGCTTCAGATTCGGCCTCATTCGGTTAAAGAGGAGAATCGGATCATTCAAGAGCTGCGCGAGCTGCGTGCAAAGCGTGAGGCGCTTCGACGAGAGTTGCAGAAAAAGAACGAGATTCTCGGCGAGGTTGAAAATGTAGAGCAGGAAATTGAGAAGCTTCGCAAAGAGGAAAAGAAGGAAAATGAGCTGGTTCAAAAACTGTACGAGGAGTCGCAGAAGCACCATGAGCGCGTTGTGGAAATAGGCAACGAGATTCGATATCTTAAAGAGAAAATTGATGAGAAGCACAAGGAATTTGTGAAACTTATGGAGAAAGCAGATGCTTATAACGCCAAGGCCGACGAGATGCTGCAGAAAATAATAGAAATCAAGGGCGAGCGACAGAAGAAAAAAGAGGAAGAGCAGGCGCTGCTTCGCGAACTTGAGGAAAAAAGCAAGGAAGTCATTGAGGTCAAAGACGAAGATGTGGAGAAGTTCATAGAGGCGCTGAAGAAAAATAAGAAGCTTAAATACCCATAAAAAGAATAATTCCGGCAATGGCCATCAGCAGTATTATTGCCGCAATAACGGCATACATGGTATGCTCTCTGTCCGAGCCGAACACGATGGGTATGGGCCCGATGAGAATCACACCTCCATAGTTAACTTTCTTTTTTTCGGTCGTATGGTGGGGTTCCGGAGGTGGCGTGCTCGGAGGGTGCATCTCTGTGCCGGCGAACGGTGCCAGAAAAAACAGAAATATGCCGGCCAGTATCATTAGCATTCCCAGTGCTCCCAGCGGCCCTGAGGTGTAAAATACCGGGAATATGAGCACCAGCGCAAATCCACCATTTCCCGACAGTGCGGATATTATAATAATCGCGATTCCGGAGATGAACAGTATCGCGGATAGTGCCAGCAGGTTTCTCATATGAATCACTTTAATCTGTATCCGCAGTTTCTGCAGAACCGGTCCTCACTGCTCACTTCCGCCCCGCAGTTGGGGCACGCGTAGATGAACACGAGCTTTGCACCGCAGTTCCAGCAGAATTTATCGCCCTCACGCACCACCGCGCCGCACTCCGGGCAGTGCAGCTCTTCTTTTTCTACACGTTCTTCTTCGGTTAAGTTCACAATCTGTTTTTGTTCTGTGTTGGGAATAACAGGTTTCGCTTTTGCCTCTTCTCTGATGATTTCGTTTGTATCAAGAATTTTATTGCTTTTAATGGCCATCCGCAATGCTTCGGTGTATTCTTGATTTTCAAATGCCGCTTTTGCTTTTTTTAAATAAATCATCGCGGCGGATTTGACCTCTCCCTCTTCCTTTTTGGCTATTTTTTCTTCCACAATTTTAATCTCGAACTTGGATTGCAGAAAATTCTCCGGGACATCTTTTTCCAGCTCACGTAGCGGCGTGGGCAACTCATAGTCAGTGGTTTCCGAATCGATTTTTTTGATGATTTCCATCTCTTTTGCCACCTGCGGGCTCAGTCTATCTTCGATGGTACTTTCCTGCCGGATTCGAGTGAGTATTCTTTTTGCGTTATTTACTATCTCTATGCATTCAGTATAACTTTCTCGCTCATATGCATTTTCTGCCTTTCTCACAAGACTCTCCACCGGCCCCGTTTCATAGTTTTTGTTTTTCATTATTTTAACCATGGACTTCAGTATCTGAACCTGATTGTATGCGTATTCTTTTGGATCAGGCTCTTCTTGCAATTTTTTGAGTTTTGATTTTTTCAGGAACGCCATTACCACATAAATCACCACCATGACTGCGCCTGCTGCGGTTAGTGTAGTAACCGACAGCAAGTGATCCATAGGGTATCATCTTTATTTACGTATAAAAAGATTTTGCGGTAATCTCCCATCATAGAAGCATAGCCATGTAGATAAAAAACGACATGGCCAGCTGATTTGAAAAGTTATCGTTTGGAGGCACGTTGAAAAATTCCACCGCTGTGCCCACTAATGCTCCCAGAATGGCGTAATTAAAAGGAATGAAAAAGTAAAATATAATAAGGGCAGATACGAAAAATGCCGTGCTTCCTTCCAGACTTTTGGAGTTTTTGAATCTGTGTTTTCCGAGGGCCTTGCCGATTATTGCCGCTAAAGCGTCGCTTATTGTGGCCACTGTAATGGTTGCCATGGCGAGCTCTGCTGGAAAAAATAGCACATTAATCATCGCTGCAATTGCAAAGTATAGATGTGCGCCTATGCATGTCTCTTCTTCTCTGCGCGTTATTTCCCGGATTTTTTTGTCAACCATCTCGAAGCCGCGGCTTATCACCTTGAAAGTTTCTTCATTGAAAAGTGGGCGTATCCCCTCTATAATCATTGTGGTGGTGTTTTTTGATATTCTGTACGGTTCAATCATAAAAAACACCACGATGGAGATGGCTATAAAGAGAAGGGTTAGCTCCTTGCCCATATAAATGTAAGATACTGGTATCAGCAATCCGGTTAGATGAAGAGTTTTTCTGGTAATTTCCGATTTAATTGTCACTCTGGATATATATGTTCTGCATTCTCTAATACTTTTCGGTTTGATTTTTCGGTTATGGAAAATCATATATACTCCAAATATAATACCACTGGTCTATGCATGCCAAAGTTGAGGAGATTGGGGAAGGCATAAGAGCCATGAAGATACGCGGTGCCGGGCGCATTGCCCGTGCTGCAGCGGAAGCGTTTAAGGCGTATGCGGAGGATTTTGATGGCAGCGTAGATGAGTTCAGATCAGGGTTGAAGGAAGTGGAAGAGTATTTGCTCAGCACGAGACCCACCGCGGTGTCGTTGCGCAACGCAGTGTACTACGTGATTCGCAGGGCGACAGGCAATACGGTGGAAGAAATAAGGGAAAATGTGATTCGCAGTGCCAACGAGTTTGTGCAGAATTCTTATGAGGCAGTTAAGAGAATCGGCGAGTTTGGAGCAGAGCGTATCCGTGATGGTTCGACGATTCTGACGCACTGCAACTCTTCGGCGGCTCTTGCACCCATAATACAGGCTCATCGCAGCGGCAAGAGAATAAAGGTGTTCAACACCGAAACCCGGCCGTGGTTGCAGGGCCATATCACCTCGCGCACACTGGCAAAAGAGGGTATAGACGTAACCATGATAGTGGATTCTGCAGTGCGATATTTTATGCGCGACATTGACATAGTGATAGTGGGTGCAGATACCATAGCGAGCAACGGTGCAGTGATAAATAAGATTGGTACCTCTCAGATTGCGCTGGCCGCACACGAGGCCCGTGTTCCGTTTCTGGTGGCTGCCGAAACTTATAAATTTTCTCCGGAAACGGTAATAGGCAAGCTTGTGGAAATAGAAGAGCGTCCGGCAGAGGAGATTGCGGATCCCAGAGATTTTCCGGGGGTGAAGTTTCGCAATCCTGTATTCGATGCCACACCGCCGGAGTATATAGATGCAATAATAACCGAACGCGGGTTAATTTCACCTTATCTCGCGTACCAGATAATAAAGGAGGTGATGCAGTTTGGAGTTGAAAGTTAAGAGAATAGATATAGAAGTTGGTGGATACGAAGTGATTTTGAATGAGGAAGATGCGAAAGAGCTGGGGTTGCACCCTCAGGATAGAGCGAAAATAGGCATAAAGGGGCATCTGATAACTGCGATAGTGAACATCTCGCAGAGCATGATTAAGGCGGGCGAGATTGGCATGTTTGTGGAAATCAGTGAGAAACTGAACGTGAAAAACGGCGATAAGGTGCGCATCACGCCCACCACACGCCCGACCAGCGTTGAGTACATAAAGAAAAAGATATACGGCTCAAAGCTGACAAAAGATGAGATTTACAGCATAATAAAAGACATAAGTGAGGACAATCTGTCCACCATCGAGCTGACGTCATATGTGACCGCCATACAGATTCGAGGCATGGATATGGACGAGACGGAATGGACTACTATGGCCATGGTAGACTCTGGTGAGACCTTGGATTTCGAGTACACGGTGTTTGATGTGCACAGCATTGGCGGTGTGCCCGGCAACAAGTACGCACCCATTGCGGTGCCCATTGCGGCGAGTTTGGGGCTGAAGATACCGAAGACCTCGTCGCGGGCTATAAGCAGCGCGGCGGGCACTGCTGATTTGATGGAAGTGCTCACGCATGTTGATTTAAAAATTAACGATATTAAGCGTATAGTGGACGAAGTGGGTGCCACACTTGCCTGGGGCGGTGCAATGAATCTTGCTCCTGCAGATGACAAAATCGTGCATGTGGAGTACCCGCTGGGTATAGACCCGCATTCACAGGTGCTTGCAAGTGTCATGGCGAAGAAAAAAGCGGTGGGTGCGGATTTTATGGTTCTGGACATACCCATGGGCCCGGAGACTAAGGTTCCCGATGAGAAAACTGCCAGAAAATACGCAATGGATTTCATAGAACTTGGGTCGCGATTGGGCATAACTGTAGAGGCTGCGGTAACTTACGGTGGTCAGCCGGTGGGCCGCGCCATCGGCCCGGCGCTCGAGGCGAGAGAGGCGATGATGGCAATGGAGGGCAAGCATGTGAGTAACTCGCTCATCGAAAAAGCCACGGACATCGCGGGCATGCTTCTTGAGCTGGGCAATATCGCCGAGAGAGGTGAGGGAAAAGCGCTTGCAAAAGAGACGCTGAAAGCAGGAAAGGCGAGAGAGAAGTTTCTGGAGATACTCAACGCGCAGGGTTCGAGAGGCATAGAGAAGAGCGATGACGTGCCCATTGGCAAATACCATGCTGAGATACACTCTCCCGAGGAAGGGTATATATCCATAGTGTCCAACAAGGCGCTGGTGCGTATCGCGCGCACGGCGGGTGCGCCGAGAGACAAGGGTGCGGGCATACTGCTCAACAAGAAAAAGAGCGAGAAAACTGAGAAGGGCGAAGTGCTCTACGTGATTTACGCGGACTCCAAGGCCAAGCTGGACGAGGCAGTGAAACTGGCAAAGATGCTCAAACCGCTGCAAATTGAGGGCATGCTTTTAGAGCGTATTCCGTCGTATAAAGCGTAAAGGGGCTCAGCACTCAAGATCCTCATCACGGGTTCAGCGAGTGCATTCATCATTGCCCCCTGAATTTACTCTTTTTTTCTGTTTATCGCTTTCATTATGCATTCTTTCGCAGCGTCTGCGTTTTTGAATCCTATGATGTTCACCCATTTATTTTTCTCAAGCTCCTTGTAATGCTCGAAGAAATGCTTAATCTGCTCCAATATGCTTGGCGATATATCATCTATATCCTTCACATCTGCACTTTTCGGGTCCACGTCCTCATGCGGCACAGCGATGATTTTGCGGTCCGGCCCGTGCTCGTCCTCGGTCACTAACATGCCCACCGGCTTGGCTTTGACGATTACTCCGTGGGGAAACGCGTCGTACGATATGACGAGACAATCTATTGGATCGTTGTCCTCTTCCAGAGTTTCAGGTATGAACCCGTAATTGAATGGATAAAATGAAGCAGTGTGAAGAACACGGTCCACTTTGATAACATGCATCTCAAAATCGTACTCGCATTTGATGTTGCTACCCTTTGGCACTTCTATGAACACATATATATCATCTGGAGGATTCTCACCTGCTTTCATAGGTGGTGAATGCAGTCATTTTATTTTACCTTTCCAGCGGGTTAAATATAAATAGATGTTGCATGTATGCAGATATGGTGATGGGGCTCACCACAATCGCCCGTGTGGGCTGATGGCTCCTTTTGGCAGGTGGTCCCTATGCTGGAAGTCAACGTGAAGAAGGAAATATTCAACGAGCTAAAGAACATGAACGATTACGATTTCAACGTGTTTCTCAAGAACAAACTGCGCTCTCTCATTATGGAACTTGATATGAACAGTGAAGAAAAGTTGCTGGCAAAGAAAAAAGAGATACAGGAGCGGTTTACAAAGATAATGGAAGAGCTTACCGAGCTCACGGAATTCTGCGAGAGAGCCGAAAAAGATAAAGAGTTGATGGAAGAGTGGATTGAAAAATTAGATAAGGAGAACGAAGAGCTTTTGAAGGAGTTGAAATCATGACCGAGGTGCAGATACGCTCTGGATTGCTGAGAAAGAAGCACTTTAAATTGGATGAAGATAACTCAAAGCTGCTCAAAGAAATTGCAGAAAAATATGGGTTGCCCGAAGAAAAGGTTCTCTCATACGCACTTGGAAACGAGACACCGGAAATTAAAGGTGATAAAAAAAGGGTGGAAGAATTGAGGAAGGAAGTGGATTCTCTGCTCCAAGATATGTTCAGTGTCGAGGGTAAATGGTCGGCAATCCGGTATAAATCGCATACATTATCCAAGGATGTAAAGATGCTTTCAGTGGTTCTTATCGGGCAATTGAGCCAGAATCGCACATTGCGCCGGCAGCTGAAAAAAGAGCCAAAATACGAGGAGCTGCGAAAGAAAGCCGAGTATTATCTGTTTGATGTATGATTTTTAGTCATGAAGTTTGGTTCTTGCTAATGTATTTGAAATATCTAACCGGAGAGAAAAAATAATAAATAAGAAGGCAATCCCTCGCCGATGGGCAGGTGGCAGAGAGGTTATGCGCGGGACTGCAGATCCCGTTTACTCGGGTTCGACTCCCGACCTGCCCTCTTCCTTTCGGTTTAGTTTTTTGGGAATGTATCTTTCCGGGATGGGGAAAAAGTTTAAACCACCGATGGCATGCACAGGCTATGGAAGATGTATGGGTTGAGAAATATCGGCCACGAAATTTGAGCGAGGTTGTGGGGCAAAAAGAGATAGTGGAGCGGCTCAAGTCTTATGTTGAGAGTAAAAGCATGCCCCATCTGCTTTTTGCCGGGCCTGCAGGCACTGGGAAAACAACATGCGCTATAGCACTGGCGCGTGAACTGTTCGGCGAGGACTGGAGAATGAGTTTTCATGAACTCAATGCGAGCGATGAGAGAGGTATAAATGTTGTGCGTACAAAAATAAAAGAATATGCCAGAACTGCGGCACCCAACGATGTGGGCTTCAAGATAATATTTTTAGATGAAGCAGATGCACTCACCCCGGATGCACAGGCTGCTCTCCGTAGAACAATGGAAAAATACTCGCGCACATGTCGTTTCATTCTGTCTTGCAATTATTCGTCCAAGATAATTGAGCCCATACAATCCAGATGCGCAGTATTCAGATTCAGACCCCTAAATCCCGAAGCGGTTAAAGAAAGGCTTCTTTTCATCGCTGAGAAAGAGGGTAAGAAAATCACTGATGAGGCGCTGAATGCCATTTACTATATATCTGGGGGAGATATGCGTAAGGCTATTAACGTGCTGCAGATGTCCGCGGCCATCTCGGATGAGATTACCGAAGATGTGGTTTACAAAGCCACCGGACTGGCCAAGAGAGAGGATGTGGAGGATATCCTTATAACTGCTCTGAAGGGTGATTTTATAACTGCACGAAATCAGTTACAGCGCCTGTTTGTGGAATATGGTTTATCCGGAGAGGATATAATCAAACAGATACACCGGCTGATTTACGAGCTGAATATCCCGGACCATATGAAAGTGCGTCTTCTGGATAGAACTGGAGAGATTGAGTTTCGTATGGTGGAGGGTGCCAACGAGCGAATCCAGCTTGATGCGTTGCTTGCGTATTTTACTCTGGCAGGCGAAGAGCTTAATTTATAATTTTTCCAGCACCATTTTTTTGCCCATTTCCACAAGAGCTCGCACCTTTTTCTCAGAGCTGCCGTCTGCAAATACACGAATCACATCTTCGGTACCAGAGGGCCGAATAAGGAGCCACGCATCATCATACACAATTTTCACACCGTCCACAGTGACTATCTTATTCGCATCGACAGGTGGCGAGTTTAGAAGCTCTTCTTTAATGAGTTCCACCACTTTTCTTTTAACGCTTCTCGGCACTTTTATTTTCTCTTTTAACTGATAGAATTTTGGAAACTCCGCTACCAGCTCATCGATGCTTTTGCCTTCCGAGTTCATAATTTTCATCATATTCACCATGCTCAGCATGGAATCGCCCCACAGCGTATCCGGTGGAAATATGTATTTACCCGTCTCTTCGTATCCAAACTCCGCGCCGGTGCGCAGCAGTGCCTCTGCGATTTCCGGGGGTCCGATTGGGCAGTAATGAACCTTTATGCCGTACTGTGAAGAAATGTATTCCACGAGCGATGATGAATTGATGGGTGTGACCATGCTCTTTGCAAATCTCGTGGCAAAAATCGCGCCGATGGTGTCCTCAGAGAAACCGACTCCGTGAGCGAACACCACCCGGTCCGCGTCCACGTCCATGCCGGCCGCAAAGTCATAGCTCCCAGATTTGCCAATCATCTCTGTCAGGGTGGTGCGTCGCGGCTCTGATGGTCTGGCGGGTATGTGCAGGCGCATGCAGTTCATGCACTCCACCTCAACCCCAAGCTCTTCAAGTACTTTATTTACCACTCCTGCACCGGCACCGTTTGCAAGGTCCACGAGTATTCTGTATCCATCAATGCCCTTTGCTTTTGGCTCTATAAAGTTCATATAGTGAGCCACGGCATCATCTTGCTCGGAATCTTTCACATTTTTCCAGTCCACTCTTTTGAAATCCCGTGTTTGATAGATTTTCTCAATCTCTTCCGAGATATCCCAGTACAGGTCCCTGCCAAGAGAATCCACTGCCACTATCCCCAGTATTTCGGGTGGTGTATGCGAGCCTGTGATTATTATGCCACCATCCATTTTGTCCGCCACGTATCTGGCAAATACGGGAAGGGGAACGATTCCGAGATTATACACTTCCGCGCCGGTGGAGGCGAGGCCTGCCATCACTGCGTTTTGAAGCATCTCCGCACCGTATCGGGTGTCCCGGGCTATTGCAATCTTTCCTGAAAAAACCGTACCATAGGCAAGACCCATCATAACGCCGAGCTCAGGAGTGATGTCAGAGTTTGTTATGCCGCGAATCCCAGCAGTGCCAAACAGTTGCATAGGGATAAGTTGAATCCATTATTTATAGATGTAGTGCATACACTTCTTTGCGGGATTGCAGAGAAAAACCCTTAAATATTAAGTGCCTATACCACGGTGATTAAAATGAAGATGCCAAGAAAAATTAAGAAGTACTGTCCTTACTGCAAGCGTCACACGGTTCATGTCGTGGAGAAGGTGAAGAAGCGCAAAGCCAGTGAGATGAAGGCTGGACAGCGCAGATTCAGGCGCGTTACTGCCGGCTATGGCGGTTTTCCGAGACCCCGGTTTGAGGGTCGAGAAAAGCCCACCAAGCGTTTGAACCTCAGATACAGATGCACCGAGTGTAACAGAGCGCATAACTCTCCGATGATTCGTGCCAAGAAGTTTGAACTGGTGGAGGTGAAGTAATGAAAGGCGGAAAGACCAAAAATGTGGATAAGGCGTTTGTCAAGGTCAAATGCTCAGATTGCGGCAATGAACAGGTTATATTTCTTCGAGCCAGCACTGTGGTAAAGTGCCATGTCTGCGGTGCTACCATAGCCACGCCCACTGGTGGAAAAGCGGATATAAGAGGCGAGATAGTAGAGGTGTACTCGTGAAAAAAGGATATCCTGAGACTGGTGAACTGGTCATAGCGACTGTGAAATCTATAAAGCCATATGGTGCATTTGTATCTTTAGATGAGTATGAAGGTAAAGAGGGGTTTATACATATAGGTGAAATTGCCTCTGGCTGGATCAAATATATAAAAGATCACATACGTGAGGGGCAGAAGGTTGTATGCAAAGTTCTTCGTGTGGACAAGAGTCGCGGGCACATTGATTTGAGTTTAAAGCGTGTGAACGAGCATCAACGCAGGGAAAAAATTCAGGAATGGAAAAACGAGAAGAAGGCCGAGAACCTGTTCAAGATTGTGGCAGAGCGACTGGGTAAGCCGGTGGATGAGTGCTATGAGGAGTTTGGGTACGAGTTGATGGACAGTTTTGGGTCTCTTTATGGTGCGTTTGAGGAAGCAGCTATAAATGAGGATGTTATGAGCGAAGAGGGATTTGATGGGGACTGGGTGGAGGTTTTTATTCAGGTTGCAAAAGAGAACATCAAGCCGCCATACGTGCGCATATCCGGATATGTGGAGCTAACAACGACCGCACCGGATGGTATCGAGCATATTAAAAAGGTGCTGGCCAGTGCAGAAAGCGAGAATGTGCAGATTTCTTATGTGGGTGCGCCGAGATACAGGATTTATGTGCGTGCGGAGGATTATAAAACTGCCGAAGAAATATTGAATAACGCCGCTAAAAAAATAATCGAGGAATTTCAGAAGCTGGGTGGGGAAGCGGAGTTTAAGAGAAGGTTGTAACTATGCATACCCTTATCCGTAAATGCAAAAAATGTGGGATATATACCCTAAAAGAGGTGTGCCCTGTGTGCGGTGCCAGAACGGTGGAGGCGCTTCCACCCAGATTTTCACCGGAGGACCATTATGGTAAGTATCGAAGAATGCTTAAAAAAGAGGTGATGAAATGGAACCGATAATTGTTAAATATGTTGAAAAGCCAGAGTTGCATGATCCTGTGCTGATAGAAGGGCTCCCCGGAGTGGGCAATGTGGGAAAGATTGCGGCAGAGTATCTTCGCGACAAGCTCAATGCCAAACTTATGGTGGAAATTTACTCTAAATATCTGCCACCGCAGGTTTTGATGAAAGGTGATGGCACTCTCTATCTGGTTCGTAATGAGCTTTGGTACTACAGGGATGAGTCTGGAAATCGAGATCTAATCATACTCGTTGGTGATTATCAGGGTATGAGCTCCGAGGGCCAGTATGAGCTTTCGTATCGCGTTCTGGAAATCGCTAAAGAATTTGGTGTTAAGCGCATCATGACTCTCGGTGGCTATGGCACTGGTAAGCTTGCAGACACTCCCAGAGTGTTCGGAGCGGCCACGAATCTGGAGATAGTCGAAGAGATGAAAGAGTACGGAGTGTACTTCTCGGAGACGGAGCCTTCCGGAGGCATAGTGGGTGCGGCCGGACTGCTTCTTGGACTTGGCATGGAACTCTTCGATATGCAGGGTGTGTGCCTGATGGGCGAAACTTCCGGATATTTCTCGGACCCGCGCAGTGCGTATTTTGTTCTGAAAATCGTGAAAGAGTATTTCAGGCTGGATATGGATATGGAAGACCTGGAATTCCAGTCAAACGAGATTTCCGAGCTCACCACTCAGTTCAAAGAAGAGGAGAAGAAAGAGGCGAAAAAGGAGGACCTCGGTTACATTGGATAAATGTGTGGCAAATCGCTTAAATACTACCTCTCTTTTACAACTTTTATGAAACCTATTAATGAGATTGCAAGGGATATAGGGATTGAAAACATTATTCCTTTTGGAGCGAACAAAGCAAAGATACCTTTTAGTGAAATATGGAAAAAGGAGAGAAAAGCAAAGGTGATACTGGTCACCGCGATAAATCCCACTCCTTACGGTGAGGGTAAGACTACAACATCGATAGGAACGAGCATGGCGCTTTGGAAGCTGGGAAAGAGAAGCATAGTAACGCTTCGAGAGCCTTCGCTGGGTCCGGTTTTTGGAATCAAAGGTGGCGGCACCGGCGGCGGCAAAGCAACGGTTGAGCCCAGCGATGAGATAAATCTGCACTTTACCGGTGATTTTCATGCCATACAGGTGGCGCATAATCTGCTGTCCACAATAATTAACAATGCCATGTATCATAATCTTGAACCCTGCCTGAACAGAAAAAAGATACTCTGGGGCAAGGTGCTGGACCTGAATGCAAGAGAGCTGCGCAGTGTGGTTGAAGGGCTGGGTCATAACGGTGGTGCCACGGTGGAGAACCATTTTGAGATTACATCTGCCAGCGAGATATCTGCAATAATTGCCATTGCAAAGAGTTATACTGACCTCAAAGAACGACTTTCAAATATTCTGGTGGGATTCAGAAACGATAAAAGCCCGGTGTTTGCTAAAGATTTCAATGTGGTAGGCGCCATGGCCGCGGTGCTTCGTGATGCATTGTTGCCAAACTTGGTGCAGACTTCCGAAGGCACGCCTGCGGTGATTCATGGTGGTCCATTTGCCAACATCGCCCACGGGCACAATTCCATTCTTGCGGACGAGGTTGGAATGCGCTACTCTGATTATCTGGTCACTGAGGCGGGCTTCGGCTCGGACCTCGGTGCGGAGAAGTTTGTGAATATTGTATCACGGCTCGGCGATTTTGAGATAAGCGGTGCGGTTTTAGTGGCCACTGTAAAGGCATTGAAGTATCATGGCGGAGTGAAGAAGAAGCATCTGAACGAGGAGAACGTGGAGGCAATGGAGAAGGGTGCGGGCAACCTGCAGAGACATATTGAAATTGTGCGGAAGCTCGGATTTGAGCCGGTGGTGGCCATAAACCACTTTCCGCAGGATAGTGAAAAGGAGCTTGCCCGGTTGCAGGAGCTTGTGGAGGATATGCATGTGAAGTTTGCGGTAAGCGAGGTGTTCGCTCAGGGCGGTGAGGGCGGCATAGATATTGCGAAAAAACTTATTGATATAGAGCCCAGAAAACCGAACTATACGTACAAGCTTGATGCGCCCGTGCGTGAGAAGGTTGAGGCGATAGCCACAGAGATATACGGTGCAGATGGCGTTGTATGGGAATCACAGGCCAAGAAGGACTTGAAGCTCATAGATAAGATGGGATTCAACGATTTCTACATATGCATGGCGAAGACGCAGTACTCGCTGAGCGATAATCCCAAGCTTCTCGGCTCTCCGGAGGGCTTTGTGGTGCATGTTCGCTCGCTGAAAATCTCCTCCGGTGCCCGGTTCATAGTGCCCATGCTTGGAGACATATCTACCATGCCCGGTCTGCCGAGCAAGCCGGCGGCGGAGAACATAGACCTGACAGATGACGGCCAGATTGTCGGGCTTCGTTAATTTTTTCTTTTTTCCAAAAACCTTAAAAAACCGATGTGCTATCTGGTTCTATGGTAGGGATAGAGGTTGTACCTGTGGAAAAGCCAGATGAGAGCATCAACGTTATTGTGGGCTACTCGCATTTTATAAAGACCGTGGAGGACGTTTACGAGGCGCTGGTCACTGCGGTGCCGGGCATAAAGTTCGGCATGGCGTTCTGCGAAGCGTCGGGGCCGCGCCTGATTCGGCACGATGGCACGGACGAGGAGCTTGTGCAGTACGCGATTAAAAACTGTGAAAATATAGGTGCGGGGCATTCTTTCATAATATTGCTGAGAAACGCGTATCCGATAAACGTGCTCAACACATTGAAAAACGTGCAGGAAATTACGAGAATTCTTGTGGCCAGTGCCAATCCGTTGCAGGTGATTGTGGGCGAGACCGAGCAGGGCCGGGCCATTCTGGGTGTGGTGGACGGATTCTCACCGCTTGGCGTGGAAAACGAGGCACAGAAGAAAGAGCGTAGAGAGTTCCTGCGCAAAATCGGGTACAAGCAGTGATACTATGGAATTTTACGACATTGAAGCAGATATGTACGACCTTTTTTATTTTGATTATGATGCGGATGTGAAAATATATCGCGAATACGCGAAAGATTGCGATGCGGTGCTGGAGCTCATGTGCGGCACCGGGCGAGTGATGTATCATCTGCGCCACAAAAACATGTGGGGCGTGGATATCAATGAAAAAATGCTCGCTCGTGCGAGAGAGAATTTGAAAGATATGAACGTCACGCTTGTGCGCGGCGATGCGAGAGATTTCAACTTGGTGCGAAGGTTCGGGCTGGTGATTATCGCGCTAAACTCACTGGCGATGTTTCCGAAGGAGGATAGAATAAAAATTTTGAAAAGTGCGTATGCGCATCTTGAGCAGGGTGGGCGCATTATCGTTGACGTATTTAACCCGTACGAGATGGTCATAGGCATAGTGCATCACGGAGATACTAAAATTAAAGACGGTGTGATTTACTCGCGGTTTTTCGTGCCGCTCAGCGCCGGCGACCACTGGGACATTCTTTATTTTTACGATATTGTTCGAGATGATGTAGTGCGGAGAAAAGTGGCCCGGTTGCCGCTTTACCCGGTGAGTTATGAGGACCTCGGCTCTGAATTCTCTGAGGCAGGGTTCTCGGTGGAAAACGTGTTTGGCTCACACGACATGGACGAGTTTGACGAGGAGAACTCCGAGCGCATAATCATGGTGGGCGTGAAGAATGACGAAGATTGAAATTCGCAATGTTCGCATGCTCGCGCAGGAGTGTGAACTATGAGCCTGCCGGAAGACACGCTGGAAAAAGCAGAAGGCGTGCTTCAAAAGCTCGCGGAAGATAACGAGAAGTATCCCATGGTGGTGGAGGGGCTGCGAGATGTCAAGGCTTTGCGAGCCATGGGCTTCACGGGCACGATTATACACATCAACACCGGGCATTCGCTTTTGGTGTTTGCAGAGCAACTTGCCGGGCAGTATCGAGAAGTTATTTTGCTCCCGGATTTTGACGAGCATGGCGTGATGCTGTTGCAGCGCCTTGAACATTATTTTATGGCCGAGGGTGTGCGATGCCATACCGAGCACTGGGCCCGGCTCAGGAGCGTGCTGGGCTCACGCATCTCCGAGATTGAAGAGTTGCCCTCTTTGCTGAATGAGGAAAAAATTATTTAACGCACAGAACTTTAACCTGAGTATGGAATTCATAAATCCGTGGTCATCGCAGCAGTACAAAGATTATGCAAAGCTCAGAGACCAGTTTGGTATTGGGGCTTTTGATTTCGAGTTGCCCGACGCGCCGCCGCTGTTTCGCCGGGGCGTGATATTCGGACATCGCGGGTTTGAGTACGTGTATGATAGCATCATTCATAAACAGCCGTTTGCCGTGCTCACCGGGCTCATGCCGTCCGGGCGCATGCATTTCGGGCACAAGATGACCATCGACCAGGTTCGCTATTATCAGGAGCAGGGCGGAGACGTGCACATTGCCGTTGCGGACATAGAAGCGTACGCATCTCGCGGTATTTCGCTGGAAAAGGCACGAGAGATTGCGGTGGAAGAGTACGTGACCAACTACATTGCGCTGGGGCTCGACCCCGAGAAAACAGAAGTTTATTTTCAGTCACAGCGGAGAGAAGTAAAAGATATTGCGTGGAAACTCGGAAAGAAGGTGAACATGTCCGAGTTCATGGCCATCTACGGGTTTGGTGGAGAGGCGAATATGACTCACGTGTTCTCACCGCTCATACAGGTGGGCGATATTCTGCACGTGCAGCTTGAGAAATACGGCGGAGCGCGGCCCACAATAGTGCCCGTGGGCGTGGACCAGGACCCGCATATCCGGTTGACTCGCGATATTGCCGCACGCTGGCGAATGTTCAGTTTCTCCATGCAGAAAGAGGGTCTTGGCGTGTTTTACAAAGGCGAAGATGCGGCAAAGGTGCTCGGCCGGTTGAAAAAACATCTGGAAGAGCGAGGATACGAGAACGTTAAGATGAACGTGCCCTACAAGGCTCTGTATCTCACGGATAGAGATGAAAAAGATGTGATTTCGGTGGATAGAGATGTAATGGACTACGAGCGCGAACTTAACGAGTTTGCATTTTTCTCGCCTGCAGCCACTTATCATCGGCTCATAACCGGGCTAACCGGCAGCAAGATGTCCTCCTCGCATCCCGACAGCGCGATATTTCTGTCCGACTCGCCGGCCGAGGCAAAGAAGAAAGTGATGCGCGCGTTGACAGGGGGCAGAGCCACGCTGGACGAGCATCGCCGGCTGGGCGGTGAGCCCGATAAATGCGCAGTGTACGAGATGTTTGTTTATCATCTAATTGATGATGATGCATATCTGCGGGAGATACACGACACTTGCATTAACGGAACGAGAATCTGTGGCAAATGCAAAAAAGAGGCTGCGAATATAATAGAAGAATGGCTCAAAGAGTTTCATGTCAAAAGAGAGCAGGCCCGAGATGCGGTGAATGATGTGCTATCCACGGAATAATCCGAGCAATTCGGTGAGTAAGATTTAAGTATATGATGCCATTAAACGGTGCAGGTGAAGAATTATGGGAAGAATTCATGCCAGAAGAAAGGGCAAGTCATCGTCTCGCAGACCATTCCGGACCGACAAGCCTGAATGGGTCACCATGAGTGCCGAGGAAGTGGAAGAAATAGTGGTAAAGCTCGCAAAGGAGGGCACCACTCAGGCGAAGATAGGGCTCATTCTCCGGGATCAGTATGGCATACCCAATGTTAAAACGGTCACAGGCAAGAGTATTGGCAGGATTCTATCCGACAATGAGCTGGCGCCACAGATACCAGAGGACCTGATGGCGCTGATGCGTAGGGCGGTTAGAATAAATACCCATCTTGCTTCGAATCCCAGAGATATTGGAAATCGCAGAGGTCTGCAGCTTGTAGAGGCAAAAATAAGGCGCCTTGTGAAGTACTATAAGCGCACGGGCAAGCTTCCAGAGAACTGGAAATACAGCATTAAAGAGGCAGAGCTGCTGGTGAGGTGATGGATTCCCTCGAACAGCGGCTTCAGAGAGCAAGAGAGCTCATAGAGAGGGGCGATTATTTTCGTATTTTGACTCATTATGATGTAGATGGTGTGTGCTCTGCGGGCATAGTTGCCGGATATCTCCGTGAGCTGGGTAAGAAATTTCATGTCAGTTTTTTCAGAAACTCCAACAAAGATACGTTGTGGGACGCTATAAACGAGGGCAAATATGTTATTCTCACAGATATGGGCTCCGGGTTTGTGCAGGAATTGCAGGGTAATATAATCGTACTGGACCACCACACTCCTGTGGGTGATAATGAAGAAATCGTGCATGTAAACCCACGGCTTTTTGGAATAGATGGCTCTCGCGAGGCCTGTGCAACCACCATGGCGTACATGCTGGCAAACGACAAAAAATATGTAAAATGCCTTGCTGCGGGACTTCTGGGTGATAAGCAGTATGTGCCCGGTGCGGGGCCTGTGGGACTCAACAAAAAGCTTCTGGAGGAAGCGGGGGTTAATCCAGTAATAAATTTGACCCTGCATGGCAATGTGGCAGATGCTGTATTTTATTCCGTGGAGCCGTTTTATCCCGGACTCTCCGGGCGAATGGACAGGGTAAAGAAAGTGCTCGCTGAGTTGGGCATTGATAGCGGCAAGGATGTTGAGGAGTTAACCGAGGAGGAAAAGTACAGACTCGGCTCGTATCTTGCGTATGTGCTTGTGCGCCAGAGTGAGATACCCGACGCAGGCATGAGAATTGTGGATGTCGATTTTAATATTGATGGGAGTGTGCGACGTTTTACCGACCTTATTGATGCTGCATGCCGAACGGATAACCAGAGTGTTGCGCTTGGATACGTGCTGGGGGTGCATGAGTATCGTGATAGAATGGAGGTAATGCTCAGAGATTATCGGGGTGAAGTGATAGAGGGATTATACGAGGTTCTCAAAAATCTTTTCACCCTCGACCACGTGCAGTATTTTTATGCAAAATCATCATATCTTGGAAGCACACTTGCAACTATTTCCAGTATGTATCTTCTCAATCCCAATCGCGTGACCCTGTCTTTTTACGTGGGTGATAAAGTTTCTATCTCTGCCCGGGCGCATTCGCCTTTGGCGGAAAAGGTAAATCTGGGCGAGATAATGAGAAAGGTGTCCCGGGAGCTGGGAGGCGACGGGGGCGGACACGATGTTGCAGCGGGAGCCACCATTCCCGTTGGCAAGGAAAAAGAGTTTGTAAAGAGGGTTAATGAAGAGGTGGAAAAAAGTTTATCCTCATGAGCCATTCTCCTTGTATGGTTGTGCCAAAAAGTCATCCCAGATATGAATCTCTTATGAAAAGAGAGCGAATTATAGAAGGTTTTAAGAAGGGGCTGGTGGCGTATGCGGGGTTAATTGCGCATGGCCGGGGAGAGACTTTCGATTATCTTATCGGAGAGCGAACATGCGAGTTTGCACGCATAGCAGAATGTGAGGCGGTGAAGCGTATAAAAGCGGCAAAAAATCCGGTGTTTTCCGTTAATGGAAACGTCGCAGCGCTGGCCGTAGATGAGGTTATTGCGCTTGCCCGGATACTGAACATGAAAATTGAGGTAAATCTTTTTTATCGTACCGAGGAACGGGTGCGTAAAATTGCAGAGGAGTTTCGTGCACGGGGTGTGGAGGTGCTTGGCGAGGCACCAGATGCGAAGATACCCGGACTGGACCATGCTAGGGCACTGTGCACTCGCGAGGGCATATACTCTGCCGATGTGGTGTTAGTGCCTCTGGAGGACGGTGATAGAACACAGGCATTGCGGAATATGGGCAAGTTTGTCATTACCATTGACCTGAACCCTATGTCGCGAACTGCAAAAACTGCCGACATCACGATTGTGGACGAGCTTACCCGCGCGCTTGCAAATATGGTGAAATATGCAGAAAACCCAGATTCCTGCAATACAACCAATTACGATAACAATGAAATTCTGGCTATGGCCTTAAAACATATAAAAGAAAGATTGGAGAGGCTGGCTCAGTCGCCAAGCTCTTCGGGTTTGAACACAAACCCACAGTTGTAGCACATTATGGCATCTTTGGAATTTAGAGTGCCGCACTGGGGACACTTGATGAACTCCTCGCCGTCCACGACCACAACTTCGAATTTATCCTCTTTTTTGGATTCCTCCTTCTTAGGTTCCTCTTTCTTTTCTTCATCTTTCTTCTCCTGCGGCTGTGGTTTTTCTTCTTTCTTTTCCTCTTTTGTCTCAGGAACCGTGACCTTAATTTCTCCAGTAAGTCCCTGGATTGCCTGATACATTCTCTCTCTCAGGTCTGTGAGTGAAGTCTGCAGCTGCGCTACATTTAGCCCCTGAGCAATTACTTCCTGCTGTTTGGAGACCAAATTATCAATTACTTCTTTAGCATGTTTTTCAAATTCATTAAGAGCATTCATTTTATCTTCCATCGCCTGTTTTAAACCTTTCAAGCTTTCCTCGTATTCCTTCAGGGCAGATTCTGCGGCGGTCAGGGCAGCTATTCTACGCTCTATTTCCTCTATCTTGGCTGTGATGGATTTTTCCTTCTCTTCAAGTTTCTTTGAGTATTCTTCTAACTCTGCGCTCTGTTTTTCGAGAAAACTTTCCTTCTCAGACAGTTTTTTCTCTCTTTCACTGACTTTTTCCTCGCGCTCTTTAATCTTTTTTTCCATATCCTCAAGCTCTTGTTTTCTCTTTTTTACTTCAGCAGCTTCTCGCTTGATCTTCGCAAGATAAGACTGCACCTGATCAAACATCTCAAGATCCCCAATGTCTTCACCTACCATATTGATACCTCCGTAAGGGGTATATTTTTCATAGAATATGAAATTTTTGCTTATTATATTTCAATTTCCGTGACTTGGCGAGATTCGGTATCAACGATTGACGCATATCCTTCCCTGGCCGGACCGGGGTTGACAAACAGCGTATTTCCATCATAAAAATGCCCGCGCGATTCGTGTATGTGGCCGGATATTACCAATATGGGCTGTGCTTTTTGTATCGCATTAATTATTCCCCGACTTCCGGCGTGTCTGCCGCCCACGGCATCGAGAATGCCATACGGTGGCTGATGTGTGAGAAATATACAATTTTTGCATGCACCCAGAAATCTTTCAGCATCTTTGTCGTTGAAGATTATGCCCATACTGAATCCTCCATTCACACCCCCTACGCCTGCTAATGTGTATCCTGCCCATAGCCGCTTTTTCCAGTGAAGGTTCACTGCTTTGCTTCTTTCTATAGCGTTTATTACATCTGGCGGGTCACAGTTTCCCGGTACGGCAAACACTTTTCCGGGAAGGTTGTTTAGAATTATTTCCGCGGTGTTTGCGGGTCCAAAATTGGTTATGTCGCCGGCAATCATTATTACGTCATAATTGTATAATCCGCTAATCTCCTGAGCCATGTACACCACGGACTCTGCACCGTGTATATCTGCCATTGCAAGAATACGCATATTCTCATTTATTTGATGGGAGTATAATAAGTTTACCACCACAACCTGCATGGTTAAATGTAACGACACGGGATTCTCAAAAATCATGAAGTTATTTCAGAACCTGAGGTGCGCAGGAAAGAAAAACAACCTCAATATAACCCAAATCTAAAGGAATGCAAAGCTTTCAATAACGCACCAAAAACCCGAGAACTCGCGAAAAACCCAGAGAAACACCGAAAACCCGAAGGGATGCGGAGGGCCGGACGAGCATCGCAAGATGAGAGTAAGCCCCTGCACGAGTAAAACGAGTGCGGAGGGCCGGATTCGAACCGGCGAACCCCTACGGGACCAGACCCTGAATCTGGCACCTTTGACCTGGCTCGGTAACCCCCGCCCGTGCACCGTAATGAATAGGAATTATTTATTTGTTTTCCTTTGTGATATTTAATAAGTTTTTGTCCGCGTGGCTAAAAATCAAATTCTAAAAAAATAAAGTGTTTGGGGAGTTAGCTTTTACTTTTTTTCGGAACTTTCTGGGGAATCATCCTGAGATTGGTGCTCGTTTTCATTATTTGACACTGTGTTATCTGCCTCTTCTGCGTCGGTTGAGTTACGTTTTCTCTTCAGCGCCATGGCCACCAACGTGCCCGCGGCCATGCCAAGAATGAACATAAGTATGCCGGGCATGATAAGCGCCGCAGGACTGAGCGAACTGTTGTTGTTCTCGTGTTCTTTTGGGCTGCTGGCAATATGTATTGTAAATGTTTTATTTGCCACACCGCCGTGACCGTCCGATACTCTCACGATAACCGTGTAGTTTCCCGCCTGCGTCGGCGTGCCCGATATGCGTCCGGTGGTGGCGTTGATGCTCAGCCAGGCCGGCCCGGTCATGTTCCATACTAACGTATCACCGTCCGGGTCAGTGGCAGGTATCAGAAGTGAGTAAGTCCTGTTCACCGTGCCGTTGAGCACCGTGAAATCAATTATAATCGGTGCCTTGTTAGCGCTTTTTACCACCAGCGTGAAATTGTGCCAGTTTATGCCACCATGGCCGTCTGATACCGAGATATTAACCCAGTACACGCCCACATCTGCATTGTCCGGTGTGCCTGAGAGCGTCGAGCCGGTAAGAGTGAGCCATGTGGCGTTGGTTTGCAATGCCCATGTCAACGTGTCTCCGTCCGGGTCGGTTGCACTGTACTCCACAAGATAAAGCACACCCTGCGTGGCGGTTGTTATGTCCTTCGTGTTGATTACCGGCGGGTCGTTGACATTTTTCACTGTCAGCGTAAAATTGTGCCAGTCTGTGCCACCATGACCATCATATACAGAAATGTTCACCCAGTAAGCGCCAACGTCCGCATTGTCCGGCGTGCCCGAAAGCGTGGAATCGGTAAGAGAGAGCCATGCTGCATCTGTTTTTAACGCCCACATCAATGAATCTCCATCAGGGTCTGTAGCGTTGTAAGTAACTGAATAAAGCACTCCCTGCGTCGCAGTGGCCACGTCTTTTGTGGTGATTGTGGGCGGGTCATTGACGTTCAGCACTGTAAGCGTAAAATTATGCCAGTCGAGCCCGCCATGGCCATCGGACACGGAGATATTAACCCAGTAAATTCCCACGTCCGCATTGTCCGGCACGCCCCACAGGTGCGAGCCGTCCAGATTTAGCCACGTTGCATTTGTTTTTAATGCCCAAGTCAGTGAATCGCCGTCCGGGTCAGTGGCGTTGTATTCCACCGAATACATCTCTCCCTGCGTTGCGGTTTTTACATCGTTTGTATTAATCACCGGCGGATCGTTGACGTTTCTCACAGTCAGCGTGAAATTATGCCAGTCTACGCCTCCGTTTCCGTCCGAGACCGATATATTGACCCAATAAATTCCTACATCTGCATTGCTCGGTGTGCCTGAAAGTGTCGAGCCGCTCAGCGTGAGCCATGTGGCGTTTGTTTTTAATGCCCATGTCAGCGTGTCGCCATCGGCATCGGTGGCATTGTACTTGACTGAATAAAGCTCATCCTGCGTGGCTGTTGTAATGTCCGTGGTGGTTATCACAGGTGCGTCGTTGACGTTGTTCACACCCAGCGTCATATTGCGCCAGTCGGAAGAGCCGCGCATATCCTCCACGGTTATATTCACCCACCACGTGCCCACATCGTACGGGCCGGGCGTGCCGTACAGCGTGCCGTTCTGCGATATATGCAGCCAGTCAGCATTGGTTTTGAGAGTCCAGAGCGGCCTGACATCTGTAGGATTGCCGTCGATGCTGCTGAATTTCACAGAGTAATACGCGTCCTGCGTGGCGTTAGGCAGCGAATTTGGCGAGGTTATGCGCACAGGATAGTTTTGTTCCCATGCGAGATACGGGTATGTATGGTTCTCCTGTATTCTCCACGGCCCGGTGAAGTCCCAGTTGTGGAACGACGCAGCGTGGAGCATCTCGTCCTGTGTGAGATGCCGTCCCTCTAAAATATCGAATGTGCTGGCTGAGTGGTAGTATGTATCAACTACTGCAGGAGTGTTTGGGCGATCAGGATAATAAGCTGAGATGGGCCCGGTGAGACCTGCATATGCTTCCACAGTTCCTGCAAAATAGCTGTTCTGTATGACCAGACACCCATAGCCGATTATTGCAAAGCTTCCAACAAGACCTGCGGTGGCGGGTACCAGTGATGAGGGAGCGTGGTTATGAATATCTCCAATGGCATAGGAGTTGGTGATGTAGCTTATGTAATTTGAACTGCTAACTCTTGATGCAACAAACTGTCCCACCAGGCCTCCAACGTAACCCTCTCCGTTTATGGTTCCACTAAACATAGAGCTGCGTATGTTTACGGTGTTGGTATCACCGCAGTAAACAAATCCGATGAGTCCGCCGGTTCTGGAATCGCCTCCTCCTGATCCGTAGAGATTGTAGGTTATATTTCCTTCAAAGCTGGAGTCCATTATTGTGCCAAAGGTTTTGAACCCTATGAGCCCGCCGAGGGCTTTTACAAGGAATGAAATATGTATTGATGCATTCACCAGGTGCATATTTGCAACGTATCCATACTCCTCTGCAATGAATGCGTAATACCAGTCGTAGTCGCCTTCCTGCCCGGTCATGCGGAGATTGTAGATATTGTGCTCGCCTCCGTTCACATCATATGCGATGGGTATCATAAGGAACGAGCCAACATTGCCCCACATGGACCAGTTTTTATCACCTGAAATGTAAATGTCTCTGTGTACCGTGAACGATACTGCAGACAGTCTGAGCAGCTGCAGCTCGTGGTCATCGTATATCTGTGTTGAAAATTCAGAGTGGAGGAACGGTCGGGTCATACCGCTGAACATCCACCACACATTGGTTAAATCCCATGTGGCATATGTGGAAGAATTGAGCAAGGCTGTGGTGTTGCGCGGCAGCACACCGCCGGTGTTTCCCGTGCCCACATACGGCATGCTCGTTATGGTCTGATTATCCACAAACACACTGTTAAGCGAGCCGTTGTTTACGGCCACAATCGCTCCTTTCAGTCCCGACGCGTTGAAGCTTCGTGAGCGATACGCTCTCTCTATGGCGGATAAATCGCTCTCGCCCACGAGCCCGCCCACGATGCTGACACCGTGGATTTCGCTCATAGAGTACGTGTCGGTGAAGTTCGAGCTTGCAGCGTAGCCAGCCAGCCCGCCAACCCATATATTACCCAGCACTGCCGAGCCCGAGTATGAGCGTGAGATGTTGGAGCCTTCCGCATAGCCCACCAGCCCCGCAGTGTAATTCACGCCACTAATGCTTCCTGCCGTGGCAACGCTGTCTGAGATACGTGATTGCTCCACGCTACCTGCCACACCTCCGACCATGCTGGCGCCGATAACCCGAGCCCAGCACTTTGACGCGCTTATGTTTGAGTAAGATGCGTATCCCACCAATCCGCCAGTGCTGTTTTTGCCCTGCACCGTGTAGTTATCCACCGTGCTGTTGCCCAGAGTTGAATACGCGATTGCGCCAGCTATGGCTCCTGTGTTATCTCCGCCGCTCACATTGCCGTAATATTTGAGTTTATATGCCACTCCGGAGAGCAGATATCCAATCATTCCGCCGGTGTCGCTGTTTCCCGATACCTGCGCATTCGCGTACGAAGAAGATACGTTTCCACCCATGGCTTCACCCACCAGTCCGCCTGTGTAAAGCGCACCGTGCACCGCACCCGATGCGTGGGTTCCGTCTGTCAGGCCTTTTATCTGAAATCCAATGAGCCCGCCGACCATATCCGTGCCCGTGACGTTTGCGTATGCGTAGCTGTTCTCCACCGTGGCATTATATGCTTCGCCCACAAGGCCACCTACACTATCCGCACCATTCACTTTGCCGGTGAATGCGCCATGCTCGAGCTTCGCGTCTGCCCTGCCGGCAATGCCTCCAACATATCTGATTCCCTGCACCGAGCCGGCGAAGGAGGAATAAGACACACCCAAGCCCATGTCCATTAATCCAATCAATCCACCAGTATAATTTGCTCCGCTCACGTTGCCGGACACGCGTATATTGTATATTCCCTGAACAGATTGATAATAATACGCCTGTGCAATCTCACTGCTGCTCAGCGCCCGGTCATAAAGCACCATCTCGTCTATGAGCCCGTTAAAATATGCACCGTTCCATTCACCAATCTTGAACGTGTTGGTGTCTGCGGTGTTGAGTGCTCTCGCAGCGCTTGTTATTTCCGTTCCGTCCGCATATACTATAACGTTCGTTCCGTCATAAACTATGGAAAAATGCACCCATTTATCCAGCGACGGATAGGTGAAATCTATGTCGTCGGTAATAAGCTGCACGCGCCACGTGTCATTCGTGGTGAGCGTTCTGAAACTGAAATCCTGGTCTGTGAGATACGCACCGCATTCGTACACGCCTCCGTTGTTGAAACTTCGAGTATAGACCCAGAACATGATTGTGCGTGGCGCCGCACCATTTATCCCCAGGTCCGTGGCGGTCTTTCCCGTCTCAACATAATCGTCCACACCGTCAAAGTTTCCGGACCGGTTATATTTTCCTACTGTGGTATTCGCACCGTTCAGCGCCGTGCCGTTATTGCCGTTGCCCGACGAATCAAGCACCTCTCCCGCCGTGCCGTTCCAGAACAATTCGTTCATCTTCCAGTACGCTTCGGGAGCCGCAGGTACATTAATTAACTGTGTGACATTTGCTTCTGACGTGTGCCCTGCCACCGCACCCGTGTAATTTCCGCCGGTTATGTTTGCATCTTTTAGATTGAAATCGTGAACCCTGCCTAGATACGCAACATCTCCAAACAAACCCACGCGATCTTCGTTCGGCCGATTTATGTAAAGCCCG
>JAADDK010000028.1 GCA_013154005.1 Methanobacteriota archaeon
GTTCTGTCGGTCATGGGGAGCAGCGTGTTCAGGATGTAGTTATATTCCTGATCAGGGAAATCCGTTTCTCCCGGCCCACTGGATCCTGTAGAGTTATAATATGTGCCATTACCGTATACCAGAGTAACGTTTACACCCGGGGCAAGGGTACCCACCATTTCAAGGTCCAGTTCGTTTTCCCCATTTACGTACCCATCAACGTTGCTACCTGGGGCTACCGCATTTGCGTCAGGCGAGTACCAGCCAATCTGTGATACGTTACTTCCCGTTTCTGTTGTAAGAATCTGCTGAATCCATTCCGGGGTAACGTTCTGATAATATCCAATCACGTTTGAGGGATCAAATGGGGCGTACTGGTTTCCATAGCTGTCCGCACCCTCCCACAGTACTGTAGCCACACGAATTTTTGTGGGAAGTATGTGCTGTGTGCTGGCTGCTCCCGTGGCAGAGTTATTGACCAGGTCCACCGCACCGTAAGTGTAGAATAAATCAGCACCTGTGAGGCCTCTTACATACGTTGGTGCCGAAGTTCCATAAAGTGCCTGGGCAGATGTGTCCGTGGTGGATGTGGTCCAGAAATCTGTATGGAATATTGGTGCAGAAGTTATTCCGTCAATTCCGCGAATGTAGGGTTTTAAGTTTGCAGGCACACACAGCGGTTTTGATGGTGCGAAATATCTGCTCCTGAGATTCACGCCATCGCCTCTGTACACTCCAAACTGCGTGTGGAAAAGCTTCTGAATGTGTCCAACGGTGTCATATATGGTCACTGCATTTCTCATGGGATAGGTGGATTTTATGTGAACTCCGTTTTCTTCGATCCATGAAATCAGAGCATTGTAAACTGTTTTAGATGGTGCAAAATTCTCTTTGAATTCTTTCCATGTGTAATAGTGGTGGTAATTCGCAGAATGCGGGTCATTAATTTCCTTCAGAGCCTCACTAAGCTCCTGAGAGTTTCTCCATTTCAGTCCGATAGTTACGGTAATTTTTTCGTTTGGATTTGGTTGACCTACATACATTGCCGGATTTGCCAGTTTCGCTGAATACGTTCCCTTAATTTCCACCAGATTTCCGAGTAAAAACCCGTTTTTGGTAAAGTTCGGTCCGTGGGACATGGTTACAATGCCGTAGTTGAGCAAAAACGTCGCTGCTATCAAAATTACCAAAAAGCGCTTTTTGTTGATGAGCCTTTTTTTATGTACCATCCTCTCACCCAGAATCCTATATGCAACATCATATTTATTTGCTTCTGTTGGGTGCCGAGTAACTGTTCGGGACAAAACCCTAATATCTGTGTATGCCATGCCCCTTGCAAATGGCTGAATCAAAGGAAGATGTGGCAAAGAAATACTTTAACTGCACTGCCTCGGAGCGAGCGGCTTTTGAGGCGGGGATAAAGATGGGCACCATTTACCATCAGTTTGTGGGCACGCCCCTTAGCCTGGAGAATGTAGAATATCTTGAAAGGGCGATAGAGGAGAGTGTGAAGGTTCAGCCGTTTGTGAAGAGAGTGAAGGTGCACATTGACCGCACCCGCATAAAGAAGAAGCAGGGATTTTACAAGTATTTGACTCTCAGAGGCGAAATGCTAAACATCGAGCTGGAAGTGCAGTATGAAGATAAGGTGGCGGTGTGTCGGCTGGAATATGTGGAAGATATGAACTATCCTCTTATGTACGTTAAAGAGATAAGGAGTGAGTAGTATGTATGTGAAAATCGGACTCAGCGGGCTTCCCGGAGTGGGTAAGACAACCACGCTCATCAAGACGATTCAGATGCTTGAAGAAGAGGGGTATAAAGTTGGTGGAATGATAACCGAAGAGGTTAAAGAGGGAAACAGGCGTGTGGGATTCTACGTGCGTGATTGGGCCAATGACCGAAAGGAAATATTCGCGCACGTGAATTTCGAGTCAAAGTACAAGGTGGGAAGATACGGCATAAAAGTGGAAGTTTTAGACGAGGTCGGCGTGCGCGCGCTCGAAGAAGCGATGGATACTGCGGATATAATCGTGATAGACGAAATCGGCAAGATGGAAGTGGTGAGCAAGAAATTCGTATCTGTGGTGCGCGAAATAGTGGATATGGATAAGCACATGATACTCACGCTGCACAAGAAATCCCGCAACCCCCTGCTGCAGGAGATTCGACGCAGAGATGATATTCGTATGCTGGAAGTCACGCCCATAAACAGAAATCTCCTGCCTTTCAGGATAGTCACGCTCATAAAAGGGGAGCAGTGATGATTCGCGAAGGCGCCGCAGTGCTGCACGCACCACACATCAACGCTCGCGGCCCCGGCACCATCGAGGGTGTGTTTTACAATCGCGACATGGTGTTCAACCGTGATACCACGATTTTTCTGCTTCACAACTTGAAACTGCGAAGTGCACTTGATGCTCTGGCGGCCACCGGAGTGCGGGGCATAAGAATGGCGCTGGAGAACGGAGTCGACGTGACGCTCAACGATAGGGATTACGACTCATATCGCATAATTAAGGAGAACGTGCAGCTCAACGGCCTTGACCTAGAAGTGCTGAACAGAGATGCCAATGCGGTTATGATCGAAAGGAAATTTGATTATGTGGATATAGACCCGTTTGGCACTCCCGTGCCGTTCATCGATATGGCGGTGCGCAGTGCCAGGGTTCTCGGGATAAGCGCCACAGACACCGCGACTCTGTGCGGAAGGCACGAGAGAATTGAGCGCAGGTACCTTGCCCGGCTCACCAGAAGGAGAAACCACGAGCTGGGAGTCAGAGTTTTGCTTGGCTACGTGGCTCGAATGGCCGCACGTTTTGATAGGGGTATCGTGCCGATTTTGAGTTTCTGGCGAGGACACGCGTATCGCATCTACGTGCGTATATTGCGTGGTGCAGGGCGCGCGAAAGCGTCGCTGCAAAATGTGCGGATTACGGAATATGGCGGGCCGCTTTGGATCAGCGACATTCATGATTTTGAGTTTCTCCGCGAGGCGAAAGTGCCGGAGCTGCCGTCAAAAAAGGACATAGAAAAATACCTGTCTTTCTGGAAAAATGAGCGGTTTTTCCTGTATTACGAGATACCAGAGCTCTGCTCTGAACTGGGCATATCGCAGCCGCCGATTCAGGAGCTCATTGAGAAGTTGCGTTCTGCAGGTTATGAAGCGTATCGCACGCATTTTTCGTGGCAGGGTGTGCGAACTGACGCATCGCGTGAGGAGATTAAGTCCACGCTTCTTAAACTCACGCAATGAGCTTCACGCTGGACGCTTTGAAATACGCGAATACCTCGTCTCCTTCTTCGAGTGAAAGTGCGCTTACGGCGTTGGGTGTGAGTATGCAAAACAGCGAGAAACCGTGGAAGGAGAGAGTGATGCGCACCACGTTTCCCGCGGGCGTCATCTTTGCGATTTTGCCGTTCAGGCAGTTTCTCATGGAGCTGCGGAGTTTTTCCCTTGATATGATTATCTCTTCGGGCCTTATTGACAGATACACCTCACCCTGAGCACGCTCACTGATGAATATTCTCTCGTTGCCAACCGCCACTGTTGTGAGCTTGCCTTCGGTTCCCATCACTGTGCCCCGCAGTATGTTCGTATCGACAAACTCCGCGACGAATTCAGTGTTCGGACGTGAGAGTATCTCATCGGTGTCTCCGTACTGCATGAGCGTGCCATCGTGCATTATTGCTATTTTGTTCGCCATTATTCGCGCCGTCTCCAGATTATGAGTGATGTGAATCACGGTGGTGCCGGTGCGCTCTATCGCATTTTTTACGATCTTTCTTATTCTTTCCCGTGTCTTGCGGTCCAGCGAACTGAACGGCTCGTCCATTAACAGAAGCTTTGGTTCGATAATCAGTGCCCGGGCGAGAGCCACGCGCTGCTGCTCTCCACCGCTCAGTGTGCCGGGCATTCTGTCCAGCAAATGCTCAATTTCCAGCATCTGCGCCATGCGTATTATCCTTTTTTCGTCGTGGTTCTTTCTAATTTTAAGCGGATACGCGAGATTTTCCCTCACGGTCATGTGTGGAAACAGCATGTAATCCTGATACACAATGGCCACGCCACGCTTCGAGGGCGGCAGCTTGCTGACATCTTTGCCGTTGATTTTTATGCTACCCTGCTCCTGCGGGTAAAATCCCGCTATGGTCTCTATAAGCACCGTCTTGCCGGCGCCCGTGGTGCCCATGATTGCTACATAATCTCCCTCGCTCACTTTCATCTCCGGTATCTCGATTACAGTGCTTCCCAGCCGCACGCGCAGATTCTCAATTTCCAGCATTTTTCACCCTCCCGAACAGCACCCTCAGGGTTATGAAAATCGTCAGAGTGACCAGCAGAATGAACGATGTGGCGGGCAGTGCAGCGTTCAGCCCGTAATTTGTGAACAAGAAATAGATGTACGTGGGTGCAATCATCGGGTAGAACGCAATCATAATCACGGCCCCGAACTCGCTCATGGCGCGGGCCCACGAATTAATCGAGCCGGCGAGTATGTTTCTCTTAATCTGCGGCAAAACCACGGTGAAGAACGCACGTGTTCGCGAGGCGCCGAGGCTCATTGCCACAAGCTCGTATCGTTCGTCCACCTTCTCTATACCCTCTCGCAGCTGATTGATGAGGAAGGGAATGCTCACGAACAGCATGGCCAGAATTATGCCCGGCAACGCGTAATAGAACCTCACCCCAATTTTTTCAAGTGGCGCACCGATTATGCCCGCACTTCCGAATACGATGAGCAGGACTATGCCCGCAACGGTGTGGGGAATCACGATGGGCAGGTCCACCGCACCTTCGACAAAGCCCTTTCCCGGGAAATTCTTGCGGGCGAGAATGTAGCTAAGAGGCAGTGCTAAGAATATGCCTATGAGCGTCGCCGAGGTGGCGGCCACGATGCTCGTGATAAGAGTCAGATACAGCTGTGATGGAAAGCCCCAGGGCGGAGCGCTTACAAACAGATATACGATGGGAAAGAGAATAAACACCACTGTCAGCGATGCTATAAGCGTGGTGGCTTTGATGAACGGCTCTTCATCGCTGAGATAAATCATTGTGAGCACTGCCACCACTGCAAGCGGCAACCACAGGAATGAGATAAGAGCAACTAACGGTCCGACAAGAAATTTTTTATCTCTCGACTCTAAATACGCGGCTAAAAACAGAATAATCGAGGTTATGATAAACGGCACTGCTCCAAACGGCAGAATTAAAAGAAGTAAGATGGTGTAGAGGAGCAGCACCCTCATGGCTTAATCTCCTCCGGCACCTTGCCCACCGGCTCGTACATGGGTGGCTGCCCGCACTCGTCCATTATTTCACGGCCCTTTTTGCCGATGAGCAGATTCACAAACTTGTACGCCGCGTCTCTGTGCGGGGCGTTGTTGGGTACGGTGATTCCGTAGTTGATCGGGCCGCCCTGTATCTTTTTGCCGTCCGCCAGCTGCACCACCGCCTCTTTGTATATGTTCGATTTGCTTGAATTGGAGAGATTGATGTCGTCCGGCAGCGTTATGTACTTCAATCCGTGCTGCTTTGCTACGGACATGTACTCGATGGCGTAGTCGATATCTCCCGATTCCAAATCTCCGAGCAGCGCGACGGATTTCTGCTTTATGAACACTTTTCCCGTCAGGTTCAGAAGCTGAGAGTCGTCGGGTACCGTGATAATTCCGTTGTTCACCCTTATCCCCGTATTGTTTTCCACCACGTCTCTGAATATCGTGGAATTGTAAAGTTTGCTGGCGAGGTAGAACATCATCACCGAGCGGTACCCGCACGGGTCATCGTTCGGCGACGAGAACCCTATCCGCACATCTTTTCTAGAAAGTATGCTCATCCAGTTCGTGCCGTTTATTTCAGATGCGTACTTGCTGTGCGGAGTGTACACAACCACAAGCGCATTTTTTGCAAACTTGATGTACCATGACGTGTAATTCGGCACCAGATAGCTCTGGATTGCGTTGTAATCCGCCACCGCAACTATGTCCGCCTTGCGGTGCAGCTCGCTGACCTTCTTCACCGTCTGTATGCTCCCCGCCGTCTCGATGTTCACCTTTATTCCGTATTCTTTCTCATATACCTGTGCAATCTTGCTGAACGGCACCGCCAGACTGCCCGCAGCCAGAACGGTGATGCTCTCACCGCCATTTTCCATGCTCACAAACACGTATCCCGCAGCCAGCGCCACCGCGAGAATCGCTATAACTGCAATCGTCCCCAGAATCTTTTTCTCCATGCCTGCTCACCTCGTTATGTTCACATGGGAATAACCAGGCGGATTTAAAAACTTTTCTGCATACAAAAAAATTATGGGGGAATGGTGAGTTTTCCTTCCACCGCGCTGGCTGCCGCCACAGCCGGAGACACGAGATAAAGCTTACCCGGGCCCTGCTTGCCGGGATAGTTGCGGTTCGTCGTGCTCAGGTACGTCTCCTCACCGATTAATCCGGGCATGCCCTCCGCACAGCCGCCGCAGCCGGGGTTGGTGAGCACCGCGCCCGCCTCGGCGAATATCTCCCAGAGCCCTTCTTTAATCACTCTTCTCCACACTTCCCGCGTGGTTGGCGTGATGGTGAGCGGCACTTTCACCTTTTTGCCCTTGAGAATCTTTGCCGCCGCCACAAGGTCCTCGTACCTTCCGTTCGTGCACGACCCGATGAATGCGCCGTCTATTTCCATGCCCTCATGCTCGCTTACCGGGTGCACGTTGCACGGGTTCGGCGGTGCGGCCATGAGCGGCTCTAAATTGTTCACGTCGATGTGTATCTCCTCCACGTACTCGGCATCTTTGTCCGCCACTATGGGCTCAAACTCTGCACCGCGTTCTTCATAGAATTTTTGGAGCGTGGAATCCATGGGCAGGAACCCGATTATGCCGCCCATTTCCGTGGTCTGCGAGGCCAGAGTCACTCGCCCGTCAATGCTCAGCGCGGATATGGCATTGCCCTCATACTCTATCGCCCTGCCCAGTGCGCCGCTGGGTCCCAGTTCGCGCATAACCGCGAAGGTCAGGTCCCTCGCAGTGGTGGGCCATTTGTAATGTCCTTCAACGATAACCTTCATGGTTTCCGGCACTTCGAACCATGTCTTTCCTGTCACGAATGCAAACGCAATGTCCTTATCACCCATTCCCTGTCCGAACGCGCCAACCGCGCCCAGAATGTTGTAATGCGAATCCGTGCCCACCGCCGTGACTCCGGGCCTCACTATGCCCTGATCTATGAGCACATGGGTGCCTATTCCGCCATTCACATCGAATACCTTTATTCCCGCTTCTTTTGCAAATTTTCTGCATTTGTCCTGCGCGAGAGCGTATTTCAGGGTCTTGGCGGGCACGCTGAGGTCGAACGTGAAAAACGTGGAATCTTTTTTTGCCACTCTGGGCTCTCCGAACTCGTTCATTATGTTCTTCACAACATTGGGCCCACCAAACTCTCTCGCGGTGATGACGTCAAGGTCCAGCCAGACAATTTCTCCGGGCGCTACGCGGTCCTGCGTGTGCCTTGCAAATATTTTCTCAACTACCGTAGGCATGGTGGGAAATTCCCAAATCTATTAATAATGTTTTCGCATAATTTCACCATAAAATCATCGGCTATTTATTTTATTGTAAATAGAAAGATGATAGAAAAATCTTAAATAGATTATTGCATATGCATGCAATAGTATGGTAAGAAAGTATCTATCCAACAGGGAGAGAATTCTCCTGCACCTTTCGACTTTTTCTGGAGAGGTGAGTTACTTTAATGCTCCGCATTCTCTAACACAGGAAGGAATTGCGGAGAGTGTGGGCATAGGGCGCAATAATGTGCCTCGAGAGTTGAAGAAACTCATAGAGGATGGATTGATAACTTCACAAAAAGCGCGCGTTTCAGGACTCAGAAATAAAAGAAACATTTACTATCTCACTCCTGCGGGAATTCGACGAGCACGTATGATCAGGGAGGAAATGGAGAATATAGAAGTGCGTGTTTTGACTCCAGAGGGTGATGAGCGCTATATGCGTTTAAAAGAGGTTCCCTCCAAATTTGGAGTTGGATTCGTGCCTGCGGCACTTAACGTTGATAGAGAATGCACACTGGATATTGCAAGTGTGAAGGCACCCGGTAAAATTGTGCATTATATAGAGGAAAATATGGTACTCAGTGAGTTTTACGGACGCAGAAAAGAGCTTGGAGAGTTGAAAAAATGGCTGAAATCCGATAAGAAGATATTGCTTTTGACGGGCATGCCCGGAATTGGAAAGACAAGTTTAATGCTAAAATTTGTAAGAACCTATGCAAAGGATAGAAATGTATTTTTCATAAAAATCACAAAAAATGATATAACCTTTGATCTGGCATACCGGCTTGGTAAATTTTATTCCAAACTTGGAAGACCCAAACTTGAGAGATATCTTGCCGCAGTTATTGGCAGCAACGGCACGTACAATCACTGTGAGAACATCAGACAGCTTATATTAAAGGAGGTTCGAGATGAAATTTTAATTTTTGATAGTGTGGAAAATGCATCACCAAGTGTGAAAAATGCAATAAGATGGTTCATCTCCAAGGTTGGGCGTGATAAGAGATTCAAGGTTGTTGTCATAGGTACTGAGGTGGAGGGTATAGTCCCACTGTCAAAATTGCCGTTTACGGTAGAAATGAATGTGGATGAGCTAAGGAGAGAAGATGCCCTCAGATACCTGAGGCATGCGGGAGTCACAGATGAAAATGCGAATAGAATTGTGGAAACTTACGGATGTAATCCTTTGATACTATCTCTCGCACGAACCAATGATGAATCGGTAATACGTAAATATCTTCTTGATGGAATACTCAGTAATTTGAAATCAGAAGAACGTCTGGCGGTAGAGTATTTAAGTGTATTTCGCAGGCCGGTAAAAATGGGTGCATTTCTGAAGCATGGGATAGAGTATCCGGTTATATATGGACTGGTTAAAAGAAATATTATTAAGGAATATGAATATGAAGTGTACTCGCTGATTCCACTAATAGAGAATTTCATATATCCGAGATTATCCGACTCAAGCAGGAGGAGATATCATATTATGGCCGCGGAATATCTTCTTGATTCGGGAGATGTGCTTGAAGCAGCATATCATTTTCTTAAAGGGGGAGACCCTGTCCGTGCGGGTATGTTGCTGAGTGATAGATATGAGGATTATATTTACAAGAGCCCCGGATTTTTGAAAAGTGTGGCGATAGATATTCTTAACTCCACGGTGGATGGTGTGGAGACGGTGGAGTGGAATATGTGCGGTATTATAGGCGAAGTGCTGCTGATGGAAGGTAGATGGGATGAGGCGGAGGAGTATTTCTACCGTGCCATGAATCTTGCAGAACATCATGATGCGTCGTACTGGGCGTTTTCAGGGGTGCGGCTTGCCGCATTGCTTGGAAAGAGAGGAGAGATTGATAATGCCATTCGGATTATCAGGTATATACTGGACCATCAGGCGCAGATATCCAAAATAGAACACATCTCTCTGGCATATTATGTTCTTGGTAATCTTCTGCGTATTCGGGGAGATATAGATGGTGCGGAGGATGCCTTTTCTCGTGCACTGGAATTTGCGCAACTCAGTGAAAAGAAAGACGTTCTGGGGTATGCATATATGGGCATGGGTATTATGCGACATTATGTGGGTGATTTAGAAGGTGCACGCATGTATTTTGAGCGGGCGAGGCAGTATTTTATGGATGCAGAAGATAAGGTTGGATTTATCAAGGTTACGCGAAATATAGGAAATCTTTATTATGAAAAAAAGGATGCCTCTTGTGAAAAGTATATGCAGGAAGCCCTCCGTATGGCTGAGAAGGTGGGAGATAGATACAATGCGGCGGTTGTGTATAGAGATTTGGGTAACTGGGCACTTTACAACGATAAGTACGATGAAGCACTGAGTTATTTTACAAAAAGTGAAGAAATTTTAAAGAATGCAAAAGCGGTGGAAGACCTTTCATATCTTTATAATTCCATGGGGATATACTACAGTTATCTTGGTAATCCAGATGAGGGACTCAAATACTTTGAGATGGCTCTGGAAATGGCGGAGTTTGAAGGGAATAAACGTCTTATGGGGGTAATTTCTCGGTGTGCCATAGAATATCTCGCTAAATTTGGAGATGATTATGTGAAAAAGTTCAGGATACCTTCAAAATATTTTGTGAAAATTCCTAAAAATAATCAAAGTTAAATTATCATCATTGATAATCAAACAAAAATCTAAATTACTCCCTATACATATAACTGACCATGGGTGAAACCACAGGCATGTCCAACGCTCTTGCAGTTCAGGTGCTGGAGAGCGTGGATGCTGCAGTTTTTGTTGAGGATTTTAATGGTAAGATTCTTTATGTAAATGACCGTGCGTGCGAAATTTTTGGATACGCAAAGGAAGATTTTTATCGTGAAGGAGTGTATTTAATTCTCCCAGAATTTGAGATGAAAAGATTAAATGAGCTTCGAGAGCTACTTTATGAAAAGGGGCGTCTCGAATTTGAGGCTATAAATGTGGGAATTGGGGGACGTATGATTCCTGTTAAAATCTATGCAAAAATTGCAGAGCTGGATGATAAAAAGGTAGCAATTCTCACCATGTACGATTTAAGACCAAAGAGAGCATATGAGAATGTGCTGCATGTGCTGGGGGAGCATGCGCTTGAGTCCATAATAATGACCGATGGCGAGGGTACGATAATATTCTGGAATCACCAGGCTGAAAAGCTGTTTGGATATTTAAAAGGGGAGATTCTGGGTAAGAAAATTTATAAAATACTCTCTGACGAGGCAGCTGAGCAGTTTTCCAGAGTTTTTAATACGGAAAGGAGAAACTATCATACTGTGCCCCACTTTCTAAGGACAAAATTGAAAAAATTTGATGGTTCTGAATTTTATGGAGAGATAAGCTGCACTGTTGTAAAGGACCGCGGTGCGGTATATGGTATTGTTCTTGTTCGGGACATATCACGGGAAATGGAAAATGAAAAGAAGATGGAATATGAATTATCACAGTATCGTACGATTCTCGATAAAATGCTGGGGGGAGTTATGATAATACGGGATGAGAAGATTGTTTATGTCAACAAGGGGTTTAACATAATGACCGGTTATGATATAGATAGTATTTTAAACACATACTTTATCCAAATAATATATCCTGATGACCGTCCCATTGTATTGAGTTATTACAGACGAAGAATGGCGGATAAGTCCGCGCCGGAGGAGTATGTGCTGCGGATGATACGGAACGACGGAAGTGTTCTGTGGGCCCTCGTCAAACCTGTAAAAATTATACTGGATGGCAAGCCTGCTGACCTGGTAAGTATGGTGGATGTAACACGGATAAAAGGAATGGAGCGGCTGCTTTTCAAGGTGGATGAGGTGGTTAGAACATTGAATACGGTGAAGTCTGAGAAGGAAGTGAGAAGAATTGTTTGGAATGAATTGCATAAAGATTTACAGATGGATTCTCTGTATTTTCTTAAACTGGATGGTAGATTGGGAAAATTAAAGATTATCGAGCATTTTGGCAAAAAAATACTGTTCTCCGAACCAATGTGTGTGCGCACTCTTAAAAGTGGCGTATCATATTTGCCGGATGGTGCAGATTTTGGACTGCAAGGAGTGTCTGTGTATGTAGTGTATTTGAAAGATAATGGAGACGATTTTGGAGCCATGGTTGTAATGCGGCGGGGTGAGGATACTATTCGCAGTGATGAAAGAAATATTATCGATTTACTGGGAGCTCATGTGTTTCTTTCCCTACGAAATATAGAGGCTATGAATCAGACCAGACAGTCCAGAAACTTGCAGGAGCTTCTCGTTCACATACTGACTCATGATTTGAAAACGCATCTTGCGGTTATAAATGGTTATGCGGATCTTCTGTTAGAGGAATACAGCAAAGAATATGTAACTGCAATAAAGGATGCGGTGGGCGGGGCGGTGGAGATTATAGATAAAACCAATATGTTTTCTAAGCTGGACACGGGACACATGAAAGAAGCCCGGAAAAATGTGAGGCTTATGGCTCTGCTGGAGGGGGTAATTTCCACTGTGATGCAGAAGTATTCAGGTATCCATATTATGATAGATGGTGGAGAAGAAGAGATAATGTGTTATCCTCTGCTCATGAAGGAGGTGCTTTACAATCTTATAAACAATGCCTTTGCCCATGGTTCCAGAAATGTGATTGTCAAAACTGAGAGTGAGAAAGATTTTGTAAGGGTGAAGGTGATGGATGATGGACCGGGGATTCCTGCAGATATCTTGGATAAAATATTTGATCCTTTCTTCAAATACAGATCCAGCGGCTCCGGGCTGGGTCTCGCAATAGTAAAAAGGATTATTGAGTTGCATGGTGGCAGAATTAAAGTTGAACCGAACGAACCTAAAGGAAGCGTTTTTGTAATAGAAATCCCTAAGGGCGTATAATGGGTAAACCGGTTTATCTTGGAAAACAGCGGTTATGGTGGTGTCCTCATTGCAACGTACCTCTGCTCGATCGCAGATGTGCACTCTGTGGTAATGAAGCGCACAGAGTAAAACACACACCTCCCGGAGAGGTACGGGTGGGTTTTGAAGGAGAGATTGCAATTCTTAAAGATGCTATCCGAAAACAGTTTGGATGTGAATTCAACAGAAAAATGGTGCTTTTCAATCGTGTGCCGCATACGGACCGTATGGATGAGATTATTATAGATGGAGAGGTTATTGGAAATCTCATATTTGATACTGAACGTGAAGAGTTCAGAATAGCATTGCGAATGAATGGTGCGTATCTTTTCAATAAATGTGCCACCCGTGGATATGTGGTGATTGACAGTGGAGCTGTCCAGCCTGTTCTCAGTGGTCGCAATTTAATGGCTCCGGGGGTAATTGATGTCAGTGAGGGTATAGTTCCGGGGGATGAAGTAATTGTCAGGGACCCGGCGGGGATGGCCATGGCAGTGGGTGTGGCTCGGATGAGCAGTGATGATATGCAAAAACTGGACAGAGGAATGGCTGTGAAAATAAGACACAGTGGTTATGGGGAATTTACTGAGAGAGAGGATGTTAGTATTGAGAAAATTGTAGAGGCAAACGAGAAGCATCTTCGTAAAATAGAGAGCAAGGCTGTGGAGTTTATTCGGAGAGTTCATGGAGAGACAGAATTGCCCATGGCGGTATCTTTCAGCGGGGGTAAGGATTCTCTCGCTACGCTTCTGCTCGCGATACAGAGTGAAGAGAAATTCGATGTGTTTTTTTTGGATACCGGTATAGAGTTTCCGGAGACCGTGGAATATGTGGATGAAGTTCGCAGGAAATATGGGCTGGATATAAAGACCATCAATGCAGGAGATGCTTTCTGGCGCTCACTGGAGTTTTTTGGACCCCCGGGTCGGGATTACAGGTGGTGCTGCAAGGTATGTAAGCTCGGACCCACTACGCGGTTCATAATGGAAAATTATCCGGGTGGGTTGCTTACTTTAGTGGGGCAGAGAAGATATGAGAGTGAGGGACGAATGCGCAAGGGAAAGATATGGCGAAACGACTGGGTGCCCAATCAGTATTCTGTGAGCCCGATACAGAACTGGACCTCTCTGGAGGTATGGCTCTATATTTTCTGGAAACGCGCCCCTGTCAATGTATGGTATAAACGTGGGCTAACTCGCCTGGGATGCTATCTGTGTCCTTCTGCGGACCTCGCGGATTTCTATATTGCGGGGAAATATTATGAAGGCATTGAAAAATGGCGGGAGTATTTACGAAAGTTTGGTGAGTGCAGGGGTGCTGATGAAAAATGGGTGCGTTCTGCATGGCGCTGGCGCCACCCCCCGCGCTGGGTGGGTGCAGAGGGCGTGCCGCGCTCAGCCTTAAACGTGAGATTTGAGGGTGAGGCTTGGAAACGAGTGTGGTTCAATCGTGAGGTTGCCAGAAAAAATGTGGAAAATATGCTTCACATTCTGCCGGAAGGAACCTGGCGCTGGGATGGAGAATTATATGTGCTTGATAATTTTCAGGAAGAGGCACGTTCTCTAATAATTCGGGCAGAAGAATGTGTGGCATGTGGCATATGTCTGGGACGCTGCCCAACAAATGCACTGTTTATAGGAGATGATGGTAAAATACGTCTCCACGAGACTCAATGTGTGCACTGCCTTGATTGCCTCGGCAAATGTCCTGCAGAAGAGTTCAATTAAATATTTTCATTTATTTTTCTTCTCAGATGTTCTATTCCTGCAGTTTTGGGAATATAATCCACCGCACCGGCAGCCAGGGATTCTTTCATAACCTCATTGTGATCTATGCCGCTCACCACGATTATTTTTGCGTTTTCATCGTATTTTTTCAATTGATGAATTACCTCCACTCCATTCATATCTGGTAATATAATATCCACCAGCACCAGATTTGGTCTAAAGGATTTGTATTTCTCTATAGCTTCTTCTCCCGATTTTGCCCACAGAACATTTACATTTTTGAGGGCGCTTTTAATTAGCCTGTAGAACATCTCAGAGTCTTCCACTACAAGGAGATTTTTCATGCTATCTCCCTCCTTTCCACGGTGGGATATCCTCTGTTGGAGAGGGAGAGATGGAACACTCTGGTCCATGGTTTGATTCCGTACATGAGTACTTCGCCACCAACGTTCATCACTTTGACATATGCATCAGATATGCTTGAACAGAACCTTTTTATTGTAATATCAGATACATTTCCTACGAATACCATTACCCCACCTTTTTCACTCACCACATCTTTAATACGATAGAGAACCTGAGTCATTTCTTTTGGCTGAAGATAGTTATAAAGGCGATCGTATCCAATTACGAGCAGAGGAGGTACATCGGATGAATAATCTTTTAGAGTGTCTTCCACCGTAGTTTTTACCTCACCAGCGCTGGAGAAGTCCACCTCTCTTGCAAAAGATTCCATGGTTTCCCCACTATACAGATATACGAGATTTCTGTAATATTTCCCAAGAGAGAAAAGATATAACTGAAACTTTAATTCACTCATATCCAGCTCGTTTGGGGGAATCATTATGACCCTTGAGTCATGTATTAGGAAATTTGCGACTAAGTTCATTACCATGGTCATTCTGTACTGCTTTGGCACAAAATCTCCAAAATCTAAAACCATTGATTTACCACGTTCAAATTTGAATATGTCTTCAAAGAATGTTTTTTGTATGGGTTTTTCGGGAAATGGTACGAGTTTTTTAGGATAGCCAGGAAGCTTTGATTTAAGTGCTCGAAACTTTGAATTTTTTAAAGTAAATATATAGTTACTTTTTCTGATATCTTCTCCCCGAAGTTTATCCACTGTGAGCCAGCGATATATCCTGCCGTCTTCCACCTTTTTGTGCATGGTTATTACTCCGTCCGCAAGGTAGGAAAGCGGATCCTCTTCTTTTCCCTCATTCACGACGATGAATTTGACGTTCAGGTCCGAAAGTTTTAACACTTTCAGGAAAAATGACTGAGATTCGTATACTTTTTCCCGGGATTTATCTTCCATGGCCTTTATGTTCAGTTCCTGCAAAATGGAATGCCAGCTATCAATTATTATTCCCTCAATTTCTCCCTTCTCGTACTGATTGAGCGCATGGCGCATCGATTCAGGAAGCAGATAAAATACCTGTCCGAAAGTATCAGTGTTTTCATAATTGTATTTTTCCTCAATAAAATACATTTTTTCAAGCATTTCTTTCCTGATCCACGGGTACTCTCTTTTTATTTCTTCCACAATTTTTCGGGTTGCCAGATATCCAAAATTGAAATTTTTCATTATTTCCAGTGCAAGTGTGGTTTTTCCCGTGCCGGGTTCACCTCTTATCAGAAGCACCCTCCCGCTCTGTGAAAGAAAATGTCGTATTTCCTCCGGAATTTTGCTCATATGTTCCAAATATCCCGCTTCGAATATAAACCTTTCGTCATGAAAATCTCATTTTTTGGTCGGTATCTCTATTAGTTCGCTCCTTAAAATTTCCGCATCTTTCTCCGTCAACGTGTTCAAATTTATGGGTATGATAAGTACGCCTTTTCTCTCACTTACCGAATCTTTTATTGCCTGTATAAACCTTATAAATCTTGTAAAATCAGAGTGCAGTATTATTGCTTCGGCACCATCAATCATGATTACCCCGCGCTCACCAGATTCGAGGGTGTTTAGAAACTCCTTGGTTATGGCCAGAAGTTTTGCAAGGTCACCCAGAGATACGGAGCTCGGTGATTTTATGCTGCTGAGCCAGATGTGCCGGGCACAGGACACACCATACATATCTTCTATCTCGCTTTCTTTTTTTCTGGATATGCACAGCCCCTTGTAGCCCTTTTCTATAACCTTATTGAAAATTTCGTAGGAGATATTTCTGTGCTTTTCATTTATAAAATACGACCTGCCAGCTTTAAGCTTGAAGTTTGGCTCTTTTTTTCTATCTGGTGGCCTTTTATTATCATATTTTTTTATTATCTTAATTACTTCTGCCCGTATATTGTCACTTTTCAGAGCCCGCTTTAAATCCCGTAAAATACGCTCGGAATCACAACCCATTACTTCGTATCATTAAAAGAAAGTATAAAAAGATAGCGCTTCAGTGAGACACTATACGGAATCCGCGCGTATCCACAAGGAGCGGATAATAGTCGGTGCTGTGCTTCACACCACGCATCTTCACGATGGATATGTATCTGCCAAGTGTTCTTCCCACACGCTCCATGGACAGGTGAATTATACCGTCAGCCAGGAAGCCCTCCACATCATAGCTGCCGAATGACATGGAGTTGTATGTAGTCTCTGATATGATCATGGGCGTGCTTCCCAGCTCGCGCATGGTCTCGAACAGGAAGAACAGCTGGTTTCTTGGATTATCCATCTCCGCTATTGCATAAAGCGCCTGAAGGGAGTCAAGAATCAGTATATCAATTTTCTTTTCTTTCGCATATTCTCGTATGGGTGTTTCAATGGCCTTAATCCAGTCCACATTCTCGTAGGTTCCAGATTCTTTTACCATCTTTCTGACCAGACCCCAGTCAAATACGTTGAATTCAGTGCCTTTTGGTAGTTTTTCAATGTCCATATTCAGACTAACCATCTGCTTGAGCAGACTCTCACGGCTCTGCTCCAGAGAAACATAAACAACATTTCCTTTTTTATGATGCTGCAGGTATCTGTACGCCATATAGAACGTTAATGTTGATTTCATGCTACCTGTAGGTCCGCAAACCAGTACAATATGACCTTTGGGTATTCCACCTTCCACCTTTTCGTCAAGTCCTTCTACATATGTTTTGAGGTATTCCACCATTTTTGTCACCCCGCAAATTCCTTATTTACCAGTTTTTCCATATCTTCATATATTTCATTTGCGATTCTTGGTCCGGCAAATCTTTCAATGGATTCCCTAATCTCCCGCAGGAGAAGGATATAATCTTCTTTACTTAAATCTTTTCCTGTAAGCCCGAGCCTCTTTTTATGCAGTTCTACAATGGTACTGCTCAGTCCATCAATGAGCTTCTCAAGTTTCTTTTTCAGTTCAATCTCTATGAGTGTATCCAAGTTCATTATAAGATGTAATATCAATCAGGGATATAAAAATTTTGCATATTCTCTTATCTTCAGGAATTTTTCATGTGTTTCCGGTGTGATTTTATGCGGTGATAATCACGGATAATTCTTTAAATAAGAAATCTTGGAAACTTTGAGTATGAAAAAGGTGTACGGTAAGAAAGAAGAGGGTGATATCGGTATCGCCACGCTGATTCTGTTCATTGCCATAATTATTGTGGCTGCAATAGCGTCATCTTTAATCATTTATGTGGGTGTCACTCTGAGGGAGCAGGGTGAGAAGGTTGCGTCTGAGGCGGTGGGGCAAATTACATCATCGCTTCGTATTCTCAATATTCTGGGAGATAGAGATGTTAACGGTATGGATCCAACCGTGATTGGATGCCGCGCACCGGTTAGCCTGGATACTGTTCCCCCCTCTGGAGGATTGATATACAATGTTACTGTAAATTCAACCTCACCTCTGTCTGTTAAAATTTCGTGGGAATCAGCAGTGGATACTGGATCTGGAATGGCTAAAGAGGTAATATATAGGTTAAATGGTTCGTATGCGAACATGGGTTATTTAACTAAAAATAAGAACTATGTTATGAGTAATGGGGTGGTGGTGGCAACACTCACCAGCGGATTCGGAAATCGGAGCTATATAGATTATTCGGTGAGCAGTGGGCAGACATATACCTACGCCATAGTGGGATTTGATAGGGCAGGTAACAGTGTACTTTATAATGCTGAGGTGCAGACGATAACCCTTCCATCTGGCACACCTGACACCACGCCACCTACGGGCACACTGAATTCTGTGAGCGAGAGTGGATACGGTGCAATGCTCACATGGCAGGCTTCTGATTCTGGAAGCGGTATTGCAGTTCAGAAAGTTTACAGATCTCGGGTACCAATCACACTGGGAAATCTCGGTAATGCCACGCTGGTGGCCACACTTAATGGTACGGTTCGCACCTATATTGATTATCCACCCTCAACGGGCACATGGTATTATGCCATTATCGGTGTTGATCGGGCGGGTAATTCGGCTCTCTATTCAGCCACGGATGATGAGGTCAACATGAGTATGGCTGATACCGTTCCTCCAACAGGTGTAAAAGATTTGCATGCCGAGCCTACATATAACTCCATAGTTCTCACATGGAAACCTGCGACTGATACTGGAAGTGGACTGGCGTATTATGAAATATATAGAAGCACTGATTATGCATTGCTAACTACGCCGGAGGTGTTTCAGACTGCACCGTATGCAATCACAAATGGAACCGTGTTTGAAGATTATCAGTATTCTCCGTATCAGCATTATTATTATGAGGTGATTGCGGTGGACCGTGCGGGCAATCCGAGCCAGATTGTGTATCCACAGAATTCCATACAGGTGCTCCAGATTAAGCTGGCTCTCGGTCCGGGCTCGCAACCGGTTGATTTCAACACTGTGATTGTGGAGATAACAGACGGCCAGATTGACGCGTCTTTGAAGCTCAATACCAGTGGATTTGGCGTAAATGGAAGTGACGCAACCCATTATTCAATGTCTGTGGTGAACGATCCCACCGGAGAGTTTACTCGAAGTTACATTCTTGATGATGGTGCAGTGGTAAAAATGTACATAAATGCGGGCAAGGTCGGACTAACACTTACTCCCCAGACTACGGTGAAAATGAAAATCATAATCGGTAATGGGATACCCATCTACAAAGAGATTGTGATTCCATCAATAATGTTAAATAGATACGTGCAGATATACTGAGGTGTGAGCATGTTCAAAAAATCGAAGAAACAGCAACACGGAGAAGAACTCGTAAGAGAGGCATACAAATTAGGGTTTGAGGTTGGCTATTACAAGCATTACGAGTCGGTGGGCTGGGTAAAAAAGGAGCGCAGGAAAATTGAAGCTGAAGCGGAAAAATTGGGAATTCTGGAGAGAGTAATCAGTGCATATAAACGGGGGAAGGTTGATGGTGCACGGAAGAAGAGCCAGAGCATGGTGGAAGAGAAAGAAGTAGTTACGGTGAATAAGGGTCCGGAGACGGTCAAGGCGCTGAAAGCTATATCGCCTCCCGTTAGAGAGCCGCGATTTTTCCATCTTCCCAAATTTCTGAGAAAAAATCAAAAGTGAAAATCTCCACAGATTTTCAGTACGGGATTTTTAAATACTCTGCATCGGTATGAGGTATTATGATTGTGAGAAAAACTTGGATAAAGGTATACGATGAGGAAATAAAAAGAGAAGTTTCACGCATGTCGTCTAAGCAGTTTTAAACTATTTTTTGATGGTAAAAACAGCATATCTCCCCAGTTTTCCATGGCATCGGTTAAGAATTCGTAACTCATCATCATTATTTCTCTGTGTTTTTTACTCTCGGAATCTATGTAGTTCATCATAGATAGCATATTATCATAGGCGATGTCTATTCTCTGTATATCTGCATTCCAGCTTAAAATTTTCTTCATCTCATAGAAGAAATCTTCAGAGAACTGGCGAAGAGATTCCACCACGCCTGTGTTGTATCTTTTTATAATTTTACCCAGACTGTGTTCTGGAACTATAAGTATTATGGTTCCGGATATATCTCCTTCTATGTCTACAAATGCTCCGTACACATGCTCTTCCGAGGCATATTTATCTGATAGTTTATCTAAGCTTGCCTCTTGTTTGAACACGTTTTTAATGTTTTCTCCATACACATTTTCCAGGCTTTCTTCTGTGGCAGTTCGAATGTCCTCTTCGATGCTTTCCACCTCTTCCGGGCTGAGTTCGTCTCCAGACAGCAGGTCTCGCATATCTATTATTGCATCTCTGTCCGGATAAAATAAAAATCCGCAGTCATCGCACCTGTAACTGCCAGTTTTCAATTTTGTTACATTTCTGGAGCCACATACAGGACATCTCATATCTCACACCTTCGTGTTAAATACTCTTATTCCATCGGCGGATATTTCCATTTTGTGCATATCGCAATCGTGATGCGTGCCACGCATCTTGATCACCTGCAATGCCCGTGTCATTGTGTTGCCATTTAAAAAGTTGTGCAGAAACACGACACCGTGTGCCATGTAATGCTCAGGACTGTAGTTGGACAGGTCTGTCATCTCCGAGAGAATCAGACTGGTTGCTTTCAAATCTTTCAAACTGCGGAAGAATCTTGCAATCTCCCGGTTCTGATCCTCTTCACTGCCACTTCCGTATTTTAGTGTAAGCACTGAATCAATAACTATTCTTTTCACTCCTTTAATCCTAACAAGAGCGCTTATTTTCTTAAAGATTTCTTCTGCATAGGTGCTTTTCATCATCTCTTTGTTCTTTATGGCGTTCATGTACTGAATGCTCAGAGGGCCCATATCCACAAACAGTATGAGACCGGCAAGAGAATAACGTTTTACATTGAATGAAAATGTGGACATGTCTTCAATTATATTTCTCGGGTCTTCAGTGAGTGATACGTACAAACCTCTCTCTCCCTCCTTCGCACCCTGCACCAGAAAGTGCATACCGAATGTGGTTTTGCCTGCCCCGGGCGGCCCCGCAACAATATAAACCCTATTCGGGATAAGGCCTCCCTGTACTATATCGTCAAAGCCCTGTATCCCCGTACGTATTCTCATAATGGAAAATCAGTTCATGGTTATTTAAGTTTTATGCGGTGATTATTACAAATGAAAATATGGCCGGAGCTTTTATTTTGCGGTATTTGCCTACTTTAAGCATGGATTTGAGGCACACCAGAACAGTGGGCATGGTTATGGGCATACTTATTTTAGCGATTAATTCGATTCTCTGGCTATACCTGCTCGCGGAAATTAAGAGAATGCCGTTGCCGGTGAACTGCGATGGGGCCTGGCCCGATAATCTCCCGCTAATTGTTTTTATCTCTTTCCTGCTAACAGTCCCTCTGCTTTATGTTAGGGGGAAGATTGACAAAATGGAAAGTCCTGTGATGACAGTACTGCTTCTCCTTGATTTTACTGTTTTGGGACTTTTTATTCTTAATACTGGGGTGATGGCGCTGTGCGAATGCAGTAAGCCATCAATTATTACCCGCAGTTACCAAATTGCTGCATTTTTCTACATATTTGATTCTGCGGTAAAATCATACATTCTGTTTGGTAAAGAGGGCATCAAAGAAGGGATTAAGAAAAAAGAATAAAAACCTTATTTTTTCAGGTCTTTCAGGCGCTTTTTAATCTCTTCCAGGCGCTCTTCAATGTACGCTTTTTCCTCTTCCAGCATGCGGATTTCGTCCTCCGGGCTCATTTCCACTGGTTGATATGGATTAGCTGGATAGTATGTGGGTATACTTGGATAGCTCGGCGCAGCACCGCGCAATCTTCCCTCTTTTGCGGCCTGAACAGCGTCGGCCACCGTGCCCTGAAATCCGTTGACCACCTCTATTCTCGCCTGAGCAAGAACCATTGATGCATTGGGTCCCACCACGCCGGCGGTGATGAGCATCTGTACTCCCTGCGATGCTATAAACTGTGCTGCCTGCACACCTGCTCCGCGTGCAAGCATGGCACCCGGATTCTGCAAAAAGTCCAGCTTGCCGGTGGCCGTATCGTATATTGCATAATATGCGCATCTGCCGAACACCGGGGAGACCGGACCGCTATCTGAGGGTGAATCCGCGGTTATTGCCACTCTCATGTCGTTCACCTTTTCAGTTCTTTCAGGCGTGCATCTATATCTTTCAACCTCTGTTCAAGATATTTCATTTCATTTTCCAAGGCTGTGCGCTCGTCGTATGTGGCAGGCGTGTACTGCGCAGCAGGGCCATACCCCTGTACGCTCGCCGCGTATGCTCTGTAATATGGGTTGTAATACTGAGCAGGCATGTATGGGCCATATCCCGTACCGTAGTAGCCTGTGCCCAGCCATCTCCAGCCACGGGGCATGCCTGTCCACGGACAGTATCCCAGGGTGGCACCGTATCCCCAGCCGCCACGTCCGCGGCCTCTGCCCATTCCACGACCTCTTCCGCGGCCCCAGCCAAAACCGGGGCCGTATCCATATCCGTAATATCCATACATTTTTCATCACCTCCAGTATCTTCTTTGCATATTTCCTCTCAGAAAATATCTCCCAAGGAGCAATAAAGCAAGTGCGATTATGAATGGCATGGCAATGAAGAATAAATACACGAGTATGGCAAATATGCCAATCAAAATCAACAAATCAACCATGCCGTACGCGTTCACAGAGATGAATCGGAGGGGAAACATTCTCCTTGCCCTGCATCCGGGCATTTACCATCTCCCCCCTTTTCTTCCGCGACCTCTACCCTGACCGTTGCCCTGTCCTCTTCCACGTCCATAACCACGTCCCTGTCCGTAACCCTGTCCACTCATTCCCCGGTAATCCATGGCTCTGCGACCCATGCCGGCTCTGCGGAAATCCCCGAATGCGTTTTCATCATAATCGCCACGGCCTCTCCAGAAGCCGCGTCCTTTTTTCCATCTTGGTCCTGTACAATCTCCATCTGGCATTTTACTCACCTAATTACTCAAATGCGAATTAATATTTAAAGGTTTTGCACAAATGTGTTTTTGCGCCAAAAATTAAATAACTGGCGTGATATATGTTAAATATGTGGATTCCCAATGCGTTTTATCCGAGTTTTGTAGCGTTGATTCTCAATGTAGTTTTCATAATTTACATAATTAGAATGGGGTTAAGTAAGCCCGGAAATTTTCCGGCATTTCTTTTGTTTCTCACGGTTGCTGTGGGTGTTACGGGAGAGGTTCTTGAACGTATCGCTGGCCCACCCCCCGAAGATGCTGGTATGGCGTATCTGGGCTCGGAACTTATAGCGTTAAGTGGTGTATTTCTTCCTGCGGTGTTCGTCCATTTTGGGATGGATTTTCCGTACCGGCTCAGGGTGGGAACTCTTATACGGCGGGTGGTGCTCGGTTTTCTATACGGATTCTCTTTTATGGGAGTATTATTTTTATTATTAAATGATAAACTGGGAGGGATTATGGTGTGGAAAGTATCTCCATATTCAGCCATCGGGCAGGAGATATGGGGTATGGATTATGGGGCGCTTTATTATTTTTATTTACTTGCCTCTTTTGTCTGCGGATTTGCGTTGCTTGCAGTACTGTATATCAAGTTGAGAAAGACTAAAATAAAAATATTAAAAAATCAAATAAAAATGGTGCTTGCCGGGCTTATTATTGTGTATATTTTAATTACCTTCTCGGTGATGGTTCCAGCACTTTTGCGTTATGAGTTTTATCCTCTCTCTTCCATTGCTCTTACCGTTTTTGGTATTTTTGTTATATATACCATTGCCAGATACAACCTTTTTGTGGTATCTCCAGTTCAGGAAACGGGAAAAAAAGCTGAGCTAAAGCACAGATTTGAAGCTGGCACAGTCAGAGTTCTCCCGACTGATGAGGCATATTCTCTTTTCTCTGAGCAGGTTCATGGGGGTATTCCGGGCCTGCTATTCACCGTGGAAGATACTGAGAGGGTTCGAAATACATATGGCTTAAAAAAGACTCCCGTATTCAGAATTTCTGAAACACCCGGAAAAGATACACTTAATCCGCAGGTGCCGGAGCATCGGGAGATGATTCCATTTATTATCTCCGAGTTTCTTGAGCAGTCTTCCTCAGGCGTGGTATTTCTTGACCGAATAGATGCAAAATGGGATAGTTTGTTTGTCGAATTTATCGGCATCATCATAGATTTTGTGCGGGAAGAGCATCTGGGAGTGCTTCTAATCACACCTTCAACGGAAAGCGCTAAAAAGGCCCTTGAGGGGATTGGAGGACGTGGAAATAACGCATAGCAATTTTTAGAAAAATATAAATCTCTCAATGGCATTATTCTTTCGGTGTAAAATATGGGTGTGGACCTTGGTGATATACTGATAAGACATGAAATTAAGTTTCGAGAGCTGAAAGGGCGCGTAATTGCCATTGACGCTTACAACGCTCTTTATCAATTTCTGAGTATAATCCGGCAACCGGATGGCACGCCTCTGATGGATTCCCGGGGCAGGATAACTTCGTATCTTTCGGGATTGCTGTACAGAACCGCCAATTATATGGAAGCGGGTATTAAACCCGTTTACGTGTTTGATGGGCGTCCCCCTGACCTGAAAATGCGCACGCTCGACGAGAGAATGCGTATTCGGCGTATGGCTCAGGAAGAGTGGGAGAAAGCGCTTGAAACCGGGGATGAGTCTCTTGCGAGAATGAAGGCTCAGCAGGCATCTTTCCTCACGAGGGATATGGTTAGTGAAGCAAAGAAGCTCCTTGACCTGATGGGTGTGCCATGGGTGCAGGCGCCCAGTGAGGGGGAGGCGCAGGCCGCGTACATGGCTGCAAAGGGCGATGCTTACGCATCCGCCTCGCAGGATTACGATTCACTGCTGTTCGGAGCTCCACGGCTCATAAGAAATATGGCAATTACGGGACGCAGGAAACTGCCTAGAAAGCATGTATATGTAGAAGTTAAACCTGAGATGATCATACTGGATGAAAATCTCAGTTCCTTGGGAATAAGCAGAGAGCAGCTTGTGGATATGGGTATTCTGGTGGGCACCGATTACAATCCGGGGATTAAGGGTATTGGCCCGAAAACGGCTCTTAAATTGATAAAAAAATATGGCACACTGGAGCGGGTTATGCAAGCCAGAAATATTGAAATCCCCTATTATCAGGAGATTCGTGGTATATTCCTGTCTCCACCAGTTACCAATGATTATTCTTTAGTATGGAAAGATGTGAATGAGGAATCACTGATTGAGTTTATGTGTGGCGAGCATGACTTCTCAGAGACAAGGGTGAGAAGTGCCCTCGAAAAGATGCGCGAATTTAAAAAAGTGCGTCAGCAAAAGAGCCTTGATTCGTGGTTTTAACCATTTTTCAAAATTTTATGGGAGAATGGTGACAGCGAACCGTGCTTCCCGGGAGCTCGCGCATCCCAGTACGCACACGGTACGCGGGCGGGCTTAACTTCCGGGTTCGGAATGGGACCGGGTGTTGCCCCGCCGCTATGACCGTCACCGAAACCCCGATATTAGGAGGAACTATATATTACTTTCGTCTATCAGGCCAACACTCCTCAGATCACTTTTGAGTTTTTTGATGGCCTCTACGATTTCTTCTTTCTTCTTCGCGCCGGTGCATACCACCTTGCCGGAGCCGAAGAGAAGTAGAACGACCTTGGGCTCTTCCACGCGGTACACCAGTCCGGGGAACTGCTCAGGCTCATATTCAACATTCTCAAGGCCCAAACTGAGGGCTATGTTCGTGAGGTTCAGTTCGGTGCCAAGATCATACACGGCAACGATGTTCTGGACCACGATTTCCGGCTCGTCATACACATCTATGCCCGCCTGTTTCAGTCTCTGCACGAGTGTATCAATGGTCTTTTTCACGCTTTCAATATCTTTTGCCCCTGTGCAGTTAACTTTCCCGCTGCGGAAAATAAGCACTGCTGTCTTCGGCTCTTTAAGGCGATAAATCAGACCGGGAAACTGTTCAGGCTCGTACTCTGCCCCATCAAGAGTCAGGGCAATCTTTCCCAAATCAAGTTTATCAGCCAGCGTTGTAGAAGCTACAATGTTTTCAATCTGGACTTTCTCCTCATCACTCATCTTAACCACCTTTAAATAGGGGTATGGGAAAGGTATATAAATACTTCATCTTTCTTTTTTAAATTTTTCCCGCGATGAAAAATTTTTAATGAATAGGGTACATAATCATACGATGGTTGTGATGGTAGACATGGAGTTTTTGTTCATTATGGCATTCGCACTTTCTGCCGTGGGGGTGGGCGTGGCTATGCTGGTGGAGATTTTCATGCTCATTTTAAAGCATAATAGGCAAACCGGTGGGCTAAACATCAATAATTTTAAAGGTAAAATAGTTAAATGCAACAATTTATATTTTGTATGGAACGGAGAAAAGGTTGAGCGGCTCTATTCCACTGAAAATCTGGGTGCTGTGAACGTTTGTGATGTAATGGAGCTGGATTTGAAAGAGAAGCAGGAATTTTTGAAAACCAGGGCAAAGCGGCTCGCGGAGGAAAGCATCAAGCACATAAAACGGGTGCTCTGGTATCCAAGGATACTTTTTTTGATAAATACCTCTCTTATATTGATTCATCTTGCACTGATTCCAGAGCTGCGGGGCACATTTCGGTTTTTGCTCCTGAGCATGTTTTTTCTGTGGGTCGTGTACGAGTTCCTGGTTGTAAAATTGCTCGTGTCCACCCATTCACGACTCGGATTTACTGTTAAGTTCGCACAGGACGTGGCTCGTAGAACACTTATCCGCAGATTTGACGGGCGGGCGAGCG
>JAADDK010000002.1 GCA_013154005.1 Methanobacteriota archaeon
ATTATTCTCTGAAAGCGGGTGTGTGGTACATGGCCACGCTGGTTTATGATGGCGAATATGTGAAAGCGTACATCAACGACACGCTGGTGGGTGAGACTGCATTTGCAGGAGGTGCCATAGCCGCATCGGGATACGATGTTATGCTTGGCAAAGACCCTGCGTACAGCAACGCAGATTTCTTCAACGGCAGCATAGATGATGTGCGCATTTACAGTGTGGCGCTGAACGGAACTGAAATTGGAAACCTGTACAATGCCACGGCACCCATGGGTATGAGCATACAGAGCAGCACAGGTATGACAGCATTCGGCAATAAAGTAAGCGGTTTCTATTTCAATATGGAACTTGTGAATGCAAATGGTATCACGGTGCATAACAATAAGATAGAGAATGCCACATCTTACGGAGTGTGGGTGGATTCGCAGAGCTATGGCAACCTGTTCTACAACAACTCGTTCTACTTCAACGACGGAAGCAATGACATATACAATTATCTGCATGTGCAGGCCTACGATGCTGGACATAATTACTGGAACACCACCGCCCCGCCGGGTGGCACGCACGGCTACGGCAATTTCTGGTACGACTGGCAAACGCCAGATAACAACGGTGATGGCATAGTTGACGAACCGTACAATCTGGACGGCGGCGCGATTGATTATTACCCGCTAACCAGCGCAACGCCGGTGCCGGAGCTGAGCTGGCCCGTGCTGGTTTTCGCGGCGCTTCTGGGCATTGCTCTGCTGCGCAGGCGCCGTTAATTCTTTTTTTCCAAAACTTTATTAGTGGCATTTTCGTTAAGGCGCGCATGAGCATTCTGGGAATGAAAAGTTCCCTGAAAAATACGAATTTTCTAAAACTCTGGATTGGGCAGATTGTATCCAATATTGGGGATGAGGTGGCATTTTTTGGTATAGGCGTTCTCGTGGTATTTGCGTGGCACGGCACTGCCCTGGACCTGAGCATGGTGATGGTCGCTTCCTCTCTTCCCATGATACTTTTTGGCGTGTTTGCGGGCGTATTTGTGGACCGCTGGAACAAAAAGCACACCATGATTGCCGCGGATGTAATCCGTGCTTTTCTCACACTGCTCTTCATATTTTGCACCACAGTGCTTCAGCTTGCCGTGGTGGTGTTTTTCATATCCACCGTCTCGCGGTTCTTCTATCCCTCACGTGTGGCCATAATTCCCGAAATACTGGGGGAGGAGCATCTTGTGGAAGCGAACTCGCTTTCGCAGATGACCTATATGCTCTCGGTGATTCTCGGTCCGGTTATTGCCACGTCCATGATTTACCTGCTTGGTTATTTCTGGATATTCGTATTCGATGCCGCCTCGTATATTTTTTCTGCAGTGATGCTTTCTCTGATGCATTACACCTCCAGGCACAGAGAATCGGAGCGGAAAAATCCGCTTCACGAACTAAAAGATGGACTTGCATATATAATGAAAAATCGCACGGTTAAATATCTGATACTGGTGTTTTCTTTCGTAATGCTCTTCGTGGGCGGGCTCAACGTGATCTTCTCTATTTACGTGCGCGACGTGGTGCACATGGGAATCGAGGGCTACGGCGCAATCGAGGTGCTTTTCGGTGTGGGCACCATAGTGGGCTCTGTGCTCACCGGCATAATCGCGGGACACATGCTTGAGGGGCGGATGTTACTGCTGGGTATCTTTGTGATGGGTGTAATTATAATGTCTATAGGGTTTTTCCCGGTTGCATGGGCAGCTATAATTCTGGGCGGATTCATCATAGGTGTTTCTGTTGCATTTATAAATGCGCCATCCACGGCGGTTTTTCAGAGAGTCATATCTGAAGAATACCGTGGGCGTGTTTTCGGGGCGCAGGGTGCTGTGATTCAGGGAGTCACGCTGATTTCAATAGTTATTATGGGTATTCTTGTGGAGATATTTGGGGTATTACCTGTCATCATAGCGTCTGGCATAATTCTGACCATTTTTGCCGGAATTCTAATCCTTTATAAGCCCGTGGTTATACTATTAAGTGGTGAAAATTTACCGGAATAACCATTGCATATTTTTGAGATATGAGGTGTTCCATTGGAAATGTGCATTTCCACTGGAAGCAACGGAAAGTATATATACGACTTGGGACATACATAAGTCGGACAAAAAATAGGGAAGGGAGCAAAAATGTCAGATTCATCACGTATAACAATACGGCTTTCGCAGACGGCTATGGAGCAGATGCAAAAGCTTGTGGAAAGTGGCGAATTTAAAAACATATCGGATGTTGTGCGTACCGCAATAGAGCGGTTTCTTAGTGAGAAATTCTCACCTCCTAATGTTGAGAGGGTATCTGTGGATCTGCCTAAAAAAACAAAAGACCTTCTGGTGGAATTAGTTGAGAGTGGGGAGATTGAGGCTGTGGATATGAATGATGCCATTCGTCTTGCGGTGAAGGAATATGTAAGAAGGTACATCTCTCAGGCGGCTGAAAATGAAATAAAGAAGGAAATCGAAAAAATAAAGGAGCAGGGGGGAGATATTTGAGCTTGTCTTACATACTTCGTCGTGTCTCTGAGTACACGGAGAGCGATATGCATTTTGATGTTCAGAATCCCAATATTGTGGTTGTGGGGGTGGGCGGCTCCGGGTGCAACACGGTATCCAGAATGAAGCGATTGGGTCTGGAAGTACCCACCATAGCGGTTAACACCGATATGGTAAACTTACGCATGGTGGATGCGGACAAGAAAATTTATTTGAAAACGCGTACTGGAAGAAGCACGGGGGGCCATGTGGAGGAGGGTGAAGCCAGTGCCCTGATGGCGAGAGACTACCTTGAGAGATCTCTGGAAGGTTCGGATATTGTGTTCATCACCACGGGTCTGGGAGGCGGTACGGGCACAGGAGCCACGCCAGTAATAGCGGATATTGCGAGAAAGCTGGGCGCACTGGTTATTTCCATTGTCAGTTTGCCTTTTGAAATTGAGAATATGCACGTGAAGCGTGCCCGTGAGGGGCTAAAGAAAATCATGGAATATTCGAATACGGTGATTGTGCTTGAGAATGAGAAGCTTCTGGATATAGTGCCCAACAAGCCGCTCAACGAGGCGTTTATGGTGATGGACCAGCTCATAAGTTATACAATTATGTCGTTTGTGGATATGATTACCAAGCCTTCGCTCATCAATATAGACCTTGCGGACCTGAGATACATGCTTGAGAGGGGCAATCTATCCACGATTCTCATAAGTGAGGGCGAGATAGACGATGTGCGCCGCATAGTCACAGACGCGCTAAACAACCCGCTGATGAATATCGATTATTCCACCGCGAACGGCGCCCTTATTCACATCACGGTGGGCGAGGACGCATCTCTCAATACAATATATTCCACCGTGGATACCATATCCTCGTTCATGCGGAGAGACCCAAAGATTACCATGGGTGCGCGGATAGACCCTGAGTACGGAAACAGAATGAGAATTCTCGTTGTGCTCACAGGTATAAAAGTCCCGTTTATGGAAAAGGTAAGGGAGATACCCGAGCTGGAGGAGGACTTTGAGGTAAGGTAAAGTATTAAATTGGAAATTTCCATTACAAGTAAGGGAGGTTTGAAGATTGCCAACGCCATATTTAAGCCGGCTAAAACTCGAAAAAGAGCTTGAGAAAAAAGCGCAGATGCTTAGAGAGAAGAAGGAAAAGTGCGATGCTTTGATGAGTGATGTGGAAAAGTACATGCAGATTTTAGAGGGCCGAATCGCTATTGATGATTATAAAGAGCAATACAAAAAGGGCCGTGAACTGTACGATATGAAGGACATGGATGCGGCCATAGAGGTTATGAAATCACTGCATAGCGAGCTTCTTTCCAAACTCAAAGAGGTTTATAAAGAAGATAAGGAAAAAATTGAGAAAGTAATGGAAATGCTGTCCGGTGAGGACCTTGCGAAAATCCGTGCAGACCTTCGTGAAGGTGAAGAATATCTTGAAACCTCCCCCGAAAAGAGTTTTGAGATTCTGGATTCGATATCAAGCCGGCTGAAGGTAATTGTGGAAGAGAATATTGGTCATATGAAGATGGAGCTCGAGGGCTCTTTAGGGTCTATAGAGGGATTTGACTGGGTTAAAAAAGAGGTGGCGGAGGTTGGCGACGAGCCCACCACCGAGGCTCTTTTGAAATTACGGGAGATTCGGGACAGAGCCGTTAAAAAGGTGGAAGAGAAAATAAACATGGCGGTGAAGCGTGTAAACACAATTGTGGAAATAGCCCACTCCGCACATTTCAATCTACCAATCGATAAAAGCCTGGAAAATAAGATATCGGAGCTGATGAGTGAGGGCAACTACGCAGGGGCACTCAGGGTTGCCGATGAATATCTTGCCAGTGCGAAGAAGGCATTTGAGTTCTTTTATCGCAAACTCTACGATATTGCCCGGCGCATAGTTGAAGAGGGCAAGGCCATGGATATAGAGATTGACAGTATAATGAGAATGCTGGAGCAATCGCGTAAAAAGTACGAAGAGGACAATTTTGAAGAAGCGGTAGCACTGATTAAAAAATCCACTGAAGAAGCGGAAAAATTGAAGGTTCAGAAAGTCATGGATACCATGAAAAAAGCGAGAGACATTTTCCTTCAGGCGAAATCGCAGGGGATAGATATTGAGCCGTTTCTAAAAAGGATGGATAATGCGCGAAATTTCCTTAAAATAGGGAAGCCGAAGAGAGCATACGATATAATTCTGGAAACTCTTGACATGGTTGAACGGAAGAAGAATCTGTACGAGCAGCTCAAATCGGAGATAAAGAGAATCAAAGAAATTGTTGAGGACCTGCGCAAGGAGAATATAGTGCTGGAGGGCGTGGATGAGAGTATTGCCAAGATAGATGCAGAGATAGAAAAGAGTCCTGAGCGTGCGGAGAAGATGGTGAACGAGCTTCGCGCAGGTATAAAATCAAGCCTTAGGGATATTGCGCAGACACTTTACGGGGATATAGAAAAGCTCATTGATCTTGGAGAAAAAGAGGGGCTGGTGCTCGAAGATATGCGCCTCGCACTGCGAGATATCAAGGGCCAGATTACCGATGAGAGCTATCGTGATGCCATTCTGGAGTTGCGAAAGATAGAAGAAGAGCTTTACTCGCGTACAGAAGCGTATCTTGAGGACATAGAAAAGCGCACATCCAAGTTCGAGGATAAAGATATAAAAGCAAAAATCGAAGCGGTTAAGAAGGATCTGGAAAATGCTGAATTAGAGGCGGCGTTTGAGAAGCTTGGCGAGATTCGGGAAAGGATATTCGAGATAGAGAGCAAGGGCTATATCGAGAGAATCAAAAAGCTTCGCGATGAGGTTGAGTTTTTGCGTGGCGCGGGCGGGAATGTGACCGAGATACTCAGTTACGTTGAAAGGGCTGAGGTTGCACTTAAAAAGAAAGATATAGTGCGCGTGGAGGATTATATTTCTCGCAGTGAAGAAACGCTCAAAAATGTTGAGTCGCTGGTGGCGAAAGAAACGTTTGATTCTGCTAAGGCAATAGCGGCTGCCGCAAAAAGAATTGGAGTGAACATATCTGCACAGGGTATACTCGGACTGCTTAAGAAGGCAAAGGAGAGCATAGAAAAAGGAGAGTATCATCGCTCCATAGAGTATTCGCTGGAAGCGAAGAAGAAATCCAAAGAGCTGAGAGATAAGGCGGAGCATGCTTACTCACTGTTGGTCAATGCGGCAAAACGCGTATCACGCATAAAGGAGATGAACGGCAAGGTTGACGAGCTGGCCAAGTTGCTGGTTGAAGCGAAGAAGAGTCTGGAAGATAACGATTTTGAGCGTGTAGAAAAACTTTCAAATGAGTGCATACAGAAGGCGGATAAGATTGAGAAAAAGACGAAGATTGAGCAGATGCGCAAGGAGATAGATTCAATAGGTAAGGTGATGAGTGAGCTTGGACTCGCGGATATATACAAGCAGAAGAGCCGGGAGTTTTACAGAAAATACGAGGATATGAAATACGATGAGCTTCCGCCAATTGGAGAGAAGGTGCTAAGCGAGCTTCGAGAGTACGTGGAGACGATACTCACTGATTATATAGGCAAGATTGAAACGGATATTTACGATGCCAAGGGCAAGGGATACAATCTGGACATCAATATGCAGGACTTGGAAAACGCCGCGGACCTGTTCATAAAGAGGAAGTACATGGAATCGCTTTATCTGCTTAAGAAGCTGGAGAACCAGATTGCGGCCATTTATGAACGAAATGAGCGCATGGAGGAGTTGAAGAGCGAAATCAAAAAGTACATGGATATGGCGGTGTCGCTGGGTATAGATACCACGGAGTACAAGCGCCGGCTCGCGGAGCTGGAGCAGGAGAAGGATCTCAAAGTGGCTCAGAAAAAGGCGAAGAAAATCATATCGGATATAGAGGGTGCGCTTTACAAGAAGGTGCGCGCGCTCATGGTTAAGGTGGAGAAGGAGTTAGACGCCATGCGCCGTCGTGGAGAAGATATAACTGCGCCTGAGAATATATTGAATAAGGCGAAAGATAAACTTAAAGATAAAAAATACGTGGAATCTCTGAATCTGGTTATGAATGCGGTGGGTGAGATAGAGAAATACGAGATACAGAAGAACACCGCATACGGCATATTGAAGCGGCTGGGAGATAAGATAAAAGTTATGCAGAACGTGCTACCCAAGAAGATAGTGGACGAGTACGAGTACTCCAAGAAGCTGTTTCTTAAAGGTCTGTACGAGCAGTCTATAGAGCGCTCGATGAAGGTAAGCGAGGAGATATCCGAGATTGAGCGCATACTCAATTACATAAAGGAGAAGAACAAGCAGATTCGCGAGATGGTTATGCGTGCGCATCATCTTGGCATGGATGTGCGCGATGTGATTCGCATATTCAACAAGGCGAAGGAGGAGTTCAAGAACATGCATTATCAGGAATCTCTCAAGCTTGTGGACCAGTGCTATGCAGAGGCAAAATTGCTGATGATAGATGCCATGAACAAGTACAAGGGTGCGTACAGCCGCATGCTGAGTATGATGAAGCGCATGCACATAGATGATTATTTCAAGGATGATATTAGACAGATGGAGGAGTTGTTTGACAAGGGCGATTATGATTCAATAAAGGTAAAGTTGAGCGAGATGAACAAAGCGCTCAACCAGAAGTTAGGTGAGCTGAGCAACGAGATGCTGAAAGAGTTTGCGGAGAAGAAGGCTCTGTTCAAGAGCATGCACGTGGATGCGGGCATAGATTTTGATAAAGAGGAGATGAAGCTTCGCGAATACCGAGCAAAAGATTTCAACAAGTTCTTTGAATATTACGCGTCACTTAACGAAAAGATAGAGTCGTACATGCCCAAGATTATCCGGAAGAAGGTGGAGGAGCTCAAATCTGAGTTTGATAAGTATGAGAGATACGGAGCGAACACCGAAGAATATCATTCCCGTCTTTACGAGATAATCTCCGAGATGGAAGAAAAAGATTACAACGAGATTTTCAAAATGCTAAGAGAGGTGGAAAACAAGTTCCGTGTTTACATAGACGAGTATGTTAAGACTTTAATAGAGCGGGTTAAGAAGCGCGTGTCTGAGTTCAGCGAGGCGAAGGCTAACGAATACGTTGAGCGCATGGAAAAGCTTCGCAGTGTTGGTAACTACATCGATGCGATACGGGTTTACGAAGAGGCGAGCAATTTCGTGGGCAGATACAAAGTGTTCCGTGAAGATTTCGGGAAGAAGGTGGAAGAAGTTAAAGACCGGCTCCGGTTTGCTCTTTCGCTGGGATTGAAGGTTGGAGACCTTATCACCAAGCTGAAAGAAATAGAAGAGCATGCACCGGAGGATATGGAGCGTGCAAATCTGGAGCTGAAGGACCTCAAATCAGAGGTAAATAAGATGATAGACGCACTGGAGCCGCGCATTGAAGTGGATATCGAGCTTGGTGAGGAGTCGGGTGGGGTGATAAAAGCCACGCTGGGTGTGAAGAACACCGGTGACGTGGAGGCTCAGAACGTGCAGATACATATACGGGGAGCGCTCATCGCGGACAAGCCCATAGAGGTGCTCAAAGTGGATAAGGGGGCCAGAGAGGAAGTTGAAGCGACCCTGCGGATTGGAAAGGGCAATAAAGTTAGCATTGTGGCGCATTACAATCGGTTTGATGGTAAGGAGTACACGTATTCTCAGGAGTTCGAGGTGTCCGTGGAGAAGCCGAAGGAGGAGACCAAAGAGCCGAAAAAAGAGAAGCACGAGGAAAAAGAGAAGAGCAAGGAAGAAAGCAAGGGCTATCACATAGAGAAAGCCAAGGAGAAGGTTAAGTGTTCGTTCTGCCGTGGCACGATACTGCCCGCGATGAACCTCGATGTGGTAATCTGCGATAACTGCGGTGCAGTGTACCACGTGCCATGCGCGAAGAGGATAAAGAAGTGCAAGGTTTGCGGACAGGAGTTCAAGTTTGATTGATATGCTCACAAAGAGATTTGGATTTGCCAAGGCCACGACGGGCGAGTTTGAGACGCCTATACTGTTAGATTGCGATGCGTTGCGCGAATCTGGCGAGATTCTGGGCCGTAGGGTGGAGCGGGGTGTGCATTATCCGCCGAGCATTTATCAGCGGGAGATTAAGATTGATGAGAACTTTTATCTCGTTCCCAACGCCAACGACCTGCTTCGCAATGCCAGGGATTTTGTGGATTACACGGTGAAAATAAGAAAAAAATACGGATTTGGAGCGATATTCTACCTTCCCGGAGCGCCCGCGCATCTCTATCCCGTGCTTTTCTATATGGGCTATGACGTGTTCGATGACTGCCATTCCCGCCTTGCAGGCGCCGCGCCGTGGGGGTCTTCCACTAATGATTACGGGAAGCAAATATTCGATATGACAGTCGATGCGTTTAACGAGGGCATGCTTCGGGAGTTCGTCGAGGGCATGCCAGACAATAAGAGTCAGGAGCTGCTTCGATATCTTGACCTTCACTACTGGAAAGAGCAGGAGCAGTTTTATCCCGCGCATAAAGAACGATTGAACGCAGTGAGCATGAACTCTCTGTTTCGCCCGGATATACAGAGATGGTTTGAGCGATTGAAGGAAAGATACAAAAAACCCGATTACGCAAAGCATCTGCTTCTCATACCCTGCTCTGCCCGCAAGCCGTACTCTGAGTCGAAATCACATCGGTTGATGGCCCGATACATCAAATCCACCATGCATGAGGTCATACTCACCTCACCCCTGGGTCTCGTGCCCAGAGAGCTGGAATCTTTCTATCCCGCGAAGAATTACGATATACCCGTCATCGGGCACTGGTACGAGGAGGAGAAGAAATTAATACACGATATGCTGAGCTGGTACCTTGCCACGTTTGAGTATGACTCCGTGGTGGCGTATCTGCCCGAGAGCATGCGTTTTCTCCGCGAATTGCTCGAAAAGTACGATGCCGTGATGCTCTGGGGCCATGACCTTGACTCTCTATCTACCGAGACCCGAAAACTTGGGTATCGGGTAAAACGCAGCGAGGTGCTGAGGCAGAATATGCAATCGCTCTCTCGCTTTCAGTTCGCGCACGAGTTCGATTTTGAGAACGTGCGTGTGGTGGGGCGTTATCCACGGGTGGATTTGAAGATGGACGGTGAAAGATTGTTTGGATACGACCTGCACCGGGGCATGCTCACACTGGCAGAAAGGTCGGCCCGTGAGCTCGCAGAGGCAGAAAAATACACTGTGGAAATTGACGATTTCTGGCCAGAAGGTGATGTTTTTGCGGCAGGAATACTTGAGGCCACTGCCGAAATTCGGGAAAGCGATGAGGTAGCGGTGGTTCATGATGGCGAATTGCGTGGCTGGGGCATTGCGAAAATGAGCGCTTACGATATGGTTAACGAATCTCGTGGCAAATCGGTGAAGATAAGATCATATCCGCATAAAAGGGCTTAATTTTTTATATTAGAATACAATTCTACCGAAACTTGAATGGGTGATGGATATGCTGGATTATGTAGGTTTGATAATGGGGTTGATATCAATAGTCCTCGCGGCAGTATTCGCAATGTATGTTCGTAAAAAAAGCCCGGGCGAGGGTTTGATGACCGAGATATCAGGGTACATCAGGCATGGGGCAATGACGTTTTTGAACAGAGAGTACAGGTACCTGTCGATATACATAGTTGTGGTGGCGGTGCTTCTTTACATAGGCAGTTATTTCAGCTCGGGGCTCAGTAAGTTCACATGGATTGGCTTCGTCACGGGTGCCATTCTCTCCGCACTGGCGGGTAATATAGGAATGCGCATCGCCACGCTCGCCAACGTGAGGACTGCCAAGGCGCTGGAAGATGACACCACTTCCGGGTTCAAGGTTGCGTTTTCCTCCGGTGCGGTTATGGGTCTCACCGTGGTGGGTCTCGGGCTGTCTGGCTTGAGTGTTGTTTATCTGGTATTCAGACACATGGTCTCACCCGCCGAACTATCCAATATACTGTTCGGATTTGGTTTTGGCGCGTCTTCCATTGCCCTGTTTGCCAGAGTGGGCGGCGGTATATACACCAAGGCCGCGGATGTGGGCGCTGATCTTGTGGGTAAAATAGAGACGGGCATACCGGAAGATGACCCGCGCAACCCTGCGGCAATCGCGGACAACGTGGGCGATAATGTTGGTGATACTGCTGGAATGGGCGCTGACCTGTTTGAGAGTTACGTTGATTCGATAATTGCCACCATAGCCATAGGCGTGATGTTTGCTGCAGTTGCCTCGGACATAGTGCTTCTTCCGCTTCTGGTTGCAGCAATAGGTATAATCGCCTCCATAATCGGCATCGGCGCGGTGGTTGCGCTCAGAAACAAGAACCCGTCCTCGGCCATGAATGCAGGTGTGATTGTCAGTGCGGTGGTGATGGTCATATTTGCAGCCATTGCCCTGTACTGGCTCGGGCCAAACGGGTTCCATATTGATATAATGGGCAACGGCAAGACCACGCTTATCCCGTGGTATTACATCTTAATCGCGCTCATTGGCGGTCTCGTTGCGGGCATAGTTATAGGGTTTGCGACCGAGTACTACACGTCGGATAAGTACAAGCCAACTCAGGAGATTGCAAAAGCCAGCACCACGGGCGCAGCTACGAACCTGATAACAGGTATGGCAGTTGGAATGCTGAGCACGGTTATACCCATCATAACGGTATCAGTGGCAATAATCGTGGCGTATTACCTTGCCGGACTTTACGGCATTGCCATTGCGGCGGTGGGTATGCTCAGCACACTGGGCATGACTCTGAGCATGGACACCTACGGTCCGGTGGCCGACAACGCCGCGGGCATAGCGGAGATGGCAAAGTTGGGCGAGGACGTGCGTGAGAAGGCGGAGGGACTGGACGCGGTTGGCAACACCACGGCGGCCATAGGCAAGGGCTTTGCAATAGGCTCCGCCGCCCTGACCGCACTGTCTCTGTTCGCCACGTTCACACACAGCTTGCCGAAAAGCGAGAGCGTGCTTGAGATTTCCAATCCCGCGGTGATGGTGGGTATATTCATAGGTGCATTGATGCCGTTCCTGTTCTCTGCACTGGCGCTCAAAGCCGTGGGCATCGCTGCGGAGGATATGGTCAACGAGGTGCGCAGGCAGTTCAAGGAGATTCCGGGCATACTTGAGGGCAAGGGCAAGCCCGACTACAATCGCTGTGTGGCTATATCCACCGAGGCGGCCATACGCAAGATGATGCTTCCGACGATTCTTGCCATAGTGGTGCCCATTGCGGTGGGTGTGATTCCGGGACTGGGCGCGAAGGCTGTGGGCGGCCTGCTGGCCGGCTCAATAGCTTCCGGATTTCTGCTTGCAATCTACATGGCGAATGCAGGTGGTGCGTGGGACAACGCCAAAAAGTACATTGAGAAGGGTAACTATGGTGGCAAGGGAAGCGAGGCGCACAAGGCTGCGATTGTGGGTGACACTGTGGGTGATCCGCTGAAGGATACCGCGGGACCTTCGCTCAACATACTTATAAAGTTGATGAGCATTGTCTCGCTGATAATGGTGTCTTTCTTCCATTAACAATTTTTTTATACTTTCAGAATATCTCTTTTTTAAATGCGTATCTCTCTGGTATTTGCCGTACTGTTAATTTCGTTTGTGCCGATGCTTATTTCGCCCGGCGTGTACGGACAGGTATATCCGGAGAGCTTTGAAAAGAGCATAAATGGAGGCACATCCTACGAATTTCATTTTGCGGTTTTCAATGATAAAAATTGCACGCTTTTCTATTCTATTATTCTTCCCGATGAAGGAGAGTGGGGGATGACTGCAAATCCCGTAAGCGGTATTCTCAATCCCGGAGATGCGAGGGACATAACATTAAAACTGGATGCTCCGAAAGCCTCCCTGCATGAAAACTGGGTTTTCGATATAAAGGTGGAATTTTACAATACCACCGGACTGGTGGAGGTTAACTACGTGACTCTTCATATTCACCTCAACGCCCGTGCATTCGAGCTTCTCTATTTCACCATCCCCTTTCCTGAAAGCTGGGGTTACTGGGGCAATTTTCTCAATATCGTGATATTCTGGGCGGTCGTGGGACTTGTGATATATCTGGTATTTTCCGCGCTCAAACGCCTTGTGCAGATGACCAAGACGAAGGTTGATGACATACTTTTGCAGATTCTCCATACTCCGGTGACAATATGGGTTATCTCGTACGGCATATTCAATTCCTCGCTTGTGTTTCCTCTGTCAAATCGGGTGTTCTCATACATTTATCTCGTTTATAACATAGTCACAATAATAATCATTACATGGATTATTTACCGCATTTACAGGAGACTTATTATTCATTACGCGTTCATTTATCGGGGCAAGCTGGGGCGCATGGAAGGTGCCATAATCTCCGCACTGGATAAACTCGGCGTGTTCACCATTCTATCAATTGGCGGCATAATGCTTCTGCAGGCGGTGGGCATCGACGTCACGGTGCTTCTGGCGAGCATGGGCATATTAGGTATCATTCTGGGTTTTGCGGCGCAGGATACAATTGGCAATTTCTTTTCGGGCATACATATTCTTCTCGACCGCTCGATAGAGGTGGGCGATTACATTCTCCTTGAAAATGATGAAAACGTGTACCTTGTAAAGGACGTGGGGCTGCGCAGCACCAAGCTATATGACCTATTTGCAAACACACTTATCTTTCTGCCAAATAACATAATTGCCAACCACAAAATAATAAATCTGAGCCGGCCAAACAGCAAGCTAAAGCTCAGGGTTGACGTGGGGGTATCTTACGGTGCCGATATAGAGAAGGTCAAAAAAGCGCTTCTGGAAGTGGCTCTGGAGAATGAGCATGTGATGAAGGACGATAAATACAAACCTGCGGTGATATTTCACAGTTTTGGAGAGTCGAGTTTGAATTTCCGGCTTTACCTCTGGATTGATGACCTCAAAGACCAGTGGGAAGTGCAGAGCGAGATACGGAGCCAGATAGTGAATAAGTTCCGTGAGCTGGGAATAGAGATACCGTTCCCGCAGGTGGACGTGCACATCAAAAGGTAAATATTTTGAATATTTTACCCTGCTTATGTATCTTTCCATAGACGAGGGCACCACGAACGTTAAGGGAGTGCTTTTTGATTCGGATTTTAAACCTGTAAAAGTGAGGAGAGTGGGATTGAGAACGGTTTTTCCGCGTGAGGGGTGGGTTGAGCAGGCTCCTGAGGAGATATGGGAGCGCGTTAAGTCCGTAATTTCGAATATCCGCGAAGATATTGATGCTATTGGCATAACCAATCAGCGAGAGACCACCGTGGTGTGGAGCGTCGAGTCAGGGAAGCCGTTGCATAATGCCATAGTGTGGTCATGCAGGCGCACTGCCGATTATATGGCGCACCTCGCGGAAGAATACAGCGAACTGGTAAAATCCAGGACCGGGCTGGAGATGGATGCGTATTTTTCAGCCTCGAAGATTCGCTGGATTCTGGAGCACGTGCCCGGTGCGGAAGAGCTTGCAAGGCTCGGAAAGTTGAGATTTGGCACGATAGACTCGTATTTGATTTGGAAGCTCACGGATGGAGAGGTGCATGCCACTGACCACACCAATGCGTCAAGGACGATGCTCTACAACATTCGCAGGGCTGACTGGGACGATGAGCTCATGGCGCTTTTTGGTGTGCCAGAAAGCATGCTTCCGGAGATACGCGATTCTGCGGCAGAGTATGGCGCTGTGAGAATAAATTCGCGAGATGTACCCATTACGGGTGTGATTGGAGACCAGCAATCTGCGCTTCTCGCTCATGGTTGTCATGGTGAGGGAGACGCGAAGGTTACCTATGGAACAGGCACGTTCATACTCGTCAATACCGGAACGCGAATAATCGAAGAGCGTGGGCTTCTGTCCACGGTGGCATGGTCCATCGACTCGCGGCGCACTTACGCGCTGGAGGGAAGCATTCTGTCTTCCGGCACGGTGGTTGAATGGCTCAAATCCATGGGTCTCTGGGTCGATACTGTCGGCGAGGAAACCTCACTTTATTTTGTGCCTGCGTTTTTCGGGCTCGGCTCGCCTTACTGGGATCCGTATGCGCGGGGCACAATACTGGGATTGAGCGCGTACACGAACAAAGAGCACATCACGCGTGCGGCGCTGGAATCGATAGGGTTTATGGTGCGCGATATACTGGAGATAGTGAGTTCCCATGTGCCGCTCACATCGATTAAGGTCGATGGTGGCATGACCCGCAACTCGTTCCTGATGCAGTTTCAGGCGGATATTCTTGGGGTTCCGGTGAGCGTTCCTAAGTTTGGAGAGCTTACCGCTATGGGTGCTGCTCTCCTCGCCGCCCTCGCACAGGGCGGGGTTTCGATGTCTGAAATTCGCCATGTGGTGGAGTATCCGGAGGTGCACGTTCCTGAAAAATCGGAGCGCTGGAGAAAAAATAAATACGAAAAATGGCATGAGGCGGTGCGCAGAAGCATGGATTGGGCGAGTGCCACATGGGAAAATTGATATATAGGGGAATGTTTTTAGGGCGATTAAGGCGATAACCATGGCGGACTTCAAATACATCGTTCGGATTGCCGAAACGGATATTGACGGTAACAGGCCCCTGCTCTATGCCCTTATGAGTATAAAGGGCATTGGATACAGGGTTGCAGAGGGTATAGTAAAAAAGATGAGCCTTAATCCGAAGGTAAAGATAGGTGACCTCAGCGACGAGGAGATTGAGAAGCTCAGGGGCTATATTGAAAATGATATAGAGGACATACTTCCTGTGTGGATGAAAAATCACAGGAGAGTTTATCTCACCGGCGAGGATAAGCATATTCTTGCCACGGACCTCGATTTGCAGATTCAGGATGATATTAACAGGCTCAAGAGAATAAGAGCATATCGTGGAATACGCCACGAACGCGGTCTGGCAGTGCGTGGTCAGCGCACACGCTCAAATGGAAGAAGAGGCCTTGCGGTGGGCGTGAGCAGGAGAAAGAGGTGAGTATATGGGTGACCCGCGTTTTAACAGGAAAAAGTATGAGACTCCAAAGCATCCTTGGGAAGCTGATCGAATCAAAGAAGAATGGGAGCTTCAGCGCAAATACGGGCTAAAAAATAAGAGGGAAATCTGGAAGGCCAAATCCATGCTGAGAAACCTGCGTGCTCAGGCGAGATATCTGCAGGCTAAGCTCAGGTATGGTGACCCGCAGGCAGAGAAGCAGCAGAAACAGCTCTTCGAGCGTCTCATACGCCTTGGTATTTTGAACGAAGATGGTGCCACACTCGATGCGGTACTTTCGCTGAGCGTGGAAGATATTCTTCGCAGAAGATTGCAAACTGTGGTGTATCTTAAAGGTCTTGCCCGTACGCCGAAGCAGGCCCGGCAGTTCATAGTGCATGGACACATATCCATAAACGGACGTAGGGTTACCATACCCGGTTATCTGGTGCGCAGGGAAGAAGAGCCCGCGGTGGATTACTATGAGCATTCTCCGCTGGCGGATGAGATGCATCCCATGCGCCCGCAGGTAATTGAAACGGCAAACACCGCAGAACCTGTAGCGGAGTCTGAAGAGGTTAAGGAAGGTGGTGAATAATGGCAAGTAAAGTTGGAGTGGTGCATATTTATTCTTCTCACAATGATACTATAATAACCGCAACCGATATCACAGGTGCAGAAACACTGGGGAAGGCCTCTGGTGGTATGGTTGTGAAGGCAGATAGAGAGGAACCGTCTCCTTACGCGGCGATGAAGGCTGCTGAGATGGTTGCCGAGCAGCTCAAAGAGAAGGAAATAACCGAAATTATTGTGAAGGTGCGTGCCCCCGGTGGCAATAAGAGCCTGACTCCCGGTCCGGGTTCTCAGGCCGCCATTCGAGCCCTGGCAAGGGCGGGTATGAAGATTCTTCGCATCGAAGATGTAACGCCGATTCCGCATGATTCAACGCGCAAGAAGGGAGGAAAAAGAGGCAGGAGGATATAAATGGAGTTGAATATACTTGAACTGAAGGACCGGTTTGTGCGATTTGAAATAAAGGGAATTACACCTGCCATGGCAAACGCGCTGCGTCGCACGCTAATCAATGATATACCCAAGCTTGCCATACATAAGGTAATATTTCATCACGGCCAGATTCGTGATTCGGAGGACAACGTATACGATTCTTCCACGCCGCTTTTTGATGAGATTATCGCGCATCGACTGGGATTGATTCCTCTGCCCACGGACCTGAACATGAAATTTAGAGATGAGTGTGAGCACCCTCCAGATGAGGGCTGTCCGCTTTGCACGGTGACGTACACGCTCAACAAACATGGCCCGGCGGTGGTGTACTCCGGCGATTTAATTGCAGTGGGTGGAGAAAAGTTCAGGCCCGTTGATCAGGTTATTCCTATCGTAAAATTGAAAGAAACTCAGGCGATACTGCTTGAAGCAGAGGCAATAATGGGCACCGCCAAGCAGCATGCCAAGTGGCAGGTGACCAGTGGTGTGACGTACAAGTATCATCGTGAAATCGTTGTTAATAAAGATTTTAGTGAGTACTGGGAAGAGGTAAAAGAGGCCTGTCCCCAGTGCGTTATCTATGAGGATAAAGACAAGATAATTTTCACCGATGATAAGGAATGCAAGGCGCTTGCAAAGATACTTTCGTATGATGAGCACGAGATAAAAGAAGATGACTCTTGGTTCATATTCCAGTTTGAGACAGACGGTAGCCTGAGTGCAAAAGACACACTCGATTACGCGCTCAACCGTCTCAGGGAGCGTTTCAAGGTGCTCAGGGAATCTGCGGCACTATCTACAAAATAATTTTATACTTTTTAGAAATTTTTATGGGGGGCTCATGGGATGAAACTCACCGAGTTGAAGTGCCCGACCTGCGGGGCTAAACTTGTACCAGAGTCAGTTAATGCTAAAATAATAATGTGCAGTTATTGCGGCACGGTAGTTTATCTGGAAGAGGAGCGCAAGGTGGTTTATGTAGATGGGGTGTCGCAGAAAGAGCGTGGTGAGACTGAGCTGGCTTTGATTTCTCTGCATTCTGCAAATTATCAAGATGCAAAGGTAAAGTTCGAGCAGGCGATATCCAACAATGTGGGCAACAACGTCGCATGGTTCGGCAAGGCGGCGGCAGACGTGCATCTGGGGAGACTGGGCGAATCTCAACTGGCTTTTAAAAAGGCAATCTCCCTCGGCTCACCCGCGGAGATGGTGATAAGCTGGGGCAATTATCTGATGGATACTGCTCGATACTATCAATACTCCATGTATTCGCGGGCAAACGCATATCGAGGCAATCCGGCAGCATCTCCCAATGAAATAAACAGACTTTACCAATTATCACAGGAATATGGCAAATATCGAGATGTGATTAATGGAGAGATGTATGCGTATCTATTATCAACGGCCAAAAGCAACACGATTGACGAAAACATACTTGGGTACGTGCTTCAACTGAGCTTGAACCAGAAAGATTATGCAAATGCCTACGCTCTGGCGGATAAGCTGCTGAGTCGAGAGCCTGCCAGTAAAGTTGGTCTCTATTATAAGGGTGTTGCGGCACTCTACCTTGGCCAACCGGAGGTGAGCATATCTTCGCTGACGCCACTGCTGGAATCTTTGCCCAACAACTACAACGTTTACATATACCTTGCTTACGCATATTACCGTGCCGGCAATAGAGATTATGCGCTGGACCTGCTTCTTACCGCATGCGGACGGTATGGAAACCGTGCGGTGTTCGATGCCCTATCCTCTCTTTACAAGGAGTGGTATAAAGACGATAAACGTGGTGCAAAATCATGGAAATCCTCGCGGAAAAAAGATATTAAAAGATATCGTGTGCAGCTGTGATAACCTTTTATTTTTGAATGCTATGCTCCGGCAATGCTTTATATAGTGTTCCTTACCGGTGTGTGCAATCTGCGATGTCGCTACTGTGGCGGCACCATACCAGAAGAGGTTATGCCCCACGAGATAGAGTATTCCGTCGATGTGCTCAAAGAGTTCGTAATGAAAGATGAAGAGCCGGTGATTGCATTTTACGGCGGTGAGCCACTGCTCAGGATAAAGAAGATGATGGAGATCATGGATACGGTGCCCGCCAAAAAATTCGTGGTGCAGACCAACGGCTTTTTTTTGCATCAGGTGCCGCGCGATTATCTGAACCGTTTAGATGCCATTCTGGTATCAATTGATGGCATACGGGAAGTCACAGATTTTTATCGCGGTAAGGGTGTGTACGATATTGTGGTGGACAGAGTGAACAAGATTCGCAGTTCGTACAGGGGCGATATAATTGCGCGCATGGCGGTGAGTGAAGAAAGTGATATTTACAGAGATGTGCGCCATCTTCTCTCACTGCCCTTTGACCACGTGCACTGGCAGCTCAATGTTGTATGGGCGCCCGACGATTCGTGGCACGATTTTGACAGGTGGGTTAATGGCTCTTACAACCCGGGAATTACGCGCCTCGCGGACTGGTGGATAGAAGAAATAAAAGATGGGCGCATTCCGGGCATTGTGCCGTTTCAGGGTGTAATTAAGAGAATGCTGTTCCACGAGACGGGGCTTCCCTGCGGAGCGGGCCGCAACGCTTTCGCCATAGCCACCGACGGACGCGTGCTGGCATGTCCAATCGGAGGCGAGTACGAGTGGAACAATCTGGGCACAATATGGAATCGCACTCCTGCCACGCTGCGCAATTCCGTGGAGATAGATGAGCCGTGCCGCTCATGCGATATATACAATATTTGCGGCGGACGCTGTTTATTCGCGAATAAAGAGCGATACTGGGGCATGGAGGGATTTGCGAAAATCTGCGGCACGGTTCGACATCTTGTCAAAGAGATGGAACGCGCCAGAAAAGTCATCGAGGAGCTGATTGAAGAGGGTAAATACCAGATGCAGGATTTCAATTATCCGCCGTTCAACAACACCACCGAAATCATACCGTAAATGCGATTAAGCATTACGCATTTATACCCTCGTGGACGAGATAAGCAGAGACGGGCTCACGCTTACCAAGTACGGTATGCTATTCATTGAAGATTACGAAACGGCAGTTATAGCGGACCTGCATATTGGCTATGAAGACGTAATGTCCAGCAAAGGTATATTTCTGCCTCGAATACAGAAACGCTTTCTCATTGAGCGCCTTGAAGTGATCATTGATAAATATCAGCCACGGCAACTCATCATCAACGGCGATTTCAAGCACGAATTTTCGCGTAATATGAGACAGGAATGGGACGAGATTGAGGAGGTGCTGGATTTTTTAAGTACTCGGGTGGACGTGGTGGTTGTGCGGGGCAACCATGACAATTTTCTAAAAACGATTCTTGGAAGAAGAGGGCTCACACTTTACGATAAATACACAATTGGCAGGTACACCATGGTGCACGGGCACAGAGAGCACGAGGTGCGCCCCATCACCATAATCGGGCACGAGCACCCAAGCATAAGTTTAAGAGATGAGCTTTCTGCCACTGTGAAAGTGCCGTGCTTTCTTTATTCACCCGACCTGATTGTCCTGCCCGCCATGAGCATCTACGCATCCGGCACGGACATCACGAAAAACGAATTCATATCTCCGATTTTGCAGAAAAATAAAAGAGATTTTGAAATATACGGGATAGATGAGCATATGGGCGTGCTGCCCATGGGCCGGCTCAGTTCTCTCCCAGCACCTTCTGAAGATTATCCACCACTTCGTTGAACGCTTTTGCAGCCTCGCTGTCCTTGTATTCCAGCACGAAGGGTGTGCCAGAGTCGCCGCATTTCACAATATTCGCGTCCATGGGTATGCTCCCCAGAAACGGCACGTTGTACTTTTCTGCCGCTTTCTTTCCTCCTCCGGTGCCGAATATCTCGCCGGCCATGTTCTCTATTATACCCACAACTTTCTTGTTCATCTGTCTTGCAAAGTTAATGGCCTTTGTGGCGTCCAGCACCGCAACTTCCTGGGGGGTGAGCACTATGAGCACGCCGTCCATATCAGGAATGAGCTGTGATACGCTCAGCGACTCATCGCCGGTGCCGGGAGGCATGTCAATGATGAGATAATCCAGCTCGCCCCAGTCCACTTCGTCCAGGAGCTGTTGTATTGCCTTGTGTTTCAGAGGCCCGCGCCATACCACGGGGAGGTCGTCCTGGGGCAGGGCCATCTGGATGGATATGACTTTTAAATTTGGTATTGGTTCCACAGGGACTATGAGCTTTTTATCGTTTACTTCCAGTTTTGCGTTCTGCACGCCCAGCATCTTGGGCACGTTGGGGCCGTGTATGTCCGCATCCAGCAGACCGACCTTGAACCCGCGCAGTGCGAGGGTTGCTGCCAGATTTACGGCCACGGTGGTTTTACCCACCCCGCCCTTACCGCTGAGTACCATGAGCTTGTGTTTTATTTTTTTCATTTTCTCCGCAATCCGTTTTTCGGTCTCTTTTGCCTGTTTAATTCTATCGGCCATCGCTTTTGCCTGAACCGGATCAACTTGTACTCCCATATTCATCACCTTGGAGCGGGATAGCCATGCTTATATATCATCTTTTTTGGACACATGTGGGGAATCATACCTTTGTAATCGGCAAAAAAATACAAAAAGGGATATAGGGTGTAGCGCAAAATTTTATAAATGGGAATAACATCTACCAGGCGGATGATTGGAGAGGAAATTAAAAAAATTCGTGAAGCAGAGGAAAAAGCAGAGATGCTCGTCCGTGAGGCTCAGGAAAACAGTAAAAAGAGGGTGGAGAGTTTCAAAAAGGAGATTCAGGATAGAATAGCCGCTGAGCGAAAGGAGCTTATGGCTCGTGGCGAAGCTATGAAAAAAAGTGCTGAGGAAACTGCTAATAAAGAAGCAAAGCTTGTACGCTCGAAGTATCTTGAGAAAGCAGAGAAGATAAAGGCAATAGATGATGATAAAGTTAAAGAGACCGCTTCCGAGATTATTCATGAGTTATTAAGGTGAAATAAAATGCTTTTCCCAGCCAAGATGGCTGAAGTCGAGGTCCTTGTTCACAACTCGGTGAAATATCAGGTTCTTAAGGTTATGCAGCGGAATGCGTTTATCCATCTCACTCAGCATAATCTTCCTGTGGAGAATGCAAAGCCCTCTCCAGATGTCAACGTTCTGGTCGATTATAGCTTCAGACTTTCAAAGTTGATGTCCGTGCTGGATATCGCAAAAGTGAAAAAGGAAGGTATCAAGGAAATACTAAATCCCACAGCTCCCGAGCGTTTTCCAGTTAAAGATATGAATAGGGAGGAGGTACTTCAAGAGACTAAGAAACTTCTCGATGAGCTCGAGGAGGAAATACAGAGTATTGGTGAGGAGTGGGAGAAAATAGCCGAGGTTGAAGATAAACTGGAAACGAGACTCAGATATGCCCGTATGCTGTTGGGACTCGATTTTGATGTTTCATATCTCGGCACGGGTAAATATGCAATTATTACTGCAGGTACAGTAAAGGAGCTCGAACCGCTTTATAAGATTAAATCGCAAAATAAACTTGCGTTCTGGCATCGAGTAGAAGGCAAAAAAAATCCACTGTATATTGTGGTGGTGGCGTATTTAATCGAGGATAGAAAGGAGGTTGAATCAGCACTTAGATTTGCAAATTTCTCAGAGTTCGATTTAAGTGGGTTCAGGGGTAAGCCTGTGGAGGTCATAAAAGATATTGAGAACAGACTGGCAGCTGCTCAGAAAGAGCGCAAGAAACTTTTGTCGCAAATTGGGGAACTCAGAAAAAAGCATTATGGAAGAATTGCTGGTCTCTGGGATAACATCGAAAATGAAAAAATTAAAGAAGAAGCTCACAACAAAATGGGTTCAACAAAATACACAACTGTCATAAGAGGATATATTCAGAAAAAGCGTTTGGATGAGGCAATAGCCAAAATAAATGAAGTGTCAAAAGGACTTGCTTATATATCATGGAAAGACGCAGAGGGAGATAAGGTTCCAACTGCGTTTAACAATCCCATTTTTCTCAGGCCTTTCCAGGCGTTTGTGGAGATGTATTCTATTCCGAAGTACGGGTATATAGAACCCACTGTGATAATTGCACCTTTATTTGTTGCATATTTCGGGTTGACTCTGGGCGATGCTGGCTACGGTTTTATAATGGCAGTTTTGGGATATCTGCTTTGGTTTCATATTGGAAGATACAACTGGACAAACCGGACACTGGGTAAAATTCTGTTTGCCTCGGGGATCTCCGCGATAGTGTTTGGTCTGATACAGGGTAGCATATTTGGCCCGTTAAACTCTTACAATCCTCTTTATCCATGGATTCATTATAAGCCAATTCTGGATGCCATGAACGACCCGGTCACGCTGCTGGTCATAGCGTTGATAGTCGGTATAGCACAGATTTCGCTGGGGCTTATACTGGGTGCGTATCATCATCTCAAGCACAAAAACTATGGTGATTTTCTCACTTCAGAGCTTTCGTGGTTTTTAATTTTGCCTGCGGGCGGGGCACTCATCGGCTACTATTTTGGGTGGTGGACCGTGCCCGTGATGATACAGAACATTTCATGGGTTATGCTGCTCATAGGATTTGCGCTTCTTTCGGGTGTGCCCGGGCATATGGTTAATAAAAAATCGGAAATCAACGCCATGGCGTTCTTTGACGTCACCGGGATGATTGGAGACTGGCTCTCGTATTCTCGACTTCTTGCACTTGATCTGGCCACATCCGGTCTGGCGCTTACAATAAATCTCTTTGCTGATATCATTCGGGGAATGGTTGTGGGCGCAGGGAGTATGGTATGTTGCATGCCACTTTTAATTATTGGCTTTGCGTTGTTTGCGTTCGTGGCGCGCACCAGAGATAAGATGAAAATAGGCATTGCGGCAGTTCTTCTTCTGTTCGGTGCAGTGGGTATGGTAAGTTTATCTGCGGCGCTGTGGCTGTTTATCGGGGTATTCCTGATTGCGGGGCACATTGGCAACGCGATTCTGCAATCGCTGGGCTCTTTTGTGCATTCTTTGAGGTTACAGTACGTGGAATTCTTCTCAAAATTCTATGAGGGAGAAGGTGTGAAGTTTGAACCGTTTAGAGAAATTAGGAAGCACTCGCGTGTTGGAGGTGTGAAAAAATGAAAAAATTGATGCTGGCTTTGCTGCTCATGCTTTTGCTGAGCGGAGTGGCGTACGGTGGAGAGGTTAATGTGACGCATTACACGTGGTATAAAACGGATACAAAAGAGACCACGTCTGTGGAATCCACCACCTTTGTGGTTGGTGATACGTATGTGTTTGAGTACAGTGATAACGGTAAGGTTTTGGATAATGTGAGCTGGGTTATCACAAACATGAATGATGGAACTGAGCATGTGTATGTGGGCAATCCGGTAAGGGTGCAGTTCCAGGAGGCCGCGTATTATAACATCACTGTTAAAGAGGGTAACAATGTGGTTTATACCCACAAGATAAAAGTCCACGATGGGCCTCTGGGTGCGTATCTTGCGCTAATCGGTGCGGGTATTGCGGTGGGTGCATCGGGTATGGGAGCGGCAATCGGTGTGGGTATTGCTGGGGCCAGCGGTACTGCTGCAATCGCTGAAGATCCTAAAAGATTTAGAAACGCGCTCATATTTCAGGCATTTCCGCAGACACAGGCTATTTACGGGCTGCTTGTGGGTATAATGATTCTGATGTACACGCATGCGTTCGCGTCTACACTGCATGTAAACATCGACGTGCCGGTGGGCGCCGGACTTATCGCGCTTGGTGCAGGATTGTCAGTGGGTATTGCGGGGCTCAGCGCCATAGGTCAGGGTATTGTGGCTGGTACAGGTATAGGTGTGACCCGAAAAGAGGGTACGTTCGGTAAGGCTGTGGTGTTCACAGTGCTGCCAGAAACCCAGGCAATTTACGGTTTGCTTATTGCAATTCTTCTGCTTCAGGGACTAACCTGGATGATGAACAAGTCGCTATCACCATCGTATATGCTTGGCATGGGTATCGCTGCGGTGGGTGTCGGTCTCGGCATGGGACTTAGCGGTATCACGGCCATAGGTCAGGGCATTGCTGCCGCAGGTGGTTCTGCTGCCACCACACAGAATCCAAAGGCTTTCTCCTCATCAATTATATTTGCGGTGCTTCCAGAAACCCAGTCCATATACGCGCTTCTGGCGGGTATACTTGTAATTACGTCTATGAACCTGATGGGTGGGGTGCCTCACTTTGCGCCGTATCAGACGGTGTTAATAGGTCTCGGGGTTCTGGGCATAGGTTTCTCGGTAGGTCTGGCAGGCATAAGCGGTATCGGACAGGGTATAACCGCCGGAGCCGGTGCAGCGGCGTATGTGAAGAATCCAGGTACCAGAAGCCGAGCAATTATACTGTCTGTGATGAGCGAAACTTTTGCCATATTCGGATTGTTGATGGCGATACTGATTATGATGTCTCTGGGCATATTTGGAGGATGATCCCATGGCTGATTCGGTGGACAGAATAGTGGAGAAAATACTGGCAGATGCCCGTGCGCGGGCGGCTGAATTTGATCAGGAAGCCCAGAGGAAGATAGATGAGATACGAGAGGAGGAAGAATCGAGATGGGAAAAGGAAAAGGCGCGGCTTGAAGCGGAGTTCAGGAGAGAGGCGGAGGATATACGAATCCAGATTCTCTCCAGGGCCCATATGGAAGGCAAGCGTCTTATAGTAAATGCCCGTGAAGAGGTTATCAACCGTGTAATTGAGGCGATTCGACGTGGAATCCGCGATTCTTCGGATTACTCTAACTATTTGCGGAGAAGCGTGGAAAATGCCAGGGAAATTCTCGGAGATAAATTCGTGGTAAAATGCATTCCTGAGGACAAAGAAACGGTTAATGCCATAGTTTCGGAGGTGGCTCCCGGTGCCACTGTGGAGATAGGTATGATTCGAAACGGTGGGTTACTGGTTGAGTCCATGGATGGACTTCGGGTGGTGGATTACAGTGTGGATGCCCTGGTTAGCAGGAGAATGCAGGATATTCGAAAGATGATACTGGATAAGCTGTTTGAGGGAGAGTATGCTTGACGCCAACACCATAATCCTGGTGGCCATATCCGCGGCCTTCATTGCCGTTCTGATAGCGGTAATCGTATTCATGGGCTATCTCCGAAAGATACTGAGCATTGCATCGTACATGGCGCCCAACGCCACGATTTTTGCCATTGGCTCTAAATATACAGAGAATGAGTACATTGATAAACTTCTCGAGATGAGCAGTGTTCAGGAGGTTCTGGCCGATGTGAAAAAGGAGGGCTATCATATAGATGACCCATCCGTGGCTGATATTCAGATTGAAAAAGATTTGATAGACATGCTCCGCAATGTCATTGCGACGCTTCCAGAAGGTGTGCGCCAGTTTGCGGAGGTTTACATGCTCAAATACGAGGCAAATATAGTCAAGCGGATATTGCGTGCCAAAAATGCGCGATTATCCGCTTCGGAGATTTATCGGGTTGTGTATCCGGGAGATGTAATAAACGACCTCGTAATCAATCATATGATAGAGGCTACCGGGGTGGAGGATGCTATCGCGGCCCTTGATGCGACTCCGTTCCGGGATGCGGTTCATGCATGGGCAGAGCGCAACTCTCTGTTTGATGTGGACGTTTTTCTCGATAAAGTGGTGTTTGAGAAGATACTAGAAGCAAAAAGCACAATCGATGAGGATAGCAGAGAGGCGGTAGAAAAGTTTTCGTCCATTTTGGTGGATGTTTATAATTTGAAGACAATAGTGAGGGCCAAGTTTGCAGGAGCGGAAGGAGTTGAGAACTATCTCGTGGAGGGGGGATATGAGCTTTCCGAATGGAAACTGAAAAATATGGCAGAGGCCCGCACCGTGGAAGAGATGCTCACCCAGCTGGAGGGCACAGAGTACGCATTTGTTAGAGAGTACAGAAACGCATTTGAGATTGAGCTTGCTCTCGACAGGTATCTTCTGAATAAGGTTAACGAAATTGGAATGGTTTACGCGGTCTCGGCGGGACCTGCGGTGATGTTCCTGGTGGCTAAGGAATATGAGGCCAGAAATTTGAAGGCCATAATTAAGGGAATGCTTATGGGTGTCTCTCGCGATAAAATAAGAAGTATGCTGGTGGGTGGTGCGATGTGAAGATGGCAGTGCTTGGCGACGAGGAATTCGTGCTGGGGTTCAAATTGGCGGGTGTGAAGGTGGCCCGCACGTGTGAGAATGCAGAGGAGACGCGCCGCGCACTGGAAGAGTTTCGAGGTATGAACGATATTGCAGTGCTATTGATTCAGCGCAAATACGCGCGAATGGTTGGAGAGTATTTGCATGAGTGGAAATCCAAGAAAGATATTTATCCGGTTATTGTCGAGCTTCCCGGGTATGGAGAGCGGGAAGAGGTTGAAGACCCGATGCGTGAAGTTATCAGAAGAGCGATAGGTATAGACATTATGAAGAGGTGAAAGATATGGGAAAGATAATAAGGGTTGCAGGACCCGTGGTGATTGCGGACGGTATGCGTGGCAGTGAGATGTACGAAGTGGTTCGTGTGGGCGAAGAGGGTCTCATAGGTGAGATTATAGCCCTTGCAGGAGATAGAGCCACGATTCAGGTTTATGAAGAGACCTCTGGTATAAAACCGGGTGAGAAGGTGGTACGCACCAACGCGCCTCTTTCTGTAATTCTTGGTCCCGGTATTATTGGCCAGATTTACGATGGTATCCAGCGTCCCTTGCCAAAGATTAAGGAAAACATGGGCGATTTCATCCAGCGCGGAGCCAACGTTGCTCCGCTGGATTTTGATAAAAAATGGCATTTTGTACCCAAAGTTAAGGTTGGTACGGAGGTGCAGGGCGGCGACGTTCTGGGTGTGGTAAATGAGACAAACCTTGTGGAGCACCGAGTGATGGTGCCCCCCGATATTTCGGGTACAGTGGAGTTTATAGTCGATGAGGGGGATTATACCATTGAAGAAGTAATAGCCAGAATTGGCGGTAAAGATGTTAAGATGTACCAGCGCTGGCCTGTGAGAAAACAGAGACCCTTTAACAGAAAGCTGGATCCCACGGAATTGCTCGTTACTGGACAGCGTGTCCTTGATACGTTTTTCCCAATTGCAAAGGGTGGTGCAGCGGCCATTCCCGGCGGGTTCGGAACGGGAAAGACCGTGACGCAGCACCAGCTTGCAAAGTGGAGCGATGCCGAAGTCATAGTTTATGTGGGCTGCGGTGAGCGTGGAAACGAGATGACCGAGGTGCTTGAAGATTTTCCAAAACTTAAGGATCCGAAAACGGGCGAGCCGCTTATGAACCGAACGATTCTTATAGCCAATACCTCGAATATGCCGGTGGCTGCAAGGGAGGCCAGTATTTATACGGGTATTACAATCGCTGAATACTTCCGGGATATGGGATACAATGTGGCACTTATGGCAGATTCCACATCTCGCTGGGCCGAAGCGTTACGAGAAATTTCCGGACGTCTGGAAGAGATGCCCGGTGAGGAGGGTTATCCAGCATATCTCGCATCACGCCTCGCGGAATTCTACGAACGTGCGGGTTACGTGAATGTTCTGGGTACTGATGAGAGAAAGGGATCGGTCACAGTGGTGGGCGCAGTTTCTCCGCCGGGTGGGGACTTCTCGGAGCCGGTAACACAGAATACTTTGCGTATCGTTAAGGTGTTCTGGGCTCTGGATGCAGAGCTTGCGCATAAACGACATTTTCCCTCAATCAACTGGCTTCGCTCGTATTCGCTGTACCTTAACACGATTCGGGGCTGGTGGGAACGAAATGTTGCAAAGGATTGGTACGATATGCGAAGAGAAGCCATGGGTATTCTGCAGAGAGAGGCTGAGTTACAGGAGATTGTGCAGCTTGTGGGTCCCGATGCACTGCCGGCTAAGGAGCAGGCCCTTCTCGAGACTGCCAGGTCCATCAGAGAGGATTTTCTGCAGCAAAACGCGTTTCATGACGTTGATACGTACTGCCCCGCGGAGAAACAGTACGATATGCTGCGCATAATATTAAAGTTCCATGCTCTTGCAACACAGGCGGTGGAACGGGGTGTGCCTGTGGACAAAATCCGCAGATTATCCGTTAAGGAAGATATAGCGTACATGGGTCGTATACCCAACGACACATACAAAGAGGAGTTTAAGAAAATTGAGGATAAGCTTGAGGCGGAGATTGCCAAGCTCATAGCCGAGGTGAGCTAAATGGAAGTTGAATATAAAACTATAAGGGAGGTAAAAGGTCCGTTGCTAATTGTGGAAAACACCCGGGATGTGGCCTATGGAGAGGTTGTGAAGATTCGAGGCCCAGATGGTAAGGAGCGTCTGGGACAGGTGCTGGAGGCAAGAGAGAATATGGCGGTTGTGCAGGTTTTTGAAGGTACACGCGGGCTTGATGTGAAAAACACCTCTGTGAAATTTCTGGGAGATACGCTCAAAATTGGTGTATCCCTTGAAATGTTGGGTCGTGTGTTCGATGGCACCGGGCGCCCAATAGACGGTGGTCCAGATATAATACCTGAGGAGATGCGAGATATAAACGGAAATCCGATAAATCCTGCGGCGAGGGAGTATCCCCGTGAGTTTATTCAGACGGGCATATCCACCATCGATGGTATGAACACCCTGGTGCGCGGTCAGAAACTTCCTATATTCAGTGGTGCGGGTCTGCCGCACAACGATATTGCCGCGCAGATTGCGAGGCAGGCAAAGGTGCGTGGTGAGGGTGAAAAATTCGCCGTGGTTTTCGTGGCTATGGGCATTACCGCTGAGGAAGCCAACTTTTTCCGCAAAGAGTTCGAGAGAACCGGGGCCCTTGAACGCACTGTGCTGTTCCTGAATCTGGCAAATGATCCTGCTATTGAGAGGATTGTGATTCCGAGAATGGGACTCACGGTGGCCGAGTATCTGGCGTTCGAGAAAGATATGCATGTTCTCGTCATTCTGACAGATATGACGAATTACTGCGAAGCACTGCGCGAAATATCCGCCGCACGAGAAGAGGTGCCCGGACGCCGTGGATATCCGGGTTATATGTACACGGACCTCGCTATGCTTTACGAGCGCGCGGGAAGAATAAGAGAGAAGAACGGAAGCATAACCCAGATCCCGATTCTGACCATGCCCGACGACGATATGACACACCCGATTCCAGACCTCACGGGGTATATCACGGAGGGTCAGATAGTGCTTAGCAGAGAACTGCATCGCCGCGGCATCTATCCTCCGATTAATCCGCTGCCTTCTCTGTCCAGACTTATGAAAGAGGGTATTGGTGAGGGGCGTACTCGGGAAGACCACTCTGGTGTGGCGAATCAGCTTTACGCTGCCTATGCAGAGGGATTGCGTCTCCGTGATCTCGTGGCGGTGGTTGGTGAAGAGGCTTTGACAGAAGAGGACAGAATCTTGCTCAAATTTGCAGATGCTTTTGAGGATAAGTTCATCACTCAGGGCAGCGATGACGACCGCAGCATAGAAGAAACCCTGACCATTGCCTGGGAACTGCTTGCAATGCTTCCTCGCAGTTACCTGAAAAAGATAGATAAGAAGTATATAGAGACGTATCTGCCAATGACGCCAGATGTACCAGTACTGCCTGAAGACGAGATTTAATTTATAATCTCTTTTATTATTTCTGGATATCTTGTTATTTTGTCTGCCACTATGGTTGTGCATCTTTTTCCGCTTTCTGCTATTTTTCTTGCGTGGTAGTAATTTGCTCCAGATGTGGGACCTCCCGGAATGCCCATCTTTCTAAGCATATCCATCCCTTCAATGGATTCCTGTGCGGATACATAGATAATCTGGTCCACCACATTTTCATCTATTGCCATTTGAATGAGCTCTGGAAAGCTGTGGTATGTGAAACCTTCCATAATTTCTAAGTCTTCTTCTTTTTCTCCGCTCAATTGCTCCTGTGCAAGCGAGCCACGAGGCAGCAAAAGCACAATTTCTGCATTCAGGTGTTCCTTTAGATATTTCCCAGCTCCGTACACCGTGCCCCCCGTGCCCGCACCCATTACGAACACCTCCGTGTCCGGTGCCTGCTTTGCAATCTCCGGACCGGTTGTCTCATAGTGAGCCTTGAAATTTGCCATGTTCCGAGTTTGAGCCAGAAACGTGCCACCGCGCTCCGTGGCTATTTCCTCCGCTAAAATGTGTCCATCGATATCCTCTGGCACATTGATTATCTCAGCTCCAAACAGTTTAATCAGATTTATTTTCATGCCGCTGGTTCCCTCAGGCACCAGGATTATGCTTTTCAAGTGCATCTGTAACGCAACCCATGCCACTGAGATGCCTGTGTTGCCGGAAGTGTATTCTACCACAGTATCTCCCGGCTTCAATCCCCTTTCCATGGCCTCTTTTATCATGTAAAAAGCGGTTCTATCTTTGTGACTTCCGGTGGGATTGAAAAACTCCAGTTTCAAATTCACGTTTCCGAATTTAATCATAGGTGTGTTACCCACTAAATGCAACATTTTACTCACCAAATATTCGACCTATAAACCAGTCCACATCAAATTTCATCAGGTCATCATACTCCTGTCCCGTACCCAGGAACAGTATGGGCTTATCAATCTCGTATGCGATACTTATTGCGGCCCCGCCCTTTGCGTCAGCGTCTATTTTGTTCAGTATCACGCCATCCACACCCACCTCTGTGTCAAATGCCCGGGCCTGTTCAATCGCGTCGTTACCTGCAAGGGCATCGCCGACGAATATCGTGAGATGTGGCTTGGCCACTCTCTTAATCTTCTTCATCTCATCCATCAAATTACGGTTGGTCTGCATTCTCCCCGCAGTGTCGATGAGCACAAAATCCCGGTGCTTCGCTTTAGCATGCTCTATTGCATCATAGGCCACGGCGGCCGGGTCTCCGCCAGCCTGATGCTTGATAACTTTCACACCAAGATTCTCGCCATGTATGGAAATCTGCTCAATTGCACCTGCCCGAAATGTGTCAGATGCGGCTATGACCACCGAATATCCGTGCTCCATAAGGTATTTTGCAAGCTTTGCTATCACAGTGGTCTTTCCGGTGCCGTTCACTCCCAGGAACATAATGATGCATGGTTTGGTGCAGTTCTTTGCAAAAGTATCAAAATCAAATTCCTTATCCAGAATTTTTTTGAGCGAGCGGCGAAGCGTGTTTTCCACGATCTTTCCCACATCCGCACCAAGTTTGACCTTTTTACCCACAAGTTCCTTCTTTATATCCTCTTTCAGTTTTTCAATAACGTCCACCGCTACATCCGCTTCCATCAGCGCAATCTCCAGGTCCCAGAGAAACTCATCCAATTTTTCCTCCTTAAGCCGCTTGCCCATTCCAGAGGTGAACTCATTGCCCAGTTCCTCGTTTGCCTTCTTTTTTAGATTGCGGATTTTTTCTTTAAGGAGTTTGAACATTTCTCCTCTCCTCTATGTATTTGCGGTAATCTTCTTCAACTTTGGCACTTAGAAGGGCATAATTCTCCTGGAGTCTGTATGAATCTTCCATAAGCTTCGTTTTGAGTTTTTCCAAGTCTTCCATTCTTTCTTTAAGTTTCTTGGCTATTTCTTCTATGTTCATCTCAGTATATAGCGCGTTGCCGATGCTTATTAACCCTTTCTTTCCCGAGACTTTTGCACTAATGAGTACCCCCGCGCCTATGGGTATCAAAATCTCATCATCACCCATGTTTCTGTATCCTTCGATGGTCTCAATGGCTTTTTTATGCTCCTGGATGGAGAGTTCCAGGGCGCTGAGCTGCTGCTGTATGTTTGCTATTTGAGCTTTCAGGCTCTCCAGAGTAGCAATACTTCGTTCCAGAGCCTGCTCTTCACTGTCCATTTTGCTCCCCCAGAAGATACTGCACGGTGGGGTCCTGCGATTCTGCAGGGTCAATCTCGGTTATAGCTTCAATCTTAATCAGACGTCTTTTGATGCCGTATTTGCTTCCCAGCAGGGAATATGCTATGTCAAGTGCGTTATTTTCGTCTTCCGCCACAATATCTTTCGTGAATTTGAACCATTCTTTGCCTTTCGGAGAGTATTTGCCTTTTATTCTGAATGCCTTCATTGAAATCACCGCCAGTGCATGAGCAACTATATTTAATAATTTTTCACGTTGAGTTTTGCAAAAAAATTTATATCTATACCCCATAGTGAACGGTGTGAATAAAAGGGACAGAAAGCTGATTCTCGAACTTGAGGCGAAAAAAACTGAAGAAAAGAAAAATAGGAAAGAGCTTGTGCCGCTTGAGCGTGGATTTTATCGAAGCATTGCGGAGGCAATCAGTAATATGCGCAAAGAAATAATGGAACTTTACGAGAAAAAACAGTTTTTGGAGGCAATGCGACTCACTCAGGAAGTTGAGAAAATAGAGCGCTCTGTGCAGGAACTTCTTCAATTTCGGCTCAGAAAAATATTGATTTTTGCCGTTTGGGAGCGTAAGGAGATAAAAAACATGACTCCGGAGGAAATTCAGCTTTATACGGATATTCGCAGTTATATTTCTATGTTTGAGAATCGGGTGTTTGGAAGGGAGGATGCTGGAGTGGCGCCTCCGGGCACTGCGGAGCATGTCACCGAACCGGAAAAAGAAATTAACAGTGAGAGCGTGAAAGCGGAGGAGGATAAACCAAAAACCGTGGAATCTGAGAATGAGCCAGTAAAGGATATGCATAATGAGAATGTGGTTCTTGTGCGGGTTAAGTCGCCGGTTGGACGGTTTGCGCTTCCGGGGGATGTGGTTTTGAATTTAAGAAAAGAGGATGTTTTGTATTTGCCCGAAAAAGTTTATAGAATTCTCGCAAGGATGGACAAGGTGGAAATGCTGCATATTGAGGAGTGAAAGTTTAAATACCCGCGCTTATTTTGAAGTCTGGTGATGTTTCATGTGGAATGGACCTTTGAGAAAAATAGATTCTTTTCGGTGGGAGATTCCTTCGGATTATAAAAAGGGAATGCGGGTACCCGGCCGCATATTTGCCACTCCCGCAATGATTGAGCAGATTAAGAGGGACAACGCACCGGAGCAGGTGGCCAACGTTGCCACGTTGCCCGGAATAGTGAAAGCGAGCATGGCGATGCCGGACATACACTGGGGCTACGGCTTTCCGATTGGCGGAGTGGCGGCGTTTCGCGAGGAAGATGGCATAATCTCGCCCGGTGGTGTGGGTTACGATATTAATTGTGGAGTGCGACTTCTGCGCACCACTCTCAGCGAAGAGGACGTGCGCCCGAAACTGAAAGAGCTTGTGGATACAATATTTGTGAACGTGCCGTCCGGTGTGGGCGAGAAGGGTAAACTGCGCCTGAGCTTTCGCGAACTTGATGAGGTTCTTGATTACGGTGTGAAATGGGCCGTGGAGCACGGATACGGCTGGAAAGAGGATTTGGAGCGGATTGAAGAGGGCGGAAGCATAAGATTTGCAGACCACAGCAAGGTCAGCGAGAAGGCGAAGAAGCGTGGTGCGCCCCAGCTGGGAACGCTGGGGGCGGGAAATCATTTTTTGGAGGTGCAGAAGGTTGATAAGATTTTCATACCCGAAATTGCCAGAAAATTTGGAATAGAACATGAAGGGCAAATAATGGTGATGATTCACACGGGCTCACGCGGGCTCGGGCATCAGGTTGCCACGGACTATATTCGCATAATGGAAAATGCGGCTCGCAAATATAACATACCGCTTGCGGACCGACAGCTGGCATGCGCTCCGATAAAGAGCAAAGAGGCGGAGGATTACTTTGCGGCAATGAGCGCTGCGGCGAATTTTGGATTTACCAATCGTCAGCTCATCATGCACTGGGTCCGTGAATCTTTCGGCAAGGTGTTCGGCGAAGCTCCGGAAGAGCTGGGCATGCACCTGATTTACGGTGTGGCGCACAACATTGCAAAGCTGGAAGAGCACACTGTGGACGGAAAGAGAATGAAACTGTATGTGCATCGTAAAGGTGCAACGCGCGCGTTTGCGGCGGGCAGAGAGGAATTATCCGCGCTTTACAGAGATGTTGGACAACCGGTGCTCATTCCGGGAGATATGGGCACCGCGTCTTATGTGCTCGTGGGCACGCAGAAGGCGATGGAAGAGACGTTCGGCTCCACGTGCCATGGCGCAGGTCGGGTTATGAGCCGGCATGCCGCGCTTCGCAGATTCCGCGGCGAACAGATAAAAAGAGAGCTTTGGGAAAAGAAGAAAATCTATGTGCGCAGTGCCAGCAACAAGGTGGCCGCGGAGGAAGCGCCCGGTGCATACAAGAACGTGGACGATGTGGTTCGTGCCGTGGAGGGCGCGGGCATATCGCGCATTGTGGCGCGCATGGTGCCGCTGGGCGTGGTAAAAGGCTAAAAAAATTAGAGAGTGCTGAGTATCTCTTCCTTTTTCTTTTTGTACTCTTCTTCGTCGATTATTCCGTCATCGTACAGCGCTTTCAGTTTTCTCAATCTTTCCTCCGTGCTGTTTCCACTTGTGCTTTGTGGCTGAGCCGGCTCCTGAGGTGGCGGCGGTGAAGTGGGTGGTGGCGCGGGTGGCGGAGGAGTGTAGCTCTGCTGTGCGCTATACTGCTGGGTGCCGTACTGCGGCTGAGGCGCAGGTTTGTTGAGGCTGTCGAATTTGAGGTATGCAAACAGCAGTATCAGGCCGGGTATGAAACCGCCGAGAATTATGCCGATAATCATCCAGAGCATGGTTTTGCTCTTTGCCTCGTCGTATCTGCCCTGGTCCATCAGTCCGTTTATGTTATCACACTGTTTCCACATAATCAGGTCAATTATTCCAAATATTATTCCCACAATTCCCACCAGAAACAGGAGTCCTGCCAGTCCCCAGAGTATGTTTATTATTCCGAAAATCAGTGCTATGAGCCCGGCAGTTTTGACAAGGTCCTTTATGCCCTTCACTTCCGGGGACGTGCTTTGCTGATTTTGATATCCGTACGGATTTCCTTCCATTTTAATCACCAACGCGAGTTAGCAGTAATGATGTATAAAAATATTTCCATTCTTTGCGTTCAACTTTTATTTTTAAATATTTTTGCATTTTCTCAAAATTATTTTGCTCAGAGATGTTTAATGCTCTGCTTTATTTACTAACCCGTACGATTATCGCCACGGTTGAAAATGCGAATATTGCAGAGAGTATTGCGGTGCTGAACGCGCCAAAGAGTGCGGCAAAAACACCCGCAATCAGTGCAAGTGGAATGTTTGCAAGGCGGTTGAGCATCATAATGCTGGAAAACACTGTGCCGCGGGAATGAGATGGCACGTTCGCCAGCAGTGCGGGTTTGAAGCTCATGTGCCAGAGCGGCCAGAAAAACAGATGTGCGATGTAAAGAGCCATGTAAATGATAAACAGCAGGTTTCCGTGAATGTACAGGGGCGCTAAGAATATGGCTGAGGCCAATGTGCCCATACTGCCCATTGCAATCACCGGTATATGTTTCCACGTTTTTTTCGGGATTCTCGTTTTCAAATAGCTGGCTCCGAACATAATTATGCTGCCGATAAGGCCTAAAAAGACAATCACCGCCACGCTGGAGCCGAAGTAGTTTATTATTATGTTGTCAAAAGGAAGCCCGTATATGAAAAATGCAGAGAAATTTGCGAATATGAACGCGAGGGCCACAGGCACTAATTTTTTATTTAATTTTATTTTCTTTCTTTCCCGATACACCGGCAGGTTCGGCAATTTGAAATACACGTACGCAACGTAAAATATTCCCGCAAAGCCGAAAATTATATAATAAACGCGCATCGCCCACACATTCGGGAACAAAGAGAAATAAATTAGTGCTGCGAGATACGATGCGATGCCCGCTGCGGTGGGTATCAGCCAGTGCCAGATGTACACCTCTTCCAGATTGTTCGCGGGGTACAGTTCTTTTTCATACACGCTTGAGGCAAATGTGAACAGCATTGCTGTGGAGAATATCAATCTTCCAGCGAGAATCATCACGGGTCCCGTTGCCAGCCCGTAAATCAGAAAAGAGACGCCAATTAAGGATTCTGAGGTCATAATCAGATATTTAGCGTTGATTTTTCTGTCGGAGAGATAACCGAGCAGTGGAAGAAAAAGGGAGGTTAAAAATGAGGCAAAGGTGATTATCGCGCCCACTTCAAGCACCGAGTATCCGGTTAAAAGGAGATACGCGTTGAATATTACCATACCGATTATCCCCGGCTCTGCCAGCGCATAGTAAATAATCAGGTTTCTCGCATCGTGCGGGAGTTTTCTGAACGGTGTTATATTCACCAGCATGTATTGCACTCAAAACTTAAAAATTCTCCGAACGATAGACCAAATCTCTTATATCCATGATTTGCCATATAGCAGTGTGTCCATTTCCGCACTGAACGATGCATGGTTCTCCGCCATTAACGCATTTGCGGGCAAAAATCCCTATCTCGATGCATTTATGATTTTCTCGGCGCAGGTTCTCATATTTATTGTGCCTTCCGTGATAATTTATCTTTTTTTCACCGGACGCAGAGAACTCGCAGTAATGGTATTTCTTTCATCGTTCATTGCCGGAGCAATTTCAATGGGCATAGGTGCGGTGTACTATCACCCCAGGCCCTTCGTGCTTGGACTCGGCACCACGCTAATTTCGCATGCGCCCGATAGCTCTTTTCCCAGCGACCACACCTCGGTGGCGTTCGCATTTGCGTTTTCTTTTCTTATGTTTAACAGGTATCGAGCAAGTGCTGTTTTCATACCAATCGCATCGCTTATCGGCATTGCCCGGATATTTTGCGGCGTGCATTTTCCACTTGATATAATTGGCGGGGTGCTCGTGGGAGTTATATCTGCGGGTATTGTGTTTCTCATGAGCGATTACATTCACAAAGTGCTGGTGCGTCTCAACGAATGGGTAAAAAAATTTAATAGGGGAGGTGATGCTGTATCGTGAAAAAAATCAACATTGTGGTTATCGGACACGCCCCGCCGGCAGAGGTGGAGCATTACAGGCGTTTTATAGAAAAAGCGTTCAGATACCCTGTGGAAGTTTATGCCCGGGTGGCGTATCCCGAAAAATGCTATGTTCCCGAACGCGGCCAGTACGATGCCGCCTGCGTCCTTGCAAAGCTTTTTGAGTATCCGGGATTTCGGGTGCTGGGCATAATCGATGTGGATATATTTGTGGAAGGCACAAACTTTGTGTTCGGACTTGCGGCCAGAAATGAGCAGTGTGCGCTGGTGTCAACGTATCGTTTGAGAAACGCGCAGCATCTGTTTTTTGAGCGAATGAAAAAGGAAATCATGCACGAGCTGGGGCACACTTTCGGGCTGCTGCACTGTGAAAACGAGTGTGTGATGCGTTTCTCCAATACGGTATTTGATACCGACAACAAGCCGGCAGAGTTCTGTCAGGCATGCAGAGATAAGATTCATGAGCATCTGAGGTGAGCGGTATGGAAATTTTGAAAGAGCTGGATTATAATGGAGTGAAGATTCAGATTGTTCGCGGCGATATCACAGAGGAGAATGTCGATGCGATAGTGAACGCGGCCAACCGCTTTCTCAGGCACGGAGGCGGTGTGGCCGGCGCAATCGTCAGGGCTGGAGGCGAGAAAATTCAGGAGGAGAGCGATGAGTATGTTCGCACACACGGCCCTTTGCGCACCGGTGAGGCGGTGATAACCTCTGGCGGCAGGTTGAAGGCGAAGTATGTTATACACACCGTTGGCCCTGTCTGGCGCGGACAGGGTGGCGAGGATTCGTTGCTTTACGATGCGGTGTTCAATGCTCTGCTCCGGGCGTGTGAGGTGCGGGCAAAAAGCGTATCCATGCCTGCGATAAGCACCGGCATATACGGCTTTCCAAAAGAAAGAGCGGTGCCGATTTTCGCGCGCGCGATAAAAGATTTCATAGACACGCATGGGTGTGTGAAACTTATACGGATCTGCAATATAGATTATGAAACAGCAAAAATATTCGCGGAGAAGTTTGAAATTTAAATTGAAATGAACGATTCCGGGTTGCTGGTGAACTCCGTGGCGTAGGCGTTGACTTCGTATAGCTCTCTTGGAATTTCCTTTCCCGCAAGATATGCTATGAAAAGCAGAGAGGTGAGATGCGCCCTGCCGGGCAGCTGCCATGTGCCCTTGCCGGAGGCGGTGATGCCCTGCGCGATATCTGTTAATTTTTCTCGCACATTTTTTGAGAGCCAGCCTATTTTCTCGTAGTACGTCAGCAATTTTGCCAGCTCTTCGTGGTCCATGTATTGCAGCAGATATCCGAGCCACCGATGCACCATGGCGTACGCTTCCACACTATCCGGCAGGGTTTCGAGCAGCATTTTCACCACAGCTCCATATATTTGGTCGTGTACGTTGCGGGAGTGGTGAACTCAATCAGAGTGGGCACGCCGTGCTTGGGTATGAGCTTAATCATCACATCAGTTTGCGGGGCGAGGTAAAGACCCACGGCTGACGCATTGATGTATATAACCACCACATCTCCCGCGGTCATCACACGGTCCCGTTCCCAGTTGGAGGGTGGCATGTCTCTCGCTATCGATGCACCGAACGTTTTTCCATCCAACCCGGAGTAGTTTGTCGCCGTGGCATTGTATGTTAGCGTCTTATCCGTGTAGCCATCTGTGATTTCCACAAGCACGCTGTTCATGGCTATCGGCGGGCTGCCTGCAATCAGGCCGATTTTAATTTCCAGATACGAGATTGTATTTTTGTATCCCGAGCCATAATGCGCTGTTATTGTTGTGCCCGCTGCAGGAGCGGTGCTGTATATTACCGCAATGGTGCCGTTGTTGTATCCTATCCAGCCGGTGACTCCGCTGCCAGAGGTGAGCACGAGATTGCCCGTGCCATCATCTTTGAGTGTGTTTGTGCCGTCCGTGACCGTGACTGAGTGCGGGTTCACTGGAGTATGGCTGAGCTTGTAAACGAATACGGTGGTGGAGCCATCACCGGTGCCTATCGTTTCTGTGAAATAATAATCCTCCCGAACCCCCTGCACGGTGATGGCCTTAAATCCGGTGCAAACGTCCTGCCTTGCTATATCACCGGTCTTCTCTGCCTGCTGCTGAAGCACGTATGCTGTTTCAATGATTACCGAGGCGGCGACTGCTGCCACGATGATTATGGCAATGAATATGATCAGCGTACCGATTCCGAACTCGCCTTTCTCTTTCCTCCATACCTTCTTCATCCTTCAATCTCCTGGGAGACCCTGTGCCCGCAGGTGATGATTACAGGTGTGGTTTTCACCTTTGATAACGATTGTTAATAATCTTGCCTTATTTTAAAAAGTTTTTCTCACGGTTATCTTTCAGGGAACGTTTTTCATAAGTTGAGAAAAATTCAGAATTCTACAAACTCTGCATTGCTGGTATCCACGTCTAAAATTGCGAAGCTGCGTTTTACAAACAGATATCCGCAAACTTCTCCGGGATTAAGCAGCACCGTTTTGCCTATTCGTCGATAATCGCGTATGTGCGTGTGCCCGTAAAGCACAAAATCGTACTCACCGCTTTTCGCGAAGGATTCCACAATTTTTCTGGTCTTCTCCACGCTTCCCGAGCCGTGATACAGCAGAAATTTCTTGCCCCGGAACTCGATGAGGGCCGGCTGCAGTTCAAGGGCAAAACCCATCTCTCTGGCTATTTCCCCCAGCAGCGCCTTCTCACCATCGTTGTTGCCAAATACACCGAGATATTCGAATCCATAGAAGTTTCGGAGCGTGAATGGAGATATAATGTCTCCCATGTGAAAAACTGTGTTTATGTCCCTTCTCTTCAGCTCATTTATAAGGGCATTAACCGCTTCCTGATTGTCGTGCGTGTCGCTGACCACCGCGATTTTCATAGGTGGAGATGGAACTTTGTGTATTTTATGTTTTCCAACTCTATACACAAAAAACATTATATTCAATCATTCATTAACGTACTTCGTAATGGCTACCGAGTACAGTCAGAAGATTGAGGAGATAATGACGAGGGAGCTGGGACAACTCGGCAAATTTGTTATAAAAAAGCAGTGCAGAGATTTGGGGATAGACCCTGAAAATATACAGGCCGAGGATCTTCCCAAGGTAGCCAAGGCTATGGGCAAGGTTATGGTAACTTTCGGGGGGCCGGATAAGGCCAAGAAAATAGAAAGAGAAATCAGGCACCTTATTCTGTGAGTTTCGCGGGATTTTTGTGCTTTGAGAGCAGCACCACGCGACTATCTTCTTTTTCGTCTATATAATTATATCCGGTTTCTGCGGCAAGCGAGTTTGCAAATTGTCTGATTTCTTCGTGGCTGGGCATGTTGGCTATGCTCAATCGCTCACGGGAATAACCCACGAACACGTACGCTTTCGGCTCGATGAAGTCCGGCTCTGCCAGAGTGTCAAGCCTGGCATACTCGCCTATGTGCTCCATGTTCCAGCCCTTGACCAGTGTGTGGCGTATCACGGTTCTCGTATCAAGCGAAGGTAGGAGTTCGAGAGTGCGCTGCAGGCGCTCCCAGCCATTTTTTATGAGCGGAACGAGCAATTTTTTGTAAATTTCTTCGTTGGGTGCAGCGACGGTTATGTACAGCTGAGTGGGTAGCGTGTCCAGATTTTCTAAGACTTCCGGCATGGTGCCGTTTGTCACCAGAAACGTTGTAAAACCGCGCTTGTGGTACTCTTCAATCAATTCTCCGAGGCGCGGGTACAGGGTGGGCTCGCCGATTAGCGAAATCGCCACATGTTTTGGCTCCATGGCCTCTTCCCATTTTTTTCTATCAACGCGGGGGTCGCCTTTGTAGCCTACAATCAGGCGCTTTTGCTGTTTGATGCTCTCTTCCACGATGAATTCCGGCTCGTCGACCTCGCGAAGATGCACCTCGCTGAATCCCTGAAAGCGCCAGCAGAACATGCAGTTTTGAGTGCAATTATTAACCGCAGGGCTCATCTGCAGACAGCGGTGCGTGGCTATGCCGTAAAACTGCTGTTTGTAGCAGCAGCGGTTGCGCAGCAAGCTCTCCCGGAGCCAGTGGCACAGCTTGACCGCGCTGTGATTGCCCACAATGGCGTAACCCTGCTTTTGCAGTATTTTCTTTGAATCTGAGTCCATAGCGCATAGAAATTCCTGCACTTATTTAAAGAATGCTACCCGCTACTGTGCCATTCTCTCTCCACTTTTTTCAGTGTGGCCAGCCCCCAGGGCAGGGCTATTGCCGATGCGGCGATGTTCGCAATAACTATACCTATCCAGATTCCTGCCAGTCCGTAGCCCAGCACTATGCCGAGAAGGTACGTGAATATCACCTGCATTACCAGTCCGCGAAGTATCGTCTGTATGAACGAGTACGTGCCCTTCTTTATGCCCCGAAACATGCTGGACGTGAGCATGCCCGCAGCCACTGCCGGGAAATAGAACACTATGTATCTGAGAAATTCTATTATGCCCGGGGCAAGAGACGCGGAGCTCTCCGAATACGTGAACAGGTACGTGAGCTGAGGTGCGAATATCCAGATTAGCGCGCCGGTTATTGCGCCAAGCACGGTGCCTATTTTCACACCGTACAGATACGCGATTTTGAGATTTTTCATGTTCTTTGCGCCGTACGCCGCCCCGGTGACCGATGTGACTGCGGCGGCTATACCTGTAAGCGGCACGATGGCGAGCATCACCACGCGCCAGCCACCTGCAAATACCGACATGCCATAGTCCCCGCCCGCGGATATCACGATGGTGTTGAGTATAATCATTGTGAGCGACATTGAAATCTGTGCGAAAGATGAGGGTAATCCCACCGCGAATATTTCTTTGATTATGCTCCAGTTTCTGTGGAAATATCGCAATCGAAGCTGCACATACGTGTCTTTCTTCACAAGCAGCCAGAACATTATTATCGTGGCAGATACCGCGATGGATATCACCGTGGCCACTGCCGCACCGACCACGCCCATGTTGAAGGTGAATATGAATATCGGGTCCAGAATCATGTTGAGTATCGAGCTTATAAGCATCACGTACATTGCGCGTTTTGTATCACCTTCACCTCTCAGTATCGCGTTGCCCAGACTTGATAGGAACATAAGCGGCGTGCCGAGGATTATTACGGTGCCGTATGCCGTGGCCAGCTCCGCGATGTGTGCGCTGGCGCCCATTTTCAAGAATATGCCGTTCAGAAATGGAAGCATTAACAGTCCCACCGCGGTGCCGATTATCGTGCCCATGATAAGGGTATGCTCCGCGACGTTGCCCGCGCGCGCCCGGTCTTTGGAACCAATTGCTCTCGAGATGGCAGAGCTGCCTCCCACACCTATTCCCATACCAAGCGCCGAGAGAATGAGCATGAATGGCATAAACAATCCCACCGCGGCCAGAGAATCTGCACCAACACCCGATACCCATATGCCATCTACAAAATTGTAAAGCGTCTGCACCATGCTCCCTATCATGATGGGAATGGAGAGCTTGATTATGGCTTTTTTCGGGTCGCCCAGAAGAAGCGACAGATTGCGCTGCACATGGTCATTCATTTTTCCCCCTCCAGAATGGCTTCGATTTTTCTGGTGGTCTCTCTCAATATCCTGCCCAGCTCTTCCCGTTTTCTCTCATCGATGGAATTCATCTCTTTTATCGTCTCGGTGAGCACGTGCATGAGCTCGTGGCCGCCGAGCTTGTGGAATTCACCTAAATTGCGGAGCGTGGTCTTTGCTTTATTCAGTTCTTCCGCTTTTTTCTCCAAATATTTTCTGCCAGCAGGCGTGATGCGGTAAGTTTTGCGGTCTCTCGGTCCTGAACTGCAGACCTCTATCAATCCCGCTTTTCTGAGCGATGCAAGGGTCGGATAAATAATCCCGGGGCTGGGCTTTTTAATGCCGTATTCCTCGGTGATTTTCTCGGATATTGCGTATCCGTGGAGTTCTTCGTCCTTTAGCGTGTCCAATATAATTAAGCGCATACCCTTCCTTCTGTTTTCGGCGAGCATGTTATCACCAGATATATCAGTTGATATATTACATGATACATTGGTATTTAAATTTTGTGGTTTCTGGTTGAGAGGCGGCCCGCGGGTTGCCCGTTGATTATCTGAAAATTATGAACCTGATCAAGGGGATAGGTTCGAAGAATTCAATATCACAAAAATTTTCTTTGGTGTGAAGGGACACCCAGGTTTCCCTTTCAAAATCCTTCCTTTTAGAAGTGTTAGTTGAATATGATGCATCAAGCACATACCACATTCGTGGGCATGTTTGCAGCCCTTCGGGTCACACATTTTCCCTTACAAAAACATTCCTTAAAGATTCATGGGGTTTGGAAAAGTGGTCAGTGCTCCGGCCGGGATTTGAACCCGGGTCGAGGGGTTGAGAGCCCCTAATGCTTGGCCGTGCTACACCACCGGAGCCTGATTGGCGTAATTCGGTTTCAGTATAAAAACATTACACTTTCAGGGGGTGTCAAAGATTGAAATCGAGAATCGTTATGCGCGCCCATCGGGCTCTGGAGCCATCTAATAACAAGATTTATAAACCATATGAACATAATGGTGTGGGGAGAAATGGTCATGCTCTCACCTATTCACACTATCACGCTCATTACGATAATTACGGGCTCATACGATATGGAGGAGAAGTGAGAGGTGACTGTTTTTTCCCGACGTGCATAATAACTACGGAATGGAGGTGAATGAAGTTGTATAACGATCCCAATGCGGCAAAATATCTGATAACAGCAAGAATTGAGGCAGATGGTGTTGTGGAGAGGCCCGATGTTGTGGGCGCAATTTTTGGACAGACCGAGGGTCTTCTGGGCGACGATTTGGACCTAAGAGACCTGCAGAAAAGCGGAAGGATTGGGCGCATTGAAGTGGAAATAAAATCCGAGAAGGGGCGCTCTATCGGCGAGATAAGAATTCCTTCAAGCCTTGATCAGGTGGAAACCGCGATTCTGGCAGCGGCGCTGGAGACCATTGACAGAGTGGGTCCGTGCCGGGCGCGCGTGGAGGTGCTTGGCATAGAGGATATACGGGCAACGAAGAGACAGCGCGTGGTTGAGCGTGCCAAACAGTTGCTGCAGAGCATACTCGAGCAGGGCAAGCACGTGAGCGAAGATATCATCAAAGAGGTGCGCGAGAGCGTGGAAATCGAAGAGATAATGAGCTACGGTGAGGAGCACCTGCCTGCGGGTCCCAACGTGGACAAGAGCGATGCCATAATTGTGGTGGAGGGCAGAAGCGACATAATCAATCTTCTCAAGCACGGCATAAAGAACACAATAGCCCTTAACGGCACCAACGTGCCCAAGACGATAGTGGAGCTGAGCAAGAAAAAGATGGTCACGGCGTTTCTGGACGGTGATAGAGGTGGCGATTTGATACTCAAAGAGCTGCTTCAGGTGGCAGATGTGGATTTTGTGGCCCGTGCACCCAAGGGCTACGAGGTGGAAGAGCTCACGTATAAACAGTTGCAGAAAGCGCTTCGCAACAAGATGCCCGTGGAACAGTATCTGGCCACCCATGACCTCGGCATAGAGCTGAACCGCGAGGAGAAGAAAGAAGAGGTTAAAGAGCAGCACACCACGTCCAAGCGTAAGAAGGAGACGGCAGAGAAGAAAGAGGACCCGATGGATGCGCTGTTCAAAGAGCTCAACGATAAAAAAGAGGCAGCGATTCTCAAAAATACCAAGGTTCTCACAAGATTCCCGCTCAACGAATTTATCGATAAACTCAAAGAGTTCAAGGAGAAGGGCGATACAATAGTGACCGGCGGCGTAATCTCGCAGCGGCTGGTGGATATTGCGCATCAGAAGGGCATAAAGACAATAATCGGGTACAAGGTGGGTAATGTGACCAAAAAGCCGGTATCTTTGAAAATAATCACGAAGGATACGGTGAAGAGATGATTGACCCGCGCAAGGAGTTCAGTTTGAAAGATTTCGAGACCACGGAAGAGATACTCATACCGAAGGACCCGCTGGAGCGCGTGATTGGCCAGGACGAAGCGATATCCATCGCCAAGATGGCCGCGCATCAGCATCGAAACTTGCTGCTTGTGGGGCCTCCGGGCACGGGGAAGAGCATGACCGCCCAGGCAATCGCACTGCATCTTCCTCCGCCCACCGAGGAGATAGTGGTTGTCCACAATCCGCAGAATCCAGAGCGGCCCATGGTGGAGATACGCACTGCGGAGATTGTGCAAAGAGAGATGGAGGCGCGTAAATACGCGGAGGGCAAGTTGATAGAGCCCAGAGATGCACCGCCTGAAATAGCGATTAAGCTGGGATTTAAATGTGGCAAGTGCGGAGCGTATTCTTCGCCAGATGAGCCCATATGCCCAAAGTGTGGTGAGCCGAAGAAAGCGCAGACGGTCGGGCCGTTCGGAGACCTTTTTGGAAATATCGGCGCGGCGTTCGGCATCTCCACGTTTCCGCCCCGCATAACCCGTACAACTTACGAGGGTGGTGTGGAGAAGATTATTGTTTACGAGCGTGCTGGAGACATGATTCGCGTTCTGGACGAAAAAGCGCTGGAGAAAAGAAGAGAAATAGAGGGTAAAAAGCCGTACAAGGTGATTGTGCCGCTGAAGCGAAAGCCGTTTGTGCTTGCCACCGGCTCCAGTGAGACGGAATTGCTCGGCGACGTGCGTCACGACCCGTACGGTGGACATCCGCAGCTGGGCACACCGCCCTACAAGCGTGTGGTGCCGGGCGCCATACACGAAGCGCATCAGGGTGTGCTGTTTATAGACGAGATCACGCATCTTGGCGAGTTGCAGAGACACATTCTCACCGCCCTGCAGGAGCGCAAGTTTCCGATATCCGGGCGCAATCCTCAAAGCGCGGGAGCGAGCGTGCGCGTGGACGATGTGCCGTGCGATTTTATTCTCGTGGCCGCGTGCAACATTCAGGATATACCGAAAATACTTTCCCCGCTGCGCTCAAGAATCGTAGGTGATGGATACGAGGTGCTTATGAACATCACCATGGAGGATAGCGAGGAGAATCGAAGAAAGTATGTGCAGTACATAGCACAGGAGATTCATGCGGACGGCAAGATACCACATGCCACCAGAGAGGCGGTGATGGCCATAATAGAGGAGGGCAGAAGGCGCGCAAAGTCCATAGACGGAAAGGATAATGCGCTGACCCTGCGACTTCGAGATTTGGGAGGCCTGATTCGGGCGGCGGGGGACCTGGCGGTGATGAACGGAGACAGGTACATCGAAGCGAAGCACGTGAAAAAGGCCATTGACCTGGCAGTGCCCGTGGAAAAGAAAATCGAGAGATTATACGGCTCGTTCGAATCTGGCATGCTTCGGGATATGTCACCTTCGCAGAAGCCACCGTACAATTACTGGAACGCCAGTGATGAAAATGGATACCAGTGAACTTGTTGCAATGGCGAAGAACGCGCGAGAAAATGCGTATGCTCCGTATTCCAGCTTCAGGGTGGGTGCGGCTGTGGTTTCGGATATCGGTGTGTTCACCGGTGCAAACGTGGAAAATGCATCATACGGGTTGACAATGTGCGCAGAGCGCGTTGCCATTTTCAGCGCTATAAGTGCGGGTGCAAAAGAAATCACAGAGGTTGCAGTATTTGCAGAGAGCATGCCGTATCCGTGCGGTGCATGTTTGCAGGTGATGGAAGAGTTCTGCACTCCCGAATGCCGTGTGATAGTTGCTGACCCGAAAAATATAAAGATTTTAACGCTGCGCGAGCTGCTACCGCATCCTTTTTCAAAGGATACTCTCTAACTTTTTGCGCAGAGTTTCGAGGTATTTTCTTCTTTCTTCCAGTTCTTTTTCCGTTTCCTCGATGTGTGCTTCTCTCTCTGCAAGCTCCTGGCTTTTTTTCTCAATTTCTGCGTATAATCTTTCAATCTCCGCCCTCTCATTTTTCAGCGACTCTTCCATTTTTGTGAGTGAGTTCTCTTTCTTTTTGAGTTCTTCTTCCAGAAGTTTGAGCCTCTTTTCCATAGCCTTTAATTCGCGTTCTCTCTCTTTCAGTTCCTCCACTTTTTTCTGCTCGACAGATAGCGTCTCCCGTTCTCTTTTTATGGATTCGAGTATCTTGCGCTTTTCTTCCATTTCTCTGCTCTTTGCATAGTTCAGTATTGAGAGCGCGGATTTACGCATCTCTTCTGCTTCTTTCATCTTGGCGTTCAGTTCTTCTTCCATTCTGGCCAGGTTTTCCTCTTTTATGCGCATCTCTTCTTCGCGCTCTGCCAGTTTTTCCTCCATCTCTCGAAGTTTTGCTTCTTTTGATTCCAGCTCTTTCAGCTTTGCGTCCCATTCTGCAATCTTTGCCTCTTTCTCTTTCAGCTCCTCCATCTTGGATTTGAGTTCATCTTCCTTTCGTTTTATCCTGTCCCGCTCGATGAGCACGGATTCTTCTTCTTTTGCAAGCTGCGTTTTTTCCTTTGCAAGCTCTTCCATCATCGCTTTTATTTCTGCTTCTTTTGTCTCCACCTCTTTAAGACGGTTTCTTACCTGCATCTCGTTTTCCATTATCCATGACTCTCTATTCTGCAACTCTGCCATCTTTGATTCTATTGCATTTTTTATGCGCTCAAGCTTCTCTTTCTCTATTTTCAGTTTTTCTATCTCCTCGCCCATGCTTTTCCAGAACTGTTCAATTGAATCTTTTTCCTCCTGCACACTCTTTTGCTTTGCTTCGAGTGCCTTTTCCCTTTCTTTAAGGCGATTTTCCCATTCAGTAAGGCGTAGACGCTCTTTGTTAATCTCTTTCATATTCAGCTCCACAACCTTTTCCCGCTCTGGAAGGTCGCGGTACTTTTCACTCAACTCGCGCTCTTTTGTCTCCAGCTCAGCCTCTTTCTTTTTGGTTTCTTCCTCTCTTTTAATGAGCTCTTTGCGCAGCGCCTCCAGCTCTCCCTCTCTCTGTTTGAGGAGTTTTTCACGGGCCTTGATTTCGCTGGCAGTCTCTTCAAGCATTCGTTCCCTTTCATCTAATGCCGCCTGTATGCCCGATATCTGCACTTCTCTATTTTCCAGTGTTTCTTTGAGTCTGTTAAGCTCATCTTCTTTTTTGGATAGCTCTTCCCGTTTTCTCTCAAGCTGCGCTCTCTCCTGCGCAAGCTCCTCCCGCATATGCTCAAGCTCCACGTTCTTCTCGAGAATAATGCGCTCTTTTTGTTCGATTTCGGCGGCGCGCAATCTAAGCGCGTTTTCCTTCTCTTTTATCGCAGCCTCTTTCTCTTTCAGTGTTTTTTCTAATTCCCGGATGCGCACCTCTCTGCCATCTATCTCTTTTTCCCTCTCTTCTATCGTTTTCTCGCGCTCGTTCAGCTCTTTTTCCCGCTCGTCCATTACACGCTCTCTGTCTTCGAGTTTTTTCTCTCTCTCTTTGAGCTCGTTTTCCTGCTTCTGAAGCTTCTCACCCATCTGTTTCAGATTCTTTCGCTCCACTTCGAGTTCGGCCTTTGCGTCTTCAATCGCTTTCCGCTCTTTTTCAAGTGCTTCTTTCTCTTTATCCAGCTTTAGCTGTTCTTCTGAGAGCTCTTTTCTTAACGAGTCCAGCGATTCTTTCATCTGGCGGAGCCGCTTCATCTCGCGCTCTATGTTTCGCTCTTTTGTCTGAAGCAGCAAAAGCTCCTCATCTAAATGGCTCTTCTCTTCCCTGAGATTTTCGGACATTTCTTTCAGTGCTGCTTCTTTCAGGGCCTGTCTTCTGCTTATTTCGTCTATCACGCGCCTCTTCTCGTCTAAAATTTTCTGCTGTGATTCTATTTCTTCTTTCAGTGCCTCTAACTCTTTTTTCTCGTTGATAATTCTCTGGAGATTATCCTCTATCTCTTTTCTTTTGTTTTCAATCTCCTGCTCTCTGGCAGATAGCTCCTCTTCTTTCTTTTTAAGGCGCTCTATGTATATTTTGAGTTTTTCTTTACGTTCCTGCAACTCCTGACGTAAAGAATCAACAATCTTGCTCTCCTCCTCCACCTGCGCACGAACTTCGTCGATATCGCGGCTTTCGGTTAATTTTTTAAGCTGGGCAATCTCACTCTCTTTGAGTTCGAGCTCTTTGGTTCTGGAATCCAGCTCGTTTTTAAGGCGAACAAGTGCATTTTTGAGCTTTGAAATTTCCGCCTCTTTCTCTCTCAGCCGTTCCTGCAGTTTTTTGAGTTCTTCATCGTTAACTTTCTTTTCCGCAACTTCTTTTTCTTTCGGTTCGGCAGCGGGTTTCTTCTCCGTGCCGTCTCTTATTGCCTGTGCTTTATCAAGAAGACCCACTGCCACCACCCAGCCCGTACATTTCCATTACTTTCTTATACAGTTCAAAATCCTTGGACATTGCAAATTCTTCGATTATCTCGTCGGGGAGTTTTCCTAATAGTGTATCCAGAACTTTCAAAACTTCGCGCACCAGTTTGTCTTTTTCGCTGCTCTCTCTCTTTTTTATCACTTCTTCGCGAATCTTGTACAGTTTTTCCTGAATCTCTCTCTGCGCGGCCATCCACTCTTCCTTGGTTATCTCGGTGCCTTCCAGTTTCTTCGCGGACGATTCTATGCTTGCCAGCTCTTTCTCTATCAAACGCTCGCGCTCTCTGAGCTTGTGCTCTCTTTCCAGCAACTCTTTTTCTTTTTCTAAAAGCATCTTTGCCTGCAGTTTCCTGCGCTCCACATCTTTCTGAAACTCTTCTATGCGCCCTTTCAGTGCTGTTTCTTTCTTGGTGATAAACTCGTTGTACGCGTCCAATAGCTCGGAGAACTGTACCTGCATATCGCGTATTTTGTCCAGTGCCTCTTCTCTCTGTTTCTCCAGATCCTGCAGGGTATCTAAATCGCTCAGAATCTCGTCTTTTTTCTCTTTTTTCATTCTTTTTATCAGTTCATTTATGTTATCGTTCAGATTCTGATACCTTGAAACGTAATACTTTAAAATTAAAAGCCCGCGAGACACGCGCTCTGGAAATCCTGAGTTTTCCAGCTCGGTTATGATGTTTCCGAGGTACTGCGGGTCCAGAATGGAAGAACCCGATAACATACGGAAAATCTTAACTGCTTTCTGGGTGTCATCTTCGTTTTCTTTTTGTATAACCACCTTAAAATTCTCCGATTCTTCCACGGTATCTTTCAACGGACTGCCACACTGCTCACAATCTTCAGCTTCTGCGGGTACCACCGCCCCGCAGGAGGAACAAATATACTCGCCAGATGCTAAACGAATCTTAACTGCCATAACGACACTCTAATGTTTTCCTATGTATTTAAAATTTTTTCTGTCTTGCTGCAATGTGCGTGTATTTAAGCAGTCCCGGCTTGCGGCGGAATATACGCCATGCAACCCGTGAGGGGTAATCGATATCGCCGAATTTATTTATTATTCTTATCACGTCATCGTTATTGAGGTCATGAATGAGCGCGTTGAAATCTGCGTCGGTCATTCGGGTGTAGAGTCCGTGCAGGTAAGTTGCTATTTTCAGCTCTTTGCCCACACTTTTTCTCCAGCACTGCTCGTAGGCTCTCAAAGACGCTCCTTCACTTAAAAAGCGATGCACGCTCTGCACCGCGCACTCTGCACTGCGCAGACCCGGATAAACGCCGCCACCGCTGGTCGCTTTAACCTGCCCCGCGGCATCGCCAACTATTATGCGGCTGGAATCCCATGTGCGCTCCACCTGTGTGATTGGTATTGCGCCGCCGTGTATGGAGAGTGGTTGCAAATTCAGACGTTTGAGCAGGTTGGTGAGGTGCTCCCATGCCCGCGTTCTGGCGCCCAGACCCACCTTCACCAGCGTGTCAGATATGGGAATAAGCCATGCAAAAAACCCCGGTGCAATGGAGTCGCCAACCCAGATTTTCACACGCTCTATTTCTTCGCTTTCGTATTCTGCTATAACCTGCACGGCGCCCATGAGCTTTGGGCCGGGGATACCCATACTTTTTCTCACGAGACTGTTCACGCCGTCCGCACCGATTATCACGCGGGCGCGATACTCACCCAGTGTCGTGGTTATCTCGTTTTTGTGAATTTTTCGAGTGCGTTCTTTAACGTGTATTTCTGCACCTTCACGCACGGCGGTGCGGGCCATGGCACGGTCGAATTCCACGCGGTCCACCACGTAGCCACGAACGGTGGAGTCGCCAATGCTGAGTTTTTCGCCGGAGGGTGCTATTATATCCGCCCTTTTTACAGGGTGCGCTATGCCTTTGTTGCCCACAATCTCGAAGATGTGGGTGGAGAATAGCCCGGAGCAGTGCGAGGGATTACCTATATCCGGGTGCTCTTCAAATACTATCACATCGTATCCGCGCTTTGCCAGCTCGCCTGCGGCGAACAGCCCGATGGGGCCCGCGCCAATAACCGCTATATCATGCACAGTATCCCCATGGCTCATATAATTAAAAAACTTTCACAGAATTAAGTGGGGAAAAAGTAAAACAGTGCCATAATTATGGCTGTGCCCGCGGTGCCTATTGCGCCTATGTATATGCTGCCCTCACCGTACATGTTGTCACCTTTTTTCTTTGAGATTATGCCAAGAATTATCGCGGCGATGCCTGCTATAAGTGAGATGTAGCCAGCGTGGCCCATGGTGAATACGGACACCAGCGAGATGAAAAATGAGAAGTTTCCAGTAAGTGTGGTGACTTTTTTCAGCCCGTATTTCTTCTTCTCGTCTTTGTATCCAAGATATCCGGTAAGAGCAATCATACCGCCTATGAATATGATCATTATGCCGTAAATGTCCATTGCTAAAACTGCAGAGGGATATATTTTCTCAAAGACGTACTGTCCGAGCCAGAGCATGAATCCGATGAGCATGGTCCAGAGCCCGAAGCGGTACATTCTCGCGTATGTTCCAATCTCCTCCCCGAAATACTCGGCCATGTGCACACCAATTAAGCAATGCGGGCATAACATATAAACTTTTTTAAAAAATAATGGCGGAGACAAAGAAATTTTTAAATATCTGCGTCTATATCGGGGTTACAGAGCGGGGTGGGGTAGCCAGGAAATCCCGCCGGGCTCATATCCGCAGCCTGCGAGGACTACACCTCGCCTGTGAGGGGGAGACCCGGAGATCGGTGGTTCAAATCCACCCCCCGCTACTTTTCATCAACATTCAAGCAGCGTTGGGTTCTATCAAAAATGCCCTGCATTTTCTCTATCCACCCCCCGCTACTCCTTTTGTCGTAGCGTTGGGTACACTCTAAAATATGCGATATTTTCTCGTTCCACCCCCCGCTACTTTTCATCAACATTCAAGCAGCGTGGGGTTCTATCAAAAATGCCCTGCATTTTCTCTATCCACCCCCCCGGGCCTCTGGAATGAAAGAATAATATACTCCCACTCTTTTATCGCGGTGTGTTTGACAATATACCCACGGTGCTCAAGTCGGAGGAAATCGTAGATAAGATGTTTCGTCGTGCCAAGAAGGTGGAGGTATCATACTCACGCAATCGTCTTGCCATGGAGAAGAATCTCAGCATTGCAAAAATTTATACGGCGAGAGATGTGGCTGTGAGCACACTTAGAAAGTATGTGAACACTTTTCCGTACATTAACAAGCTGCACCCCTTTTATCGCTCACTTCTCGATTTGCTCATTGATAAAAACATGTACAAAAAAAGCCTGTCTTCCGTGAACTGGGCTGCTGGACGCATAGAATCCCTTGCGGCAAAATACGCATCTAAAATTAAAGGTGTGGGGCGGGTGGAAGAGGCGCTGAAATTTAGAAAACAGTTTTACGGCCGTGCGGCTTCGATACTCAAAGATATACACAGAGAGCTGGAGTATCTGAACCATGCGCGTGATGTGATGCGCAAGCTCCCCGATGTGGACGTCTCTTTGCCCACTGTGGTGATTGCCGGGTATCCAAATGTTGGTAAATCGGAGCTGGTGAGCAGAATCAGCACCGCCAGGCCGGAGATAGCAAGCTATCCTTTTACTACCAAGGGTATAATAATGGGGCATCTGGAACGGGGTGGAAAAATCGTGCAGATTATAGACACTCCCGGACTCTTGGACCGGCCCCTTGAGGAGCGAAATAAGATTGAGAGGCAGGGTATTCTGGCGCTGCGTTATCTGGCTACTGGCATAGTGTTCGTGCTGGACCCTTCGGAAACATGCGGCTACTCACTGGAAGATCAGGAAAAGCTGCTGGCAGAGGTGCGCAGGGATTTTCAGGTTCCCATCATTGAAGTGGAAAACAAGGCGGATTTGCTCAGAACGGATAGCAAGCGTTTGAAAATATCTGCCAAGACCGGGGAGGGTGTGGAAGAGCTGGTTGATGCGATTTTTGAGATGGTGCGCGTGTGAGAATTGAGCATCAGAGGATTATTTTTCGTGAATTCGCGCATATGATAAAAATTCCGAATTGTAGCGAAAATTATTTGCGCAAAACCTGAAAGGATGCAGGCGCCGGGATTCTACAACCACGTTCGTGGTTGCGCTCTCATCGCAGATGCTCACTCCAACCACGTTCGTGGTTGAGTTCACAGCAAGATGCTCGCTACTACCACATTCGTGGTTGAGCTCAAAACACTGCGTGTTTTTCGTGAATCCGGGCTAAGGTATTGAAAATGTGTTGGTGCCTTTCAAAAAACATTCAGGAAGTGGGAGTGCAGGCGCCGGGATTTGAACCCGGGCTAAGGGCTTGGAAGGCCCTTGTGCTGCCAGACTACACTACGCCTGCTCGAATAAGTGTATAAGCACGGGGTATATAAATTTGATGCTCAGGCGTTGAGCTTTCCAATAAGTGCAAAAAAATATGCAATCATAATGGTGCCTGCAGCTACAAATTCTGCGATGGCCACTCCGGGGAAATGCGCAAGTGCTGCCACTGCCAAGGATGCACCCACCATTGACGGGATGATAATTCCGTATGCCACCCTTGCACTGCTTTCCTTTTCCCACAGGTACCCTGAGCCGACTATCATCATGGAGATTATGCCTGAGTAGAAGAATGCATGGCTCACAAAGCCGTGGGGCAGGGTACCCTCAGGAAACACGCCGATTAACAGCAGAAAAATCAGTGCAAACATAAACGCGTAAACTCCGAATCTGGTTATGGATCCTTTTACCGTTTTGCTGAGAAAATACGTTGCAAGCATTGTAAGTAGCGCTCCAATAATGATGGGCACGTTGAGAACGTAGTTGTACGGTAAGCCCACGTGCCCCAGGTCGCTGATGGCATGGTCTGTTAGATTCCACCAGCTACGGTTTATGTATGCTGCTGTGGCAATGCCTGCAAAAATTATCGAGGGTCCTGCAAATCCAAGAAGGAGTTTTCTATTCACAGCCGGTGTAATGCATTTATATTTTATAAACAATTACCCTTCATGCTCACGGGAGCGGTTGTGGCACCGCACGGTGATGAGATTTTAACCCCGGAAAGCGAGGATATGAAAGCGCTGCATGATGCCATGGCATTTGCGGGCAGTGTTCTGGGTGACACGGATTTGTATATCCTCATATCTCCACATAACATCCGTATAGATACGCACATCGGCGTTATTCTCACAGAAAATTTGAGCGGGAGCTGGGAATGGAGAGGTATAAAGATTGAAAAGCATCTGCGCTCCGAGCGTGGCGTGGCAGAGAGGATTTATAACACAGCACTGAAAGAACATGTGCCGGTTGTGGGCATAAATTTTGGGGCACTGGAAGGGCCGCTCTCTGAAATGATTCTTGACTGGGGCTCGCTAATTCCATTGCATTTCTTTCCAGATAAATCCACGGTGCTTCTCACACCCGCAAGAGGCATCACCAGAGCGCAACTTGTGAAGTTTGGAGAAATACTTGCGGATATTGCGGAGACGGAGCAGAGAAAAATAGCGTTGATAGTGAGCGCTGACCAGGCCCACGCGCACAGCCCGCGCGGTCCGTACGGGTACAGCCCCATGGCGAAAGAGTTCGACTCTCAGGTGCTTTCTGCACTGCGGGCAGGTGAGCTTTCTCCGCTTTTGGAGATGCCGCAGACCCTGATTGACGGGGCGCTACCTGATAGCTACTGGCAGCTTTTGATTCTTCACGGCGTTATGAAAAAGGTGCCTATGCAGGTCTTGCGGGTGGAATACGGAGTGGCCGAGTATTTTGGCATGGCTGTGGCGGTAATGCAAAGAAATGAATGAATCTATGGGACCTGTGTTGTGGCAAGATACTCGTCTGCCTGGTGACCGAGTATGCTCTTAATCAGTTTTTCTCGTGCAGGCATGTACTCTTCGCGCAGTATGTCGAAAAAGTACCAGTTCCACGTACGTCCCATCACGTACGCGCCTTTTCTGTGCACCCCTCCACGGCGAAAGCCGCAAGTTTCCAGAACTTTATGAGCTCTTTTATTGTATTCTATGCTGTACGCCTCACATTTATCCAGATTCATAAAATAGAATGAAAGTTCAAGAAGCGCAAGCGTGATAACCTTTCCCAGTCCGCGATTCCAGTACGCTTTATCCAGGTATGTGCCTATGTTGCCCGTGCGCACGTTGCCCCAGCTCTCTATGCGTATGGTGGCAGTGCCCATTGCCTTACCACTTTCCCGATGCTCAATTAAGTACTGTCTTCGCCTATCGTTTTTTCTGTCTTCTGTGTATCTTTCTATAATGCTTTCCATGGGTATCATATTCTCCGGCTTGCCCCGAGAGTACAGCATAAGCGAAAAATCGTTTTCCCATTTATGAACCAACTCCATATCTTCTTTCTCCACCGGACGGAGCCGTATTGGACCTATTTCGAACATAAAACAATATCTCTCGCGAAGTACTTAACCCTTTGCAGAAAAAGTGCCGCGGGCCGGAATTGAACCGGCGACCTTCAGATCTTCAGTCTGACGCTCTCCCTACTGAGCTACCGCGGCTGCAAGCACCCATATAATCTTTCCAGATTTAAAATTTACTGCGATGCCCACAAATATCTTTTTATATAAGTCAAACATTAAGAGAATATGGCAGACGAAAACTGGGAAGCGGACATTCAGAAATACATCGAAATGGGGCTATTTGAGCCCGGGCTGGAAATGATTGAAGAGGTTCTGAAAGAGAACCCGAATGACCGAAAAGCGCTGACTTACAAAGCGTACATTTATCGCAGTCTGGACCGCGATGATGAGGCGCTCGAAATCGTTGACGCGCTCTTAAAAGAAGATATGGACGATGTGGACCTGCTTCTTCTCAAAGGCATGATTCTTTTTGATAATGAAAAGTACAAAGATGCGGCTAAATATTTCAGGCGAGTGTGGGAGATGGAGCCCGAGAACACAGATGCTCTTTACAATCTGGCCTCGTGCTACGACGCGCTTGAGCAGCCGGAATCTGCGGCCAAGTATTACAAGAAAATCGTGGAGATTAATCCCGACGATGAAGAGGCATGGAACAATCTCGCTGTGAGCTATGTGTTTCAGGAGAAATATGAAGATGCTTTGAAAGCTGCTGAAAAGGCGCTTGCGCTTGATAAAGAATACGATAATGCGTGGTACAACAAGGGTCTTGCACTGTATTATCTGGAAAGATACAAAGAGGCGCTGGACGCGTTCACGAAGAGCATAGAGCTGTCTGATGACCCTGATGCATGGTACGCGAAAGGCATCTGTTATGCGGCCATGGACATGAAAGAAGAGGCTAAGCGCGCGCTGAAAGAGGCACTCAAACGCAATCCCGATGATGAAGAGGTAAAGGAAGCATTAAAGGCGATAGAGAATGAGTGAAATCGACCCCGCTCCAGAGGAAGTGGAGGCGGGAGAAAGCACCGTGAAAAAAGCGCTGCATCTGTTCCCTCCCGGAATCCTCTGGAAATTCGTACTTGTGGGGTTACTCGGTTTTTTCACACAATATTTTGTTCTTACCTATATCGATAAAACGCTCGATGTGGATATAACTCGCTGGCCGTTCTGGGTCTCTGTGGAGGCGGGCATAATTGTGACATTCATACTGAATGACCAGTGGGTTTTCAAGACTGATTACAAAAATTCCATATTCATACGGTTTCTGAGTTACGAAGGCACGCTTTTCATAGGCGCCATATTTCAGTGGCTTCTGTTTATGGTGTTCTACGCACACATATTATTTGTGGGAAACAGGTTCTGGGCCAATGCGTGGGCGGTGTTCTTCGCAACAATATGGAACTACATAATAATGCGCAAATTTATCTTTAAGGGTGGAGAAGATGAGGATAGCGATAATGGGAGCGGGAGCGCTGGGAAGCACACTGGGAGCGATACTGTCAAAGAATAACGATGTGCTGCTGGTCACGCGTGGAAAGCATCTGTCTGCAATACGGGAAAACGGGTTGAAAGTTGAAGGACTGCTGTCTGGGACATTTTATCTTGATGCGGAGCGCAATTATCCCGGCGGCTATGATGTGATAATATTCACCGTGAAAGCATATCAGACTCGAGACGCAAAAGAGGCAGTTAAGAAGGTATATTCGGGAGAAACGGTGCTTACGTTTCAGAACGGTGTGGGTGTAGTGGAGCTTTTGTCAGAGTTCGATGTTGTGCCGGGAAGCACGAGCATGGGTGCAACGCTGGTGGCACCGGGGCATGTGCGATATGCAGGAGATGGGGATACTTTTATCGGCGAGTTAAATGGAGAGCTAACTTCGCGCGTTAAAGAAATCGCCGATAATTTTACCGAATGTGGACTTAACACTCTTGCGGTGAGCGATATCATGGCACGGCGCTGGATCAAGACTGCGGTAAATGCGTGCATTAACCCGCTCACCGCCGTGCTGGGTGTGAGAAACGGAGCTTTGATGCACAGAGATTTGCAGTCTATCGTGCGCTGTGTGGCGGAAGAGTGCGAGGCGGTGCTGCGGGAGCGAGGCATAGATGCAGATGTTTACCGTGAGGCACTCAAAGTGATTAAACGCACGGCGGATAACGAATCGAGCATGTACCAGGACATTAAAAACAGAAAAAGAACAGAGGTGGACTACATACTGGGTCCGTTTGTGGCGGGCAACTGCAATCGCACTCTGTATCATATGGTCAAATATCTGGAGAAAAAAACATTATAGTTCCTGCGCTTTTCACCTCATATGGGGCTCAGAGAAGACATTGAAGAAAAGATGAAAGAGTGCGAGCTGGTAGTTGTGTACCCGCAGAGCCCCGTTTATCGAGTTGCATATATGCTCGCCCGCACAGTTTTTCCTGCCATTGAAGAGAACCCGATTGCGCCGGTGTTTGGGTATCGTGGCCGGATTTACGGATTTGAAGAAGATGAAAATTTAACGGAGATTCTGGTGCAGAGAGATTATCGAAATGTGTGCCGGATAAATGCCAGAGTGAACTGGAACAAAAACCGGGTGCGCGATTTTCTTGCCGTGATGAAAAAATACGATGACGGTCGCGTGTTTTTCAGATACGTGCTTGTGGGGATACTGGGTATAGTTCTCAATCTGTTTTTCTTTTTTCTCCTCTACATAGTTGTGGGAATAAATGATATTATTGCGCTATTTATAGCGATTGAGCTGAGCATACTTGTAACGTTCTTTGCAAACAATTACTGGGTGTATTTCAATCGTGTGTACACGCGCAGTATGGCTTGGAGAATTGGTATGTATCATTTTACAATGCTGGCGGGGATAGTAATCAATGTTGTCACCTACAAAATACTGTTCTGGATTGGCGAGAATTACCTTCTTGCTGATCTGTTCGGCATACTTCTATCTAGCGTATGGAATTTTTACATGACAAACGTCCACGTATTCTTCGCGCAGTACCAGAAGATGGAAAAATGAGTTTTTGAAGCGCGGGGAGGGGGATTTTGAGCCCAAACGGGCGATGAACACCCTCCATAGTGATTGAACAAAGTGAAAGCGCGGGGAGGGGGATTGCGAGCTGAAAAGTGAGTTTCACCCTCCATAGCGATTGAATGAAATGAAAGCGCGGGGAGGGGGATTTGAACCCCCGCGGGCAATAGCCCAATGGCTTAGCAGGCCATCGCCGTACCGCTCGGCCATCCCCGCCAGACGGGAAATGTGAGTTTCCATATATAAAATTATCCCGAGAGCCTGTTTTATTTTCAGATATTTGCATTGATGAGTATGGATTGGGTAATATGAAAACATTTATCTTAAATAAAGCATGCGGAGTGTATGCGTGCATTACTGATTGGAAGATTTCAGCCGTTTCACAATGGACATATGGAAGTGGTAAAATACATAATTGAGAGGTACGAGGCTGTGATTATAGGAATCGGCAGTGCTCAGGACTCGCATACACTTGACAATCCGTTCACCGCCGGTGAGAGACATCTTATGATTTCTCGCAGTCTGGAGAATGAGGGCATTCATGATTATTATCTTGTGCCGATTGAAGACCTGCACCGCAATTCGGTGTGGGTTGCGCATGTGGAGTCCATTGCCCCGCCATTCGACGTGGTGTTTGCGAATAACCCGCTCACAAAGCGGCTTTTCTACGAGAAGGGTTATAAGGTGGTGGTTCCTCCGTTCTACGACCGCTCTAAATACTCTGGAAAGGAGGTTAGAAGACGCATAATTAAAGGTGAGAGCTGGGAGCATCTCGTTCCTGCCGGCGTGGCCGAGACAATTAAGGAAATAGATGGCATATCGCGTCTTCGCGCACTGGCCCAGAGCGACGACGAGTAATACACAAATCTGTCCAATAACCTTTTTATTATACACAATTATGACCCACGCGGTGATTGATATGAAGATTTGTGTTGCTTCATCAGGAAGTGGCGGGTTAGAAGACACTGTGAGCCCGCAGTTTGGCAGATGTCCCACCTTCACAGTGGTCGAGGTTGAAGGTGGCGAGATACGCAACGTTTATGTGATTCCGAATCCGGGTGCCAGCGCAGCCAGCGGTGCGGGCATACAGGCCGCTCAGACGGTGGTCAATGAGGGCTGCAACGTGGCAATTGCCGGTGCGATAGGCCCCAATTCTGCTCAGGTTCTGGCCATGGCCGGGGTGGACATGCGAGGCTCTTCCCCTATCCGAATCGCCGATGCGATTCAGCAGTATCTCACCACAGGATTGCCCCCTGCGCAGAGCGGAGGCGGCATGGGCGGTGGCCGCGGTATGGGCAGAGGCGGCGGAATGGGCCGTGGTCGAGGTATGGGACGAGGACGCGGTGGCTGGTAAAGAGGTGAGCGTATGAAAATAACCGTCACCGGCGGTAAGGGTGGCACTGGTAAAAGCACAGTGGCCACCAATCTGGCCTGGATCCTGAGCAAGCGTCATAAAGTTGTGCTCGTGGACGCAGATGTGGAATGCCCTGACGATTACATACTTCTCAATTCAAAGTTAGACGCACAGGAAGACGTGAACCTGTTCAAGCCTAAATTCAACTACGATATATGCACGGGTTGCGGATTGTGTGTCGAGAACTGCAGCGAGAACGCACTCGTGCAGTTCAAGAACGGCAAGCCATTTCTCATGCCCACACTTTGCTCTGGCTGTTTCACCTGCAAGCTTATCTGTCCTGAGGACGGTGCAATACTCGACGATTATCGGCTTGTGGGCTATACGTATCGTACCCGTATCTCTGACACACTTGAGCTTGTTACCGGACTTCTTGCCGAGGGCGAGGAGCGCTCTTATCCAACGGTGCTTGCAGCCCGGAGACGTGCAATGGAAATACCCGCGGATATTCACGTATTTGACACGATGCCCGGCACCGGGAACCATGTTGCAGCAGCCATCGAAGATTCAAAAGTGGTAATCACGGTATCCGAGCCCACTCCGCTTGGTGAGCATGATTTGGAAATGATTCTCAAGCTACTCAACAAACTGAACCTAAAGGCGTGGATTGTGGTGAATCGCAGTGATATCGGCGATATGGAACGACACAGAAAAATCGCAGAAAAATACGGTGGAGAAATAATCGCGGAGATTCCCATGTATGAAGAGATAATGAAAAGTTACGTTGCAGGCGTGCCTGTTGTGGAAAAGTACCCGGAAAGCGAAGCTGCCCGAATATTTGAGAGTATAGCAAAGCGAATTGAGGAGGTGCTTTAAATGGAGCTTCTAATTGCGAGCGGCAAAGGCGGAGTGGGTAAGAGCACCATAACCGCGTCGCTAATATCGCTGCTCAGCAAGGATTTCAAGATTGCGGCGGTTGATGCCGATGCCGAAGCGCCGAACCTTCATATCCTGTTCGGTGTGCATGACTGGGACCGGGTGGAAGAGTTCTCCGCAGCAAAAACCGCGTATATAACCGATGCCTGCACAAATTGCGGGCTGTGTAAAGATGTGTGCGTTTATGAGGCTATTTACGAGAAAGATGGCATGCATCATATTAAGTCCTATATCTGTGAGGGCTGTGGTGCGTGCAGCATAGTTTGTCCGGTGGACGCTATTCGCATAACGGATACCATCTCCGGGTGGCTTAAGGTGGGCACCACCAAATACGGCCCATTGGTCAGCGCCGAGCTCGACGTGGGCAAGCCCAACAGCGGAAAATTGGTTACGGAAGAGAAGAAAATTGCGAGAGACTGGGTAAAAGAGGGAAAAGCCGAGCATATAATTATAGATGCAGCCGCCGGAATAGGGTGTCAGGTGATTGCCTCCATAAGCGGCGTGAACCTTGCAATACTCATCGCTGAGCCCACACCTTCCAGTTTGAGCGACCTGAAGAGAATGTACGGCCTTGCAAAGCATTTTGGAGTGCCGTCCAAGCTGGTTATAAATAAAGACGGAATCAATCCCGATTACCGCGGGCTGGAAGAGTTTGCAGAGGAAAACAATATAGAGATTATAGGGCGCGTTCCATACGATTCCTCGGTGCCCAGAGCCATCACCGCCCTTCGTCCGCTGGTGGAATACGCCCCTGACTCTCCTGCCAGCCGGGCCATTGTGGAGATAGCGGATAAAGTAAAGGGGTGGTTCGATGCAAGATGAGGAGATTATAAAATACCTGCTAAAAGAGTGTGGCGGGCTGCACCCCTACTACATAATTCACATACTCGCGCTGCTTGATTTGGAATATATTGAGAGCACGGGCCGAAAATTGACGGGCATAGACTACCAGAAATCCGAGTATGGATTTTACAGCAACGCGCTCCCCCAGATTCTTGAGAAGATAGGTGTGGAAAAGGTCAGCGACGAAAACGGCAATTATCTGAAACTGAAGAATGAAAAAGAAGCGGTGCATCTTCCGGAAGATATCAAAAATAAGGTGAACTCTATACTTGATTACTTCTGTGATCTGAGCGATGCGGAGATGCATATGAGAGTGCTCAACGCGAAGCATTACAGTGAGTTATAGTTTCAAACGGTTTTTAATTTTTAGGCAACTATTATTTTTGTTTTGGCCATTAAAAATATTAACTGTGATGCTATACCCCATATTGAGGTGAGAGCATGGCGGGGAAAGATTACAAGGATATGTCCGTTGAAGAGGTACTCAGGGAGTTCAACACAGACCCGGAGCACGGCCTTTCTTCAGCAGAAGTTAAAAAGCGCCTTGAAAAATATGGATACAACGAGATTCCCGAAAAAAAGGTAAATCCTGTGATAAAGTTTTTGTCGTATTTCTGGGGGCCGATTCCATGGATGATTGAAATTGCCGCGATTTTAAGTGCTTTAATTCAGCACTGGGTTGATTTCTGGATTATATTCTCCCTGCTTCTGGTAAATGGAATCATTGGATTCTGGCAGGAGCATAAGGCGGAGAACATAATAGAGTTTCTTAAAAACAAGCTATCTCTGACTGCCAGGGTGCTGAGAGATGGAGAATGGAAAACCATTCCTGCCCGTGAATTGGTGCCGGGAGATATAGTGCGTATTAGAATGGGTGACATAGCGCCGGCAGATATCAAGCTCCTTGATGGGGATTATGTGAATGTGGACGAGTCTGTGCTCACTGGAGAATCAGTCCCCGTATCCAAGAAAAGAGGAGAGATTGTTTATTCAGGCTCGCACGTTAAGCGAGGTGAGATGACGGGAGTGGTTGTGGCCACAGGATTGCATACTTACTTTGGTAAAACTGTGCAGCTTGTGCAGATTGCCAAGAGTGAGAGCAAATATCAGAAATTGGTGACTAAGATAGGCAATTATCTCATTCTGATTACAATCTTCCTTGTGAGCGCAGTGGCAATAGTGCAATTGCACCGTGGTATGGACCCTCTCGAGCTACTTCGTTTCTCGCTGGTTCTTGTTGTGGCGGCCATTCCTGCAGCACTTCCTGCGGTGCTATCCATTACCATGGCCATCGGCGCTTATGAGCTTGCAAAAAAGCATGCTATAGTTACCAAGTTGGTTGCCATTGAGGAGCTTGCAGGTGTGGATACCCTGTGTGCCGATAAAACCGGCACGCTGACTTTGAATAAACTCACGGTTGGTGAGGTCATACCTCTTAACGGGCACACCAGTGAAGATGTGATACTTTATGCGTCACTTGCCTCTGTGGAGGAAAATAAAGACCCGATAGATCTGGCGGTTCTGGGGGCAATGAAAAAGATGTCTCTGGAAAGCGTCTATAAGAAATACAAGCAACTTAAATTCACTCCTTTTGATCCAGTTATAAAGAGAACCGAAGCTGTTGTACGTGGAGATGACGGGGAGTTTAGTGTTGCAAAGGGCGCTCCACAGGTTATACTTCAACTCACTGAGGCCGATGAACAGACAAAAGAGAAGGTCTCTGAGATTGTCAATGAGAACGCACATCGTGGCTACCGAATAATAGGTGTGGCCGTCAAAAAAACCGATAAATGGGAACTCGTGGGTTTGATACCGCTGTATGATCCGCCCAGAAAAGATGCGGCAGAGACCATCAGGTTCCTGAAGGAAAATGGCATAAGAGTGAAAATGATTACTGGAGACCATCTTTCCATAGCTCAGGAAATTGCAAAGCAGCTTGATATTGGAAAGAACATTTATCCATATCAGGTTCTCAAAGCCTCGCATCAGTCAAAAAGAGAGGAGTTTATAGAGCGCGCTGACGGCTTTGCAGAGGTGTTTCCCGAGCACAAATTCACTATTGTGGAAACTTTGCAGAAGAATGGACACACCGTAGCCATGACCGGTGATGGAGTCAACGACGCTCCGGCGCTGAAAAAAGCAGATGTGGGTATAGCGGTGGCGGGAGCCACTGATGCGGCCCGGTCTGCTGCAGGCATAGCCCTGCTTAAAGAGGGTATCTCCGTAATAAAGGATGCAGTAGTGACCTCACGAAAAATCTTCAAAAGAATGTACAGTTATGTAATCTACCGTATCACGGAAACGATCAGGGTTCTCTTTTTCATCACACTGGCAATACTCGCGTTTAATTTCTATCCCATAACACCGGTGCTCATCATACTTCTTGCGCTTCTCAATGATATACCCATTCTTACCATTGCTTACGATAATGTGAAAATTGATAAGAAACCGGAGAAGTGGGAAATGCATAAGATTCTAACTCTTTCAACTGCGCTGGGATTGCTGGGTGTGATAGAGACGTTTTTGCTGCTGTGGATTGCGGTGAAGTACTTTGGGATATCCACGACGAACAATGTGGCAATGCTTCAAACCTTAATCTTTCTGAAATTGGCTGTTGCGGGACATCTTACAATATTTGTAACGCGTACAAAGGGCCCCTTCTGGAGCATCATGCCAGGGAAAGGACTGCTATGGAGCGCAGTGGGTACAAAGGCACTGGCCACCGTGATTGCAGTTTACGGATTCGGGCTTGCAGGGGCACTTCCACTATGGCTGGCGGGCTTTATATGGCTGTACTGTATATTCTGGTTCTTTGTGGAAGATGCCACAAAGCAGGCGGTGTATAAGATGATGGAAGGCCATCATCTGTTTGGAAAGAGCTATTTCTAAATCTTTTTAATTTTTTTCCACATGCCCTTTCTATGGATATACGAGATGCGCAGAAATTTATTGAGGATACTTACGGAGCGATGGACCGTGAACGTGGTATTCATGCAGACCTGGTGTGGCTTGGTGAGGAAGTTGGAGAGCTTTTCAAGGCCGTTCGAGAAAACGAAGGCATAGAAGAAGAAATAGCCGATGTGTTTGCGTGGCTTCTCTCTGTTGCAAATGTTCTTGGGGTAGATGTCGAAAAAGCGTTTAAGGCAAAGTATCTTACTGGAGATCCTCCATTGTGAGTTCTGTAAGGTCTATAACTTCATCCACGAAGGTTGTGGCCTGGCTAAACTCTACCTCCTGAAGCTCTTTGTCCAGCATGAATATTATGCCTACCAGTCCATAGAGTCTAATTTCATTGGTTACTGTGCGCAGGAATCTTATAAATGCCTGATACGAGTTATATGCAAGAAGGGTACTGATTGATTCAATGTACACAAAATTGCGCTCACCTTCCAGCATTTTAAGTGCGTGTTTCATGGTGCCTTCCAGAAGCACAAGATTTGGTGTATCAAGATAAATGACGTTTTCGGTTGTCTCCACAGGTTTTATTGAGGAGGTAATGCAATCCACAAAAAATATTCTGGAGGGGTCACCGCCATATTTTTTAATTTTCTTTTCCACGGTGCTGTGCGGTATGTTCAGAGCAATGTACAATCCCGCGGTGTTCTCCATTTTCAGAAGTGTGCTTACTATGTAATATCCCAGTGTTGTCCTCAGTTGAGGTTTGGTTATAAGAAGCACCACTTTTGCTTCATCGATTATATCCCTGATAATTTTATTCAGGTTCATAGTTTGAATCCCTCTTCCGTTATGTGGAAGGGCATCCAATAGGTTGGATGATTCACCCCGTACCTTTTCATTATCTTGAGCGCACGCATGTACATGTTCTTTGACTCAATGTAATCCATCACTATGGTTGCCTCTGAAAAGTTGCGCATCTCTCCGCCAGAGGTTATTGTGCCAATGTCAGTTTCTTCAATTAACATCACTGAAACTTTCATGTTGTTGAACTGCCGGATAAGTTTTGAGGCAACATATCTGAACAGTGCTTTGTCTCCGATTACCTTCTCCAGGGTGGTCATACTGTCTATCACACCCCGGTGGATTGGCATTTTTAGGTTCATCTCCTCATCGATAATGTCAGGCATGACGCTGTGGAACAGTTTATACTGCTTCTTCAAAGTGAACGGTATGAGGTCCCTCGGCTCCACAACCATGTCGTACCATCTTATTTTGCTGGCAACGTCCTTCAAAAACGGCATGTTCTCATAATAATATTTCACTCTTTTCACAGGTACAGTGGTGGAGATATACACTACATTTTCACCTTCCCTCGCACCCTGCGCTAACCACTCCAGAGCAAGCAGAGTTTTGCCGATTCCTGTGGGTCCCACCACGAGTGATACGCCGTTCTTTGGAAAGCCTCCTCCCAGCGCATCATCGAGTTTCTCTATCCCCGATTTCTCAAATTCCAGAACCATAGAGACAAATCGAAAAAGGTATACTAAAATGTTTTTATTTGATTATCACTTTTGAAAACACAACGTTTATGATTTTCCTGAACATGAACACATGTGATACTGAAAAACCAGAAATTGAAAGATCTGGAAAAATTTCTGCTTCGTGAGCCGGAACACAATGCCTTTGCCCTGTGGGATTTGCGGAGAGATTTGAAAAACAGCGATTTTTACGTTCTCATCAAGGAGAATGTGCTGGGCTATGCACTCATATATCATGGCACAGATGTTCCCAGTGTGATTATCAGAGTGCCCGATGAGCATCTGCATGAGTTTGCGGGACTTGTGCAGCTTCCCCGGGCGATAGTTCATATTCCCTACTCTCAACGTGCTCTGTGGCGCGGGCCGGGTAAAATGTATCGTGTGTATGTTATGGCCGCCTCTCCTGCCATGTTTCCCGGTGACCCTGAGATTAGAGTGGTGCGCAATCCTGCATCTTTGAGGCATCTAATTTCCAACCCCGAACCACTTCTGAAAAATGCCATAGTTTTTGGGCTTTATGAGGAAGGAAAAGTGGTGAGCATGGGGGCGGTGCTTGCTCACATGCCAGAAGTATGGGTTATTGGAGCGGTGACCACTGTGAAAGAGTACCGGAATCGTGGATTTGCCACGAGAGTGATGAGACATATAATTGGACATGCATATGGCCAAACACGCCGGTTAGTGCTCTGGGTTCGTAGCGATAATATGCCAGCTCTGCACATATACCAGAAGCTTGGGTTTGTGAAAATTGGAGAGAACGCATGGATAAATATCGGTGTGAATGTGGTGCCTTAAACGTATATGTCATCTGGTGTGCTGCTTTTTTCCGAGTCCTTGTAAACCTGGTCCACTAACTGTTTGGCGCTTTGAAAGGGTATGGCAAGCTTTTTCATAAGATATTTTTCAATTTCTTCACGACTCATGCCTGCATTTTTCTTGTTTTCTATAAACGATACTATGTTGTCTATTGTTAGCTGCACGAGTTCCTGCTCGAGTCCGAGAGTTTTTGCAACATTGAAAAGCCCGTTTATGAGAATTTCCATATAATTGTTGAGAATATCATGCTGCACCAGACACGTCTCTATTTCCTCATATATTACCACATCCAGGTCATCCCCAACAAGTCCGATTTTAGCGTAGGGAATTTGAGTGTTGATGCGTAGCAGGTCCCGATATATTTCCATCCGGTCTCGAACATCCATGCTATCTGTGCCGACACCCAAGTTAACAATTACTGTGGTATTGTAATCGTCCACTCTGAATATAATTGGCAGTGGAAAACGAAGATGGGTGGCTACCAGGGAAATAGCCCCAGATTCTTGGTCAATAGTTTTTTCAATTTTCCATGGCAGGTCAATTATGTTTTTTGCGTCATCGGACCCCTCTCTAAGCCATTTCTCGATGAGTTCCGCTTTCTCGTTCTTCATAAAAAGAATATGTTAAAAGCCGTATTTTAACTTTGCTCGTGGAAAAAATATTTAAAATTATCGTCTAACCTTCTAAGTTAGTTTAAACTCCTGTACATAGATTATATGGATGATGGAACAAAAAATGTATGTACTTAAGCCCGAAATAAGGGATTATCCTGAAAAGTGTATGAACATATATTCTATTATAAAAAGGGAACATGGTTCTCTGGTAAACGTTCATGTCGAAAATAATCTCCTGAGACAAAGGATTACTCTGTGTACTATGCAAAGTAACTTAGTTTTTTGTAATAATGGTAAGTTTAATCCAAAAAATATTAATTGTGAAATGCATACGCAGATAATGGATATTGGGGTGATTGTATGAAGTTAGTATCTACTCTGGGATGGAGCGCTGAGGTGGTTTTATATCCTGCCAGATTGCTAAAACCTGATGAAATGGTGGTATTTTACGGTCCTAAGGATGACCCGGCAATTTATGAAGCGAAACTTAAAATTGCTGAGTGCATTCCCTCTGCCAGATTTGTGGAGGTACAGCCGTTCTCTATGAGTGATTGCATCAAAAAGATGCGTGGGCACCTATCGGATGATGCGGTGGCCAATATCACAGGAGGAACAAAAATAATGTCGTTTACGCTGGCACTTCTGGCAGCATACCGGGAGGAAGGAGAGATTCCCGTGATTTATATAAGTACCCAGGGGGATGATATGAAAGTTCATCGTATCCCACTTCGTATTGGAAATATGAAGATTGATTTTAAAAAAAACACAACCATTTCTATGATTTTGAAAATTCTGCTGAGCAGTGGAAGTGAGGAAATGAAAGAATGGAGCGGTCCTGAGATTCGAGAAATAATGAGAAAGAAATATGGAAAAAATATAAGTGAAAGCACGTTTAATTCTGCAAAAGAAAAACTCAAAAAATTAAATCTGATTATGGAGAAGAAAAGAGGAAGAACGCTTTATTATGCTCCCTACTCATCTGCTTTGTTTTTTGTAGGTGGTGAGTGAATGAATGTGTTTGTATCTGGACTTACTGTTTACACGTATGATAATGAGGAGCGATATAAATTGAACATGGAAGAAGCAAATAAGTTTTCACAGGGCCTTCGCCATGCAAGGGACATAAAAAGAGTGTTCATATTTACCGACGCAGGAGATATTCTGAGTAATATTGACTCATCAGACCTTACCAATGAGGAGAGAAATGCATTTAAACTTTTGGTTATAAATCAGCTTGAAATTCTTAGGTTTTCCGGTATCGATGTGGTATTTATTGATTCAAATCTCACAGACTACGAAAGTGTTATGGATGCTGTGGAAGTAAAACTTGGAAATTTGATTTCATCCGGAACACTTACGGAGGTGTATCTAAATCTCAGCAGCGGACATAAGGTGGGAGCACTTGCAATGTATGTAAAACTTTTAAATATGGTAATGAGACGTAAAGATGTTATTTTGCATCCATATCATGCCGAGCGGGGAATGGTGGAAGAGTTGCCTGTGATTGATCTTATGAGCAGTACGCTCGATGTTGATAAAGAAAGATATCTCGAAGTATTTGCCGTGCCCAAAGGATATCTTCAGGCTAAGATGGAGATTGAAAGTAAGGTGCATTCTGAGAGAGATGCGGAAGAAATAATAATATATTTTACAAACCGAAAATTAATAGAAAAAAAGAAAGAAGATGAATATGTGCTTTCTGTTAGGGGAAGAACTCTGCTTGCGCTTAACGATTTTATGAATTTATAGAATTTCAAAATTCTGGAATTAACACTTCTTTTTTACTGCTTTAGGTGTTTTATTGATATTGTAAGTTTAGGTATCATTTTAAAAATTAAAAATAGGAGTTAGTGCTTCTCTTCCAGGTATTCGCGCAGAATCTTTATTGCGCAGAACTCTCCGCACATGGTACATACCTGGGAACTGTGGGGATATC